>NZ_UNRE01000004.1:0-300000 GCF_900537085.1 Agarivorans sp. Alg241-V36 | reverse complement strand
ATGAAATAGCATCTTCAAGACAAGGTATATCTCCAGCAGATACATTAAGATTTAGCAAAAAATTCTGGGAATTTGATAAGAAAACTTCACCCTGGACTTTTTGGCAAGGCACGTCAAAAGAGAAAGAAACTTATTCAGGTAGAGATACTTTATTAAATTACGGTAAAGATCTACTAGATGCAATTGAAGATGGCCGTGCCTACGTTAGGGGAGAAGCAGCTCTTGGCAAAAAAGGAGTTGCTATAAATCCTACAGGAACATTAACCGCTTCCTTGTATGATGGGCAATGCTTTGATGATAATGTACAAATTATAATACCTGCGGATTCTAGCCAATTACCTGAAATTTGGGCTTACTGTTCTTCAGAATTTTACAATGATGATGTCAGAGAAATTGATCAGGCTCTTAAAGTCAGAGGCGCCTTAGTTAAAGTTGAGTTTGATTCAAAAAAATGGAGTAAGGTTGCTGACAAATTGTATCCACAAGGGTTACCAAGCCCATTCACTAACACTGCTTCACAATGGATCTTTCACGGTCATCCTTGTGCATCAGTAATCTGGAATGAAGAAACAAAAACCACTGCAATTAGTGACACACGACAAGATGACACCGTGCTGCAAGTTGCTGTTGCTCGCTTATTAGGTTATCGCTGGCCAGCAGAGCTTGATGCTGAAATGGAATTAGCACCAGAAATGCGTGAAGTGATAGCTCAAAACAAAGTCTTTGATGACTTGGTAGATGATGATGGCATTGTTTGTATTCCAGCAATCCGAGGTGAAAAACCTGCGGTTGATAGGTTAGAAGCGATATTACATGCCGCATATGGTGAACAGTGGTCTGCTACTGTACTCAATAACTTATTAAAGTCCGTTAAGTCTCGCGACTTAAACTTATGGCTACGTGATAAATTCTTTGAGCAACACTCAAAGTTATTCCAACATCGCCCATTTATTTGGCAAATATGGGATGGATTACCTGATGGCTTCACGGCATTGGTAAATTATCACACGCTGGATTACAAAGGCTTAGAACGTTTAATTTACACTTACCTTGATGATTGGATTAGCACTCAAATTCAACAAGAAAAAGATGGTGACGAAGGCGCTGAACTAAGATTAACCGCTGCAAGAAACTTAAGAGAGCAACTAGAAGCAATTCTTGTTGGTGAAAGTAACGGTAAAGAAGGTCTTGATATCTTTGTACGTTGGAAGTCATTAGCCGAACAACCAATCGGCTGGAACCCAGACCTAAACGATGGCGTACGCCTAAACATCCGCCCATTTATGCAAGCCAAAGACGTCGGCAAAAAAGAAGCAGGCATACTGCGCTCAAAACCAAACATTCATTGGAAAAAAGACCGAGGTACCGACGTGCCTTCAGCCCCATGGTTTGATCTTGGCCTAAAATATGGCGGCAAACAAGGCGACCGTGTCAACGATCACCACCTAACACTAGCTGAGAAGAAGCAAGCGAGAGATTTGTTATGAGTAAAATAAAGTGGCTAACTATTAAAGGTTATAAGTCTATTCGTAACCTTGAACAGTTTAAATTGCACAACCTGAATGTACTAATAGGCGCAAACGGGGTAGGTAAAAGTAATTTTGTGGGCTACTTTAAAATGCTCCATGAGCAGGTGGAAGGTCGTTTACAATTATGGACAAGTAAACAAGGTGGAGCCGATCGAATACTCAGTTACGGTATTAAAGAAACTCCAGCTTTATTATCTGCAATACGTTTTGGGGATAACGGCTACGCGGCTGAATTGGTTCCAACTGCCAACTCAGGTTTTACTTTTAATATGGAGCAGCTTTATTTTGATGGCCCTCTTTATGGAGTGACTAGGCCGAGCCTTGGCGCAGGCCATACGGAATCTAACCTAAAGTCAGAAATTAAAGGCGGAAATTCCGCTAAAGTAGCAGGTTTTTGTTATTCAGCAATTTCAGAGTGGCGAGTTTTCCATTTTCACGATACCAGTGATACAGCGGCTATGAAAAGGCTGTGCTCAGTTCATGATAATGAATATTTGCGAACGGATGCATCTAATTTAGCTGCTTATTTATATAAACTATCTAAAGAAAATAAGGATGTTTACAGTCAAATACAAAAAACAGTACGTTTGGCTGTACCATTTTTTGATGATTTTGTATTAAAACCAACACAACTTGAATCAGGTGAAGAGCAAATTAGATTATTGTGGCAACAAGCTGATAGTGATTATGCATTATGGCCAAGCCAATTGTCAGATGGTTCTATACGCTTTATATGTTTAGTAACAGCCTTAATGCAACCTAATCCTCCGTCTACAATTATTATTGATGAACCAGAGTTAGGTCTCCATCCTTACGCACTTACTTTATTAGGAGCGTTATTGCGCTCTGCTTCAGAGCGTATGCAAGTTATTGTTTCAACACAATCGGTTCCTTTACTTAATGAATTTGAATTAAGAGATATTATTGTAGTAGAGAGAGAAAAAGGTGAATCCGTTTTTAAAAGATTAAAACAGGATGATTTTAAGTTATGGCTGGAAGATTATTCTGTTGGTGAACTTTGGGAGAAAAACATCTTAGGTGGGAGGCCATCTAAATGATTAGAGTTCATGTTATTTGTGAAGGACAAACAGAGGAAGCATTTGTAAAAGAGCTTTTAGTTGAGCCTTTCTTAGCTCAAGGTATTATATTGTTGCCAGCTTTAATTGGTAAACCTGGACATAAAGGGGGGAATTTTAAATTTGACCGTTTACTTCCAGAGGTCAAAAATCGGTTGCTTGGAGATGCAGAATGTTATTGTACTACATTCTTTGATTTCTATGGCCTACCAGAGACCTTCCCTGGTAAATCGACTACAAATCACAATGATACTATTCAACAAAAATCACAAAAAGTTAATGAAGAATTAGTGAGTAAATTAACTCGCAAGCTTGGTCAAGATGCAATGAGACGTTTTATTCCCTTTATTCAAATGTATGAATTTGAAGGGTTATTATTTAGTGAACCCGAGAAAATGGCATTAGGAATGGGTCGCGAAGACTTAGTTGGAAATTTCCAACAAATCGCTGATAACTTTGAATCACCAGAGCATATAAACAATAGCCCTCAAACGGCTCCTAGCAAGAGAATACTTAATTTGATTAGAGGATATGAGAAGCCTTTGATGGGAGCTTTAGCTGCGTTAGAAGTTGGTTTGGATTCAATGCGTGATAACTGCGAATTATTTGATCAATGGCTTTCTAATATAGAAGCTATCGCAGGAGATAGTAATTAAATGCAATTAATTGATTACTTAGCTTCGCAGTTACGAAGCTCAGCAAACTATAATTCGGCAGTGCAAATAGCGCCTGCTGCTATTTTATGGACTGATATTGAGCGTCAGTGGCAATCCGCAATGCCTTCTATTAAGCAGTACTTACCTGAGTTAGTTGAGTTAGGTGAATATAATCCTGACGAAAGAACTGGTCCCGCTATTTGGATTAAATGTGCTATTGCAGGTGTATTAGAAGATCTTGAATTGCCAGAGGGCAAAACGCCTATCATTTATTTACCTGGCGTTGGACGCAAAGATTTACGAGCAATAGAACAATGCCCTGATGAATTGAGGCCGCTTGCTGAGCTTCAGTATCGTGGTTGCTGGTGGGCTTATAATACTGCTGGTAGAGATTGGTCAGTTGGATCTTTTTTAACTAACCCAAGAGTAGGTTTAGAGCTTGATGTAGCCAAAGACAAAAAGACTCAAGCAGCGATATTAAAAATATTACCTGATCTATTAGAAACACCAGATGAGTCATTAAGAGGTAAAAAGCTAGAAGCTCAAGATTTCATCAATATTGTCATGGATGATCCCGCAAAAGATATTCTAGGTTGGTTAAATAACCCTGAAGATAAACAAGCTTTATGGGAAGACAGTAAGTGGCCTATTTTCAAACAAACGTGTTCGGATAACTTTGGCTTTGATCCTGACTTATGCCTAGGGAACACTGATATCGAGTCAGTGTTATTTAGCTTGTGTGAATCAGAAGGTGAATGGCAGGCAGTGTGGCAGCGATTTGAAGATACGGCGCATAACTTACCTTTATTAGTTGAAAAGCTGAAATCAGTTCAACCTGTTGGATTAGCCTTTAATGCCAGCCACTTTTTATGTGAAAACTTAAAAGATGAAAATGAGATTGCTGATAAGTTAGAAGGTTTTGCAGGGCAAGATGTAACTGTTATTAAAAAACAGATAATAGAAGTTTTTGAACAACAAGCAGATAGAAAATCATGGTTATGGTATGGCCTTGAGTTATCTCCTTGGTTAACAATTCTAGAGCAATTAGCTTTAGTGGTTGAACATACTGATATTGCTTTTACTGGCCCTTCAGTAGAAGTAATGGCTAATACCTATAAAGAGCGTTTTTGGCAAG
Source organism: Agarivorans sp. Alg241-V36 (assembly GCF_900537085.1). NCBI lineage: Bacteria > Pseudomonadati > Pseudomonadota > Gammaproteobacteria > Alteromonadales > Alteromonadaceae > Agarivorans > Agarivorans sp. Alg241-V36. The sequence continues at coordinate 295,604 of NZ_UNRE01000004.1, read as the reverse complement.
CCGATGCCGCTGCTATTAATGCTATGGCGGTTGCCAAAGATATAAACCAACAACAAATTGTGGCTGATATTTTAGCGGTAATTTATACCCCGTGGTTAGAACAAGTCACATTAAACTTTCAAAATCTGGTTAGGGCGGAAGGTTATCCCGGTAAGCCTGGGAAATCTGATGAAGTTAATGAGTCAACCGCGCAATATGATGTCGGCAGTCAGGTTGTTTTCTTTGTTGATGGTTTACGTTTCGATACCGCAAAAGCATTACAACAAAAGTTAGATAAGCTTTCAGTTAGCACGGCTTTAAAAACTAATTGGTGTGCATTACCTTCATTAACCGCTACCGCAAAAGCGGCTGTAACCCCTGTTGCTGACTTACTCATTGGTGCGCAAGAAAATGATAACTTTACGCCAATGGTTGCTACTTCTGGTTCAGAGTTTAGCTCTTACCATTTGAAAAAATCATTAGATGCGAAAAGTTGGCAATATTTAGATGGTTTAGAAACAGGTAAACCTACAGGTAACGCCTGGGTGCAAACAGGCGATTTAGATAATATGGGGCATAAGCAACAAATGAAGATGCCACTGAATATTGATGCTGTATTGGAAGATGTTGTTGCTCGAGTTGATGGATTATTAAAAGCTGGCTGGAAGAATATCCGTATTGTTACTGATCATGGCTGGTTATGGGTGCCAAACAAATTAGCTGAAGCCAGCATTTCCAAAAATATGGTGAAAAAGCGTTTAGCTCGTTGTGCAATATTAAAAGATAATGTTGATACTTCTGAGTTAAAAGTGCCGTGGCATTGGAATGAAAATGTCTCTGTAGCAATGGCTCCAGGTATATCAGGCTATGTTGCTGGCGACTACTACAACCATGGTGGCTTGAGCTTGCAAGAGTGTTTGACGCCTGTGCTTAGTATAAAGTCCACCAATTAATCAGATAAACGTTAATGTCGCCAAAACATAATGAAGTAGGGTCGTAATGAAAGAGCAAGCATTAGTTTACCTTCGTGAAATGACTGGCAGTCAAGTGGCTACCTTTCACGATGATCAATGGGAAGCCATCCAAGGGTTAGTTGAGCATCAAAATCAGATGTTGGTGGTTCAAAGAACTGGTTGGGGTAAAAGTGCTGTCTACTTTATCGCTACTAAGCTCCGTCGCTCCCAGGGTTATGGACCTACTATCATTATTTCTCCTCTACTGTCGCTTATTCGTAACCAGATAGATAGTGCCGCGAAACTAGGGTTAAACGTAGTTTCCTATAACTCATCTATGGATAAGGACGAGAAAGCTGCGGCTGAGCGTAGCATTTTAGCAGGGAGAGTCGATGCAGTTATTATTGCTCCAGAGCAATTGGCTTCCGTAGGCTTTGGTGAAAATATACTGCCACAAATTAGTAGTAATATTGGTTTGTTTGTCGTGGATGAAGCGCATTGTATTTCTGATTGGGGGCATGATTTCAGACCTGATTATAGTCGGATTGTACGGGTGCTTAAAAACATGCCCAGCAACATGCCTGTATTAGCTACAACTGCCACCGCAAATAACCGTGTAGTCGACGATATAGTTTACCAACTTGGTGAACGCTTAGTTTCTTTACGTGGGCCTTTAACACGTGAGAGCCTGCGCTTACATACTTTAGCCATCAGCAATCGTTCAGAGCGTTTAGCTTGGCTGGTGGAGCATCTTCCCGAAATAGAGGGAACGGGTATTGTTTATGTTAAAACAACCAAAGATGCTGCAATTGTATCAGGCTTTTTACAGCAATACGGCATTTCAGCTTTAGCCTATCATAGCCAAATTAATGATGACTCGGAAAAGTTACGGCTTGAGCAAGCGCTCATAAATAACGATGTCAAATGTTTGGTTGCTACTTCAGCTTTAGGGATGGGTTTTGATAAACCAGATTTAAGCTTTGTCATTCACTATCAAGCCCCTGGAAATGTAGTTGAATACTATCAGCAAGTTGGCCGTGCAGGTCGTGGTATCGACAGTGCTATTGGGGTCATGATGTTGGGCGAGGAAGATGCGCAAATTCAGAGCTATTTTATTGAAAATGCTTTTCCTAAAGAACATCAAATAAACCAAATATTGCAAGTGATTGAAGAGACTGATGGTTGTAGGCTTTCTGATTTTGAGCCTAAAGTGAACTTTTCAGCAAGTACAGTAAAAAAGATTATTAAATTTTTAAGGATTGAGCATCCTTCTCCTATTCTGAAGGATGAGTCCACTTACTACCGAACCCAATTCGATTATGAACTGCCTCACGAAAAGATTGAGCGACTGAATAGCATAAAGCTACAAGAGTGGGATAGGCTAAATGATTACCATCAGTCATCTGGTTGTTTAATGAAGTTCTTATCTACTGAATTGGATGATGCTAATCCTCAGTCCTGTGGGAAGTGCGCCAATTGTTTGCCTGATTCTAGATTATCAGAACAGGTAAGACATGACTTAGTTATCAAGGCCAATGATTTTCTGCGTAGTCGATATATAGCGATTAAACCTAAAGCAACTTTTGCGGCATCTGGAGCAAATGCTAGATTAGCGTTTCCTAACTATGAATTTCCTTATAGTGCAAAAAACAACAACTTGGATCTGGAAGCGGGAGTAGCTCTTTCTTCATGGAAAGATGGTGGCTGGGGAGATTTGGTTGCTTCGGGTAAAAAACAGAATCATTTCAGTGATGAATTAGTCGCACCAATAGTGAAAATGATTAACTCTCTTGAGTATGAAGAGAGGCCTGGGTGGGTTGCTTACGTTCCATCGCCAAGGCATCCGACATTGGTGCCAGACTTTGCAAGAAAAGTAGCTGAAAAACTAGGGGTTCCCTGTATGGATGCCTTGTATATTGCAGAAGAAAGACCTCCACAAAAGACGATGGAAAATCGGTTTTATCAAGCTAAAAATCTAGATGGTGCCTTTGGAGTTGACACTGGTAAAATATACAGTGATTCGGTATGGTTGATTGATGATGCCTTCGATTCTGGTTGGACATTTACAGTTGCGGGAGCGCTGTTAAAAAAGGCTGGTGTGACAAAAGTGATACCCATTGCGCTAACTACCACTAGTAAAAATCAATAAGTGAGCATAGAGCTAAATATGATAACCGAAAATACCAAGGCCATTTTATTATTAACCAGTTTATTTAGTAGTAAAGAAGCGAAAGTATGTAAGCCTCTCAGTATAAATGAGTATGGTTACTTCGCTTGTTGGTTGCATCAAAATGGTTATCATCCGGAATCATTATTAGATGCTACAAGGCTAACTGAAATATGGATGAAGTGGGAGCTGCCACTAAGCCATGCTAAAGCCAAAAAAATGGTTAACTTTTCTAGGCTAGATGACACTATTGATGCAATCTATGATGGTCGGATTAGTGCGTTACTCAACCGTGGTGCTAGTTTAAGCTTAGCGTTAGAAAAATGGCAAAGTGCAGGTATCTGGATTTTGGACAGGAGCCATTCACATTACCCTAAAGCCTTTAGGGGGCAGCTAAAACATCAAAGCCCTGCTATTTTGTTTGGTGTGGGAAATTCCGAGCTATTGCTTAATCGTTCAATTGGTTTTGTTGGCTCACGTGACTGTGATAGCCAAGATGAACAAGCTACCGCTAATTATGTCGCCAAGTTCAGCCAGCATGGTTATCAAGTGGTTTCAGGTGGGGCCAAAGGTGTAGACTCTCATGCAATGGAGCAGTCCTTAAAAGCTGATAACAATGCTATTGGGGTTATGTCTGATAGCTTGTTTAAAAACAGTGCTGTGGGACAATGGCGTCAATATTTAAAGTCTGGTCAACTGGTATTAATTAGCCCATTTTACCCAGAAAGTCGTTTTACTCCAGCCAATGCAATGGCACGCAATAAATATATCTATCTGCTTTCTCAAGCAACCATGGTGATCACGTCGGCAGAAAAAGGGGGGACTTGGTCTGGGGCAAAAGAAAACTTATATAAAGGTTGGGTGCCTCTTCTTGTATCAGCCCATAAATCACCTCTGCAAAAGGGAAATCATGGATTGCTTTCAGGAGAGGGGCTTCCCAAAGGTTACTCGCTAGGTCACAAAGTTACCCCTGAAGCTTCGTTTGAGAGCATGATTGATATTGTTAAAGCATTTATTAACCCCCTACAGGTATCTACAGAAGTTGAGAGCCAACAAAGCCAATTGGGTGGGATTGGTGGTAGTGGCCAAGATACTTTGTTTTCGCCGGATCTGTTTACTGAGCAAAATACACAATCAACTCAGAAAGCGCGAATAGAGAATCAAGCAGAGTTGAGTGAAACAACGCTTACGATAGTAGAGCTTACAGAGTCTGATGAAAAAGAGAGCGAGGTACAGCTTTCTACTGCTATAGATGATGGAAGCCAAGATGCAGTTGAGTTTAGTGGCCTAGAGCAAGACACAATATCAGTAAATGCCTCGATCGAATCTGAAACACCCGACTCATCCAATTTAACTATGCCGTTATTAGACTACTTTTATAAGCAACTGAAGATTTTGCTGACCCAAAACAGTAATCAACCCATCACTCAAAGTGAAATTGCCGAACAATACCCTGAGTTCTCTATTATGGGAAAAACGTCATTGGCTAAATGGTTAGCCCATTTAGTCTCAGAGCAAAAACTGATACGTCCCGGGAGAGCCAAAAGTTATCAGCTGCCTGATTAATTCAGGTAGTTTTACTGTTCAATTATGAACGATGAGAGTTATTGAAAAATTTGCTCGTCATGTAACCAGGCTAAGGCGATTACACCACGTAATCGCTGCGATTAAAAAACACTATTGTGTCGAACTCGAGTCGCTTGAACATCTAGACTTGCTTTGGTCGTTTCATCAGTCAGTTCTTTCGAGAACTTGCCTCGCTGGTAAATAACAATAATGGTGTTGTCGTCTTCTACGTTAAGCAGAGAGCTGAGTTCTTCTATATCATCAAAATCTAACGAACGTTTAAACGCATCCATTTGGCCAGAAAGGTTGTAAGTACTAAAAATACTGGCCATCACCTTCTTGTCTTCGGTTTTTTCCCCTCCGCCAGGGTTAACTATTTGGTTGAAAGATATTTGGTCACCAGAGTTTAGTTTAGAGGTAAAGTCTAAGGTTTTAGCCTTAGCGCAGCTTTGAGTGCCATCATCGTATGTCGCACCGTTTACCCATTGTGCTTTGATCCAGTTTTGATGCTCGCCACGGAGTGCTCTGTTCTTTTTCCTGTATGGTCCATCATCACTAAGAAGCTCTTGGCGAATGTGGCTAATAGCCTTGAGTAACATTTCATCCTCGGTAAAGGAGGAGAAATCAAAGCCAGGTTCATCAAGCTTACCAGGAACAGCCACGTAACCTTTTGTTAGATAAACTTTGTTATCAGCAAGCTTCTTAGTAACTTTAGTCTCAGTTGTAGGGGCAATCGTGGTACCGCGATCAAAGCCTCTGACATCATAGCGGGAGCATATTTGATCAAATATGTGGTGAAGACCTTCAAATTCGTTGCTGTTGTTATTGGCTTCTAGATGATCGAGAAGCTCTCCGTAGGCTCGAACAGCATCAAGGTTTGTGTAGTGTTTTGCAGCGAGGTTGTGATGATAGCCACATGCCCTACCTATATTCGCCTGAACAACTGCCGCAATATTGGCAATGGTACTATCCCAGGAGTTTATTAGTGTTTCCTTCATGTCTTGACCGAAGTTAACACCGGCTCTAAATCCCGCTACGGTGATCGCAATGAGCTTGTCATCAAACAATACAGCGGTTTCATAATCTCGCTTAAAGTCATCAATTGAGGACAGTTCATTGTCTTCGATACCGACCAGTTTTTGGCCGATGATATGGATTTGATGAGGTTTAATTCCATAAGAGAGTAAGGCATCTCTTGCAGTGTTAGCTTGACTACTTGGTACTCGAACTAGCGACCACCCTGGGCCCTCATGCTCTTTGAATTGACGCATGAAGCGGTTGCGTAGCAAAGAGTTTTCGCAAAAGTCCCGTGAGTTTTCATCCAGTTTAATTATTTGATTGTTACGGTGCATTTGCCTAATGCCATGGTACTCACCGCTGGTTTTATGAAATACTAAAGAAGTATTGAAGTTGTGTCGAAGAATCGAATCAGCTCCAGCAGCATAGAGGGCACTGAATGGGGTCGCCGAGATAAAGGCGACTTTACAGCCGGGATTTTCATGTTCTAAGTAATTGAAGATTTTCTCATAGCGAACGCTGTCCATATTGGATCCATAATGACACTCATCAATGATAATGAGTTTTGGAGTCAAATACTTAAAATCACTCTTAAGGACGATTTCGAAGTTAGTAAAATTACTTATAACTACATTTTTACTGGGCGCCAGATCGCGCTTAGCTTGATTTTGTAGCGCTATGTCCGCCATGGTGACCAAGTATAAAGTGTCTTTTAAGTACTTTCTTTCACCTATCCTGTCATCACGAAGAGACAATCTTTGTAGTCCAGAGAGGGCAAGCGCAATCCCAGACTTACCCGATTGCATTTCAGCGGCAATCACTACGGCCCTAGAGCCTGCTTTAAATTGCAAAAAAGCTTGATTCGCGGCATGGCGTTGATGCTCAAAAGTGTTCTGTGAAAGTGCGTTTTCAACAAGTTGACGGTGTTTATCAGCAGTATTCATAGTACTTCTCTACAATAGGGGCTTTCCCCTATGAGTTTGATTAAAAGTTAGAATCAGCTTTATCTGAAAAGTGGGATTCGTCGCTTAAATCACCGGACTTTTCGGGTAGCTCATTATGCTGTTTCTTAGCGATAGAGCGCTCGATGTCGTATTCTCCGCGCTTATATAGAACTAACATGGTGTCGTCATGCTCTATATCAAAGTGATCACACATGTGGTGAACATCTTCGATAGTCATGATCTTCTTTTCTACTTGACGACGTGAAATGTTGTAGACGCTAAAAATAGCAGCAGTGACTAGTTTATTTTCAGAAAGCTCCCCAGAGCCTGGAGCAACGACGCGGTTAAACTCTAGATACTCATTATTGTCTATCATTTGAGTATAGAGTTTTGTTTTGTCTTGTTGTGTGCCATCTGCACGAGCTTTTTCGGGGTTGTCGTAACTGTCACCGTTAATCCAGTGTGCTTTAATCCAGTTTTTAGTCTTGCCTCGCATAGCTCGGTTGCCTTTTACGCTAGGTGCCCCCTTAGCTGTGAACTCGTTTCGAACAATATCGATAGCTTGTAGAAGGTGTTTGTCTTTGGTGTAGCGACTAAAGTCGACGCGGTCTTGTAATAATTTTGCAGGTACGGCCACGTAACTGTGAGTTCGATAGGTCTCGACATCACCGATCGGACGGCGGCGTTTATACTTTATGGTGAGTCCTACATCCAACCCATTTACTTGGTACTCTTGACAAACATCTTCGAAAAATTCTTTGAGTCCATCAAAATCTGACGCTGCGTGATCGGAGCAGGTTTTTTCTAAATGGTCCAAGATAGCTGCGTAAGCTTCAGCTGCATTGAGGTTGGTATAGTGCATCGAAGCATTATTACCATGATAACCGCAAGCTCTACCAATATTGGCTTGCACAACAGCAGCAACACTAGCAACGGTGCTATCCCATGTCGAGATAAGGTTGTTTTTCATCATCGCACCAAAGTTAATGCCAGCTCTGGCACCCGCGACCGTAATGGCAATGAGTTTATCATCGAAGATCTTTGCATCATCGAACTCTCGCTTAAAGCGGTCTATGCTGCAATGTTCATCCTCTGGTACTCCGTTAAGCGAGTTTCCAAGTATATAAACAGCATTTTCATCTATCCCTTGAGCAATTAGTAACTCTTTTGCATCCATAGCAAAGCCCGCAGGAACCCGAACTAATGACCAACCCATACCTTCATGAGTTTTAAACTGCCGAATAAATTCTTCTCGCTCAGGAGAGCCAACGAGAAAGTTTTTGTTGTCTTGTTCCAGGCCTTTAACTTTCCCACTGTTGAGCATTTCACGAACGCCATAGTATTCATCGCTGGTCTTATGGAAAACTAAGCGTGTATTGAAATCGCGTCTTAGGATTGAATCTTTAAGTGCGTTATGGGCAGCTTTTTGTGCCTCAAGAATTAAAGCTCGGTCGTTCTCATCTTCTGCTTCTTGTTGAATATCAATCGCCTCTTGATATTCTGATTCCGCCCCATAGAGAGCACCAAAAGGCGTTGCTGAAATGAAGGCGACTTTGCAGCTATCGTTTTCTTGCTCAAGGTAATCAAAGATCTTGCTGTATCTCACCGCTGATACGTTTGACCCATAATGACACTCATCAATGATGATAAGCTTTGGTGGACTGCCTTTAAATTCATTTTCTAAAGCTTTTTCGAAATTGACGAAGTTGCTTACCACAACATTTTTAGCTAGTTTTAAGTCATCTTCAGCTTGTTCTTTAAGCGCGGTATCAGGCATGGTAACAAGGTACAGAGTATCTTTGAGCTGTTTACGATCGCAGATCTCAGTATCGCTTAAACTTAGACGTTGTATACAACAAAGAGCGAGAGCGATCCCTGATTTCCCAGCCTGCATTTCTGCAGCAGTAACCACAGCTCTTATATCATTTTTGAGTGCGTTAAAGGTTTTCGTGGCCGCATTAACCTGGTGAGTGTGGAGGTCATCACTATCGAGAACAGAATGTACCATTTGGCGAAGTTTTTGTGCTTTATCTGTCAATTTTATCTCTGCCGCGTATCAAAATAATCATAGTCGTATACTGTAAAGACTATCTAGCTATTCTGTTTTTAAAAGTCTGATAATTGAGGTATACGTCATACTATGTGTTGGCTATTTAAACTGGGATTACCAAGGTTAACAGGCTAAACAATAGAAAATGGACTGTTTTTGATCATAAAGCGGATTCATATAGTTAATCGTATCATGCTATAGAATGGCACCTAATAGGTACTTTATGTGCTACTGCGGTATCTAATGCATTCAGACCTCAAGCTTGGAAAACTTTTTTAGGTATCGTATGACCAACACGAGTTAGGACGCTAGTTGTACTAATTAATTGCTCTGTGAGGGCCAAGGTAAATTACAGTATGGACTCAACTATTTTGCTTTGATGTACCTATATAATGTGGCTACACCGATTCCCACAGCCTTAGCTGCTTTTTCTTTACTTAGTCCCTTTTCAACATAGGTGAGTGCTTCTTTGCATTTTTGAATCGTTTCTAATGATTGCTGTTTGCCTTTGTACTTGCCCTCTGCCTTGGCGCGAGCAATACCGATACGTTGTTTATCAAGTGTATCTTCACGTTGCATCTCTGCCACCGCAGCAAGAGTAGTTAGAACTAGCTTGCCCATTGCGCTAGTCACATCTATACCGCCTAAATCTTCCACAAGCACTGATACGCTCTTGGTTTTCATCAGTCGGATGAAAGCCAACACTTCTTCAGTATTACGACCAAGTCGGCTCACCGACAAAACAATGATGATATCTCCGGCTGATACTTTGTTGGTGAGTTTATTGAGTATTGGCCTATCGAGAGATTTTCCGCTCGTTTGTTCTTTGAATATTTCGGCGGCATCGTGAAGAGTGAGTAAATGTTCCGCTTGTTGGTCAACATTTTGATCTGTGGTAGAGGTTCGAGCATAAATGTACTTCATAGGAGGCGTTCCATATCTATCATTTAGGAGCCTATATGATAATCCTATCTTTTAGGCTGACTAATGAGTCATATGATAGCTTTTAGGGAATCTATGCTAAGACCATGCCCAAGTGATAGTGTAACGGTCAAATAAACGAGGCTACTTGGTTAAGAACTTTTCCTTAATTTCACCCATATACAGCAGGAGGTATATTGACTGTTTTGTTACTTACATTTACCGTATCACTTTATATTTGATTTAACAGTAAAAGGAACAAACTGTGAGCGAGCAAGCCGAGATTTTTCTCAGTACAAAGAGTCGTCAGCTAAAATCGAATGATTTTGAAAATGAAGCAGCATTTAATACATTTTTAAGCGACAATTCTTTGCAATCTGGCAGTTTTTTGCATGCAGGAACGCCTTACATTGTTCGCCCAAGTGGGAGTGAAAAATCGACCAACTTAATGCAGCAATGTAGACAGCTGCAAAGTATCCCGTCCTGTCATCGTCGCTCGTTAGCCAATGTAAATGCTCAGCTTGGCAGTGATGTTACACTTGGGCTTGCTGAGCTGTTTGACCAACAGATTGCTCCTGCGGCCAGCAAGCTTAATCAATGGGTGAATGATGAGAAAGTAAACCTATCTAGCGCAGCTGCTGGATTATTGCAGAGTCGTAATGGACAGTTTGAAAAAAGCATTGGCGCTTATGAAAAAGCATTAATGGAAGTGCGAAGAGGCCACAAAGCCAAACTGCCAAAACTACAAATGATGACGTTGGAATCGAATGCTCGCTCGGCGTGGAAAAAACTAAATGATTTATTCAAAACCGAACTGGCTAAAGCTACAGCGAAAGTAAAAGCTCGAAAGGGCACCGTGCTGAATAATCCCCAAAGAGCTATCAACAAGGCGAAAGGCAATAGAACTGACGCGTCTGTTAAGCTAAGTAACGCAAAAGAACTGAAAAATTTGAGTCGTATGTCTAAAGGCTTAAAGTTTGGGGGGAATGCGCTTTTGGCTGTTGATGTAGCTCAGAGAGGGCAAATAATTAAATCTGATTTTGAGCAAAATAAAGACTGGGGGAAAACGGCAGTTGTACAGTCCTCGGGACTGGCTTTTTCTGTATTAGCTGGCGCAGCTGTGGCAAAAGGAACTATTACTGCGGTAAGTACAGCCGCCGTAGCTATTGGGTTAACTATGACTCCTGTGGGGTGGGGCATCGTTATATGTATTGGTATTGGGGCGGCATATGTAGCGGCGACAAAAGTTGATGAGTTGGCTCAAGACGCGACAAAAAACCTGTATGAACGCAATGGTATATTTAGCCGTATTCCAAGGACTTTATGATGGAGCATGCCCCTTTAACCTATGCAGATTGGATACAGTTATTTTTTCTGATACTTGGAGTATCAGCAATGATAGCTTGGTTATTAAGTGCAAAACTCACCATGCGACGAATAGAACCAGAATTGATAAAGCAGGGCTTCAGTTGTGGAAGCTGGGATGGACCTGGTTTTCGGGTTTTGAGCTATGCAACGATTATTTTGTTTCAAACAAAATTGCTTAATGACAGTAATTATCCCTTCGTTCCAGTGAGTGCTACCCGTAAGCTAGCTACGAAAAAAGACTGGTACATATCACTGTGGCTATGGTGCTCATTAGTAGGAATGGTATTCCTAGCATTTATCTATTGACCTTATGTTTACTCTACCCCTTAAGCAAATAAATCGGCTTAAACGTGATGTCAAAAACCTTTATGAGCGAAATAGTATCTTTAACCGTATTCCAAGGTTATTGTAATGGAACATCCTCCTTTAAGTTATGACGATTGGCTCCAATTCTTTTTCATGATTACTTTTGTGTCGTCAATGATAGCTTGGCTATTAAGTGCAAAGTTCACCATGAGAAGAATTGAGCCTGAATTAAAAAAGCAGGGATTTAATTGTGGAAGCTGGGATGGCCCTGGATTTCGAGTATTAAGTTATGCAACGATTATTTTGTTTCAAACAAAGTTGCTAAATGACAGTAATTATCCCTTCGTTCCAGTAGATGCTACCCGTAAGCTGGCTACGAAGAAGGACTGGTACATATCACTGTGGCTTTGGTGCTCATTAGTAGGAATGGTATTCCTAGTGTTCCTTTATTGAACTTGCTGTTATGACAAAGCTGCAAATATGCTGTATTAGTGCGGGAGTAATACTTAGCTGCTTTTGTTTTGCAAGCAGCGAAAATGTCGTTACTACAACGTCTAATGGCAAAAGCTATTATCACCTGAAGCTTGCATTGAATGACCAAAGTATTAGTTCAATCAAAGAGTTTAGCGCAGACCAGTTTGTTATAAATGGAGGGCAATTTGAGGTGAAGGTTCAACAAAACTCTTTCCCGATAAAAGCCCCTAACTGTAAAGATGACTTGATCCTCAGATTGCCTTGGACAAACTCAGGCTTAAATGCAGCTGAAGATTTCATTGATGAAAAATACAATGTGTACAAAGCGATTGTAGATGCGTCAAAAAGTGAGGGGAGTAATGTCGATGTTTACATCGAGCTAAACCCTTATGTTCAAAAGACGGGCGATGATTTTGAGCTAACAGAGTGCAATGTGTTTTTTAGACATGTTAATGGTCAGTACATTCCTAAAACTGGGGCGCTAAATTAAGGTAGGTATGAGGGTAAAGGTTGGTCTACTGTTTTTAGGGGGGCTCTTTTGGTTATCAGGTTGCTATAGCGATGAACCCAAAGAAAGTAACTTTATTGAGTACTCCCGTAGTGTTGAAAAATTAGCACTATTTGTGAATCTTGATGGATTAGATATCGAATCGGTATATTGGACTTCTGGGCCAGTTATTCGTGAAAATGAATATGATAGCTTTTTGCCATCTAGTAATGATTGGTGGCTTAATGCAGTAATAAATATCTCCAGTGAGCAAAAGGTCGAAGAGATAACGCAAGGGTGCAAGTTTTTATACTCCATTAATGACGGAGATATAGATTCTGATTTTGTAGACGATACTATTCGAAAGCTAACCAGCAACCCCAAATTTTTTAGTGCTCCTATAGAAGTTTTTGATGCGTGTAGGTTTAGGTCTAGTGCTTTACCAGACGGAGTTTTAGTTAAAAATGTCAACAGCAATCAAATTTTGGTAAGGCTTTTTGTTAATTGACTTAGCCAAGCTAAAATGTGCTTCATAAGGACTAACATGAAACAGTTTTTGCCTATTGTTATTGCTAGCATATTCTTTATCTTGGGATGCACCCACTCTTCGATAGAAGATAAGATTATCGTTTTACCTTACAACGCTTTTGGACCACCTTCTATGAGCAGCCATTTATTGGGTGTGGAGTGGTTTCAGTGGCAGTCGCATGGTGACTCAAGACCTCGCGAGTACCCGGTAAAAGTTGTTGTTTATAAGGATGCGTCTTTAGAAGAGTTAGCAGCAGCTTATCCAATTGATGAAGATTTAGAAAAAGATTTTAGGTATGTGGAATATACTGCAGCGATAAGCTACTTCGACAAGAACGTTCACGAAGTCGAGGAAATGGCTAAAGAAGGTTTTCCAGCGGGAGATCTTTCTAGCGAACTCGTAGAAACCAAATCTCTAATTTTGGAAGCTCTAGGAAAATAGATTTTAGAATATTTTCTAAAATTGAGTCTTCAGCAGTTAGGCGTGAAGACTCAAATTTATCCTCAAGCTCAATTCCAGAAAGAAGTGCAGTGCTGTCGCTCGCATGGCACTCCATCGCCATCACCGTCTATTTTAGTATTAGGGCAGCTTGCCAAGTAGAATTTGGCTTCCTCACAAGAAACCATTTGGCTGCAATGCGTTTTCCCTTCACAGCTAAAGTTGTTACTAGTTGAAAAGTTTGAAGAGCTATTAAATGCAGAACCTTCTGCATTGGGGGGAAGTGGTGTGCTCTCAGTATTCGAGTATTGAGGAGCAAATGTTTGATACAGATAAATCGCACCTATAACCGCAAGAACCGGAATCAATTTTGCCAATACACTTGGCTTTTTATTGCGAGCTACTTTCCTTTGCGGTGAATGGTTAAAAGGCTTCTTAGAGCTTATGGGCGTTAGCCCTTGAATACTGCAATTGTAGGCTTTGGTTTTTCCATTCGGCTGATGCTCAATCTGAAATAAAATGGTGTCGCCAACTTGTGGTTTTCTGGGCATTAATTTTAAAGATGAAATGTGGATAAACACATCGTTTGGTTTTCCAGTTACTGAGATAAAGCCAAATCCTTTGGCATCATTCCATTTTTTTAATACGCCTGTTTCCATTTTATCTACCGTATTCCTGAGCTGTGACCAATTCTATACAAAGTTACCAATCAATAATCTTGATTGACATCAACTAGCCTTGCTCTCTCTTAGTAGTTTCATGCAGATTGGTAGGGTATCCCGATGATAGGCTGGGAGTTGCAACATATCTTCTATTGCATCATTAGGGGGATTTCTATTTGTGCTGTGCAAAACGCGTATATCTGAAGGATGTCAGCCTTTATTTAACTGCTACTATGATAGCAAATAAATCATAATTTTTGCTATAATTGCTATTATAGTAACAATTTGTGAGGCATGTATGTTATCTCTTTATACCGCTTATGATTTGCAGATGGAACTCAAAGAGTTTATCAAGTCTGCTCGGAAAAAAGATAAACTTAGTGTTCAAAAGATGGCCGAACTCTCAGGCGTACCTTACGCGACGATCCGAAAGTTTGAGTCATCTGGCAACATCTCATTACGTCAGTTCCTCATGCTTTATGAGGCAGTCGGAGACTTGAAAAAAGTGAAAGAGTTGACCAAGTCGTCCGAGCCTGAATTTAAGTCAATTGAGGATGTGCTTCGACATGCTTAAACCTGCCCTAACCGCAAAACGAACGCTTAGCAAAGGTGAAAAGGTACTGGTCGGAAAGCTCGTTGAAAATAGTAAGCAAAGCTTCTTTCAGTTTGATGAGTCTTATTTAAGCGATCACTCAACCTATTTAGCTCCGTTCAATTTAAAGGCTGATACAAGCCTGCAAGTTGCGCCTAGAGGGCCGCATTACGGTATTCACGGAGTTTTGGAGATAGTCTTCCTGATGGTTGGGGCCTTTATCTCATGGATCGTGTATTTAGAAAGAACGATCATAACCCAAAGGAAGTTACCGCCCTAGAGCGTTTGGCATACCTGGGGGACAGATGTATGGGGGCGTTGAGCTATGAGCCAGAATTAGATTTACTTGATGAGTCAAAGGAGTCGATTGATATCATTGCCCTTGGACGAGCTGCGATTGAAGAGCTTGAAGGCACCGAGTCTGCTTTGCTTGAGCACTTGATGAATACTGGTGGTTCGGGTGGTGCTAGGCCCAAAATGAACGTTACACGTTTATTAAATGGGCAATATTCAACATTAGATGACTCACCAGGAACAAAGCTCATCGTAAAGCTTACATCTGAAAAGTTTGACTTGAAGCACTCTGAATCATTAGTCGAATATTGCTACATGCAGATGGCCCGTAATGTAGGTATTGAGGTTCCTGACTTTGATTTGATAGATGTGGGTAATGGACGATTCTGGCTAGAACAGGAACGATTTGATTGCACCGAGCAAGGCGGCCGAGTCCACATGATTTCAGCGTGTGGGTTGTTAGATGCACCGTTTCGAGAGCCTTCTTTGGACTATGTGGATTTAGTTAAAGCTACGCGCATTATGTGTAGTGTCACTGAATCTCAGAAACTTATTAAGCGCTGCATGTTTAACTACTTAACTGTTAACCAAGATGATCACAGCAAGAACTTCAGTTTCCTTGCCAGTGACACCGATAGCTGGACTCTATCGCCTTTCTACGACATTGTTTACAGCCCTAACCCTTACAAAGATCGGTGGCAATGGGCGAACGCTAAAGAGCGCACTAGACCAGTTAGCTGCTCAGTCGGGTTTGTCTTCAAAGAAAGCAATAATGGTTATGGTTGAGGAAATATTTGAAACAACACGTTCGTTTAGTCATGAGGCCAAACATCTGGGCTTGTCACCTAATCTAATCAAAGAGATTGATAAGGATATGTTAGAAAAATTTAGAGCGCTGTCAGTGTAGTGGATAAATCATATCTGCCATGGCTTTGTGGCCGATTTTGAGGGGGCGGGTAAAGTAGCCGAGGTTATTCGAGTTAACTTTGTAATATAAAGTTCGTAACAAGCTTTTGCTCCAAATGAGCTACGTATAGGATTGTTATTTCGGGTATTTACTGGTTTTGATATATCAAAACTAATGAATGGCAAGAGGCAGACTGTCCCCATGGTCTTGCGCTAGCGACTCACCTCAGCTAGCTTCAAACACAAAATGATTACTACCAAGTGGCACTTTGTATCTTATTTGGATTACATCTCCTGAAGTATCGTATCTATTTTTTGATACCGTTAGTTTTTTATGTATCTGAAAATGAATACTTTAAACTGGTTTTGTATCTGTATTTAAACACAATTAAAGCTATTATGTGTTCACTAATAGATACACTCATAACTTATATGTAATCTAATTAAGATACAATATAGTGGAAAGTGTATCTATTTTTGGTTACACTTATGGCGTCAGTAATAGAAAACGAGGTTACTATGTACTCTTTTCAAAGCAGCTCGTACAAGCAACAACCCGTTAAGAAAACGGTTTTAAGACAGTACAGAGAACTGGTTGATGCAGTTAAGGAAACACTATTACCCTCAACACCTAAAGAGGGCTGGATTAGAACGGTAAGAAAGGCTCTTGATATGTCAGGCGCCCAGCTAGCAGATAGGGCCGGCATGACCAGAAATAGAGTTTCAGTCCTTGAAAGGCGAGAGGCTGATGGCGATATCACTCTAAATCAGTTAAAGCAACTAGCTGAAGCTCTAGACTGTGACTTCTCATATACTCTAAAACCGAAAAAGGCAATCTCTGAAACAATACAAGAACGTGCACTTGAGATTGCGAAAATAGAAGTAAAGAAAGCATCTAAAAATATGTTTCTAGAGGCGCAATCAATTAACAAAGAGAAAGAAAACATATTAATAAGTGAACTAGCCGGAGAAATTATGCGTGCCGGTGGACGAAAGCTATGGGTTAAGAATAAGGAAGATAAAGTAATTTGATCATCAGCAATGAGCCAGAAGGTGCTACACCTCTTGATCCAGATGATATGGAAGGGTTGAAACACCCACACGTAACAACAAGAGAGCAACTTAACGAACTTGAACAGTCCAATATATTGGCAGGGCAACAATGGGTTACTGGAATCTTCTCTGACCTAACACAGGATTCTATTTTCTCAGTTGAATTCGTCCTTGCCCTCCATGAAAACCTATTTGGTGATGTCTGGAGATGGGCGGGGACCATTAGAAACAAAGAGTTAAGCATTGGCTGCGATCCCTTCCAAATCAGGCCTAATCTCCACAACTTTCTAGAAGACGCTAAGTGTTGGGTAGAGTTCAAGCATTTCTCAAGCCTAGAGCTCAGTGCTCGTATACAACACAAGCTTGTTGAAATTCACCCTTTCCCAAATGGGAATGGCAGGCACTCGCGTGTATTTACCGACGTAGTTCGTCTAGTTCTACTAGAAGAGCCACAGCTTAATTGGGCTGAAGGCAATTTAGAGAAAGTGAGCGAAGAGCGAAAAGCTTATATCTCTTGCCTTAAGGAAGCAGACAAAGGTGATTTTTCTTCGTTCGTTAAGTACCTAGAGAACCTTGGTAACTAACTTAAACAGCAGGCCTAAAAAAGTCTCTAAATACGACCTTATTTATTTTGTCTCGGTGAGTCTATAAAGCTTGCTCTTACATCAAAGCAGCCTTGACTGTAGTGGATGAGAACTCCACTTGATCAAAAGCTTTCTCCATACCCCAAATAATCCGTAAAAAGCTAATTTAGCAAAGCCACCAACAGAGCCATTGACTCGGTTTTGTCCAAAAGTATTTTAAGCACTGTTTTGCCGGTGAAGTTACAAAATATAACTGATTCAGTTTGCGCTAACGGCTCTCGAATCTGATATACGAATAGTTGAGCTTCTAGTTGCGCAGTTACTAACTAAAATCTCATTATTTGGAAAATTGAACTGATATCGATTGAACGATTTAGTTCTAAGTAAAAAGCTTTTTACAGCAACAATCAAACTCTAACACATGTAAATCGTTGAATAGCGTTAATCTGTTGAACGAGCTTTTTTGCCTGCAATTTTCTTATCGATTTTGGATACAAAAATAGACGACAGTTTTATCGCTATTTTAGCCGATTTGCACAATCCTCCATTGCACACCCATGAGAAAAACATAGCCAAATTAGTCCCAAGTAATGAGAAAAATGTGCTCAAGTTAAATTTTAGAGGGGATTGTGCAGGGGGATTGTGCAGGGGATTGTGCAGGGGATTGTGCAGGGGATTGTGCAGAGGTATTTTTGCGGCCTATAAAATTTTTGAAATTTGGCTTTTCAAGGTCCCCAAAAAAAATTCGAGTTAAGGCAAAAAAAAAGTTTGAATCGATAGATTGTGCTCAGAGTGATGCTTCAATGAATAAAATCTATCGAGCTAAAAGCTCGATAGATTTTTATGCAACGTTCATCGAGTTTGCCTATCCAGAAATGCGATAAGTGCATCAGCGGGATAATAGATCCGCGACCCCACTTTCAAGTAGTGCAAGTCATAGCATTTTGCACATCGCCAATTGGCTAAGGTACTTATACGAACCGATAAAACCCTAGCTGCCTGCGCTGAGTATGTGTCCTGAATGAAAGCCTGCCGACAGTAATGCATTTGTACCAAAAGTATTATTTTCCATGGGTCGTCCTTAGGTTGTTTTTATAAGGTCAAAACCCATTGGGTAATGTTTTTGGTTCTTTAGTGTGATGCATATCGCAGTTTTGGTTTGTTTGTGATTTTTGGCTTATTTAAGCGGAGGCGTGGGCTTAACTAGATTTTGCTGAGGTGGTTAGTGTATCTAGGCTTGAACGGAATAATGCAAATAAAGCTTATAGAGCCGTATCAACTCTATAAGCCTCCCTGCGTATTAACATTGCCTGGTTTGGCTATCAAGGTGAGCAATGACAGCCTCTGCTGGGTAGTAGATGCGCCCGCCAACCTTCATGTACTGCAACGTATAACGTTTGTTGCAGCGCCAAGTAGCCAAAGTGCTCACTTGTACAGACAAGATGTCAGCTGCTTGTGCCGGTGTGAGTTTTTCGCCCGTTGAGAAGCCAGCTCTAGCCAATATTTGAGTACCAAATGAATTTTCTTTCAAAACAAACTCTCCAATAGATTTTTAAGATTTGCTTATGAGAAGGTTAACTTTATCTGGCACAAAGTGTGATCTGTGTCACGCTTTTGCGGTTGGGTTAGAATATTTTTGTTTCGCGTTTTGGGGTGAAAAACGCGGAAAACCTCTCTATTATCTCAGTAGGGTATTGGTACTGATAATAGGCCTTTACGGGGAATAAACGGCACAGAGGCGGCACAGAAAAAAGGCGTAGTGGTTACTAACCTTCTACGCCTTTGTATATGGTGGCCCTTCACAGACTTGAACTGTGGACCTAACGATTATGAGTCGTGTGCTCTAACCAGCTGAGCTAAAGGGCCAAATTGGGTGTTGCGAGCTTAGCTCAAACAACGAGGCTGGATTATAAAAAATCATATCAGCCTTGTCTATGCGTTTGAAACTAAGCGCTTATTTATTCGCCGTTTAGCTCACCTATTCGTCTAAGAAGCTACGTAGCTGCTCAGAACGAGATGGGTGACGAAGCTTACGCAGTGCTTTTGCCTCAATTTGACGAATACGCTCACGGGTTACGTCAAACTGTTTGCCTACTTCTTCAAGTGTATGGTCGGTGTTCATACCTATACCAAAACGCATGCGTAGTACTTTGGCTTCACGCGGGGTTAGGCCGGCTAGTACTTCTTGCGTGGCAAACTTGAGGTTTTCGCCTGTTGCTGCATCTACTGGCATCGACAGGGTGGTATCCTCAATAAAGTCACCTAAGTGCGAATCTTCATCATCACCAATTGGTGTTTCCATGGAGATTGGCTCTTTAGCAATTTTAAGCACCTTACGGATCTTGTCTTCTGGCATTAACATGCGCTCTGCCAGTTCTTCTGGAGTAGGCTCACGACCCATTTCCTGAAGCATTTGGCGGCTAATACGGTTTAGCTTGTTAATGGTTTCTATCATGTGCACAGGGATACGAATAGTACGTGCCTGGTCTGCAATAGAACGAGTAATTGCCTGACGGATCCACCAAGTAGCGTAAGTAGAGAATTTGTAACCACGACGGTATTCAAACTTATCTACGGCCTTCATTAGGCCAATGTTACCTTCTTGGATAAGGTCTAAGAACTGCAAACCACGGTTGGTGTATTTCTTCGCAATAGAAATTACCAAACGTAAGTTAGCTTCAACCATTTCTTTCTTGGCACGGCGAGCTTTTGCTTCACCAATGCTCATACGACGGTTGATGTCTTTAATGTTGTTAATGGTTAGGCCAGTTTCTTCTTCAACACTTTTCAGCTTGAAGATACAACGGCGAACTTCTTCGTCTACGGCCATCAACGCAGGTGCGTAGTCTTTAGCAGAGGTTTTGTGCTCGTTAAACCATTCTTCGTTTGTTTCGTCTTTAGAGAAGGCTTTTACAAATGCTTGTTTTGGCATTTTGCCTTGCTCTACACACAACTTAAGAATTAGGCGTTCTTGAGTACGCACACGTTCCATCATGGTACGCATGCTGGCTACTAGCTTGTCGAACAGTTTTGGTACTAGGCGGAAAGTATGGAAAATTTCGCTTAGTTCAAAAATCTCTTTGGTTGCACGGGCAGACATACGGCCGTGCTTTTCAATAGCTGCGTGAGTTTTTTCGTATTGATCACGTAGGGTGTCGAAGCGCTCTTTTACCAGCTCTGGATCAAGGCCAGTGTCTTCTTCTTCCTCGTCTTCATCTTCGTCTTCGTCTTCAAGATCTTTTTCTTCAAGCTCTGAGCCGATGTGAGTCGCTGTAGGTGCGGCTTCGGCTACTTCGTCTTCGTCGATGAAGCTGTTTACAATATCGCTAATTTTTAGTTCTTCTGCTTGGTACTGGTCGTACATTTCAAGCAGGATAGAGATGGTTTCTGGGTATTCAGAAACACTACGTTGAACTTCGTTAATACCTTCTTCAATGCGCTTGGCAATGTCGATTTCGCCTTCGCGAGTAAGTAGTTCAACGGTACCCATTTCACGCATGTACATACGTACTGGGTCGGTGGTGCGGCCTAATTCTGACTCTACCGTAGCAAGTGCTTGGGCTGCCGCTTCGGCGGCGTCTTCATCGGTAGTATTTTCGGCCAACAATAAGTCATCGGCATCGGGTGCATTTTCATGTACCTGAATACCCATGTCGTTGATCATTTGAATGATATCTTCAACTTGATCGGAATCTACGATATCAGCAGGTAAATGGTCGTTTACCTCTGCATAAGTTAAGTAGCCTTGCTCTTTACCTTTTGCGAGAAGGAGTTTGAGTTGAGACTGTGGGGTTTGTTCCATAGATGTCATCCGAAGTAGATTAAGCTAGCAAAACCATAAACGTAAGCGCTGCAAGCGCAAACGAAGAATTATATCAAGTATGGGTTAAAATTTCTATATCAAGGGCATTTAACCAAAAACTTTTTGTTTATTCCTTAAACAAGCCATTTAAGGCTTTAATTCCACTACCAATTGCTGCATTTCATATTTCTCCTCAACGCTAAGTGTGCCTTGTAGTGACTTAACATTGAGTTGCTCGTAACGCTGCAGTAGCAGTTGCTCCACAAAACTGGCAATAATATCTTGCAGCTCGTCTGGGTAGCCTGATTCGTCAATTTCTAAATTATAGCCTGCCAATGCACTTAAGTGCTTTTGCTCAGGTTGTTCGCGCCAGCGTTCAATTAGCTGGCCGGTGGTAATCTCGGGTTTCTTGTGTATTTCGCTAATCAGTGCCAATAACAGTGGCATGCCTTTAATGTTAACTTGCTTAAGCTGCTCTGATGGCGGTAATTCATTGGCAATCTCAGGACGTTGCAAAATCATCGCAATGGCTTTACGCATTGGGGTGATTTTGAGTGTGTTGGCCTGATTGTTTTGGGGCTTGGGGTCGCTTGCGGCAAAAAACTTATTTAAGCGGTTACTATCCCAGCGCAACCATTTAGCCAATTCGCCCTTGAGCATTTCGCGATAAAATTCAGCCTGAACCGGTTTAATTAGCTCAGAAGCGCGGGCTGCCAAGTGGCTTTTCCCCGCATCTGTAGTGACGTCTATTTCTTGGCTTAGGCGTTCAAATAGGAATCGAGAGAGCGGCATGGCGTCACGCATGCGCTGTTCAAAGCCGTCTTTACCTTCTTGGCGAACTAGGGTGTCTGGGTCTTCACCGTCGGGTAAAAACATAAACTTAAGTTCTACGTTGTCGCGTAAATGCGGTAGGGCATTTTCTAGGGCGCGCCATGCGGCGTCGCGGCCAGCTCGGTCGCCGTCATAACAGCAAATGATTTGCTCGCTGGCTCTAAATAGCGTTTGCAAGTGTTCTGGCGTAGTAGAGGTACCTAGCGAGGCAACCGCGTAATCAATATCAAACTGGGCTAATGACACCACATCCATATAGCCTTCAACCACCAAAATTTGAGGTACTTGTTTGTGCGCTTGGCGCACTTCGTAAAGGCCGTAAAGCTCGCGTCCTTTATGGAATACGCTAGTCTCTGGAGAGTTTAAGTATTTAGGTGTGCCGTCGCCAAATACCCGCCCACCAAAGCCAATATAGCGGCCACGTTTATCACGAATAGGGAACATGACCCTGTCACGAAAGCGGTCGTAGCGGCGGCCTTTGTCGTTTTCTATGGATAATCCGGCATCGACTAACTGTTGACTAGCTTGCTTAGAGCCGCCTAGGGCTTTGCCTAGCGCGTCCCACTCATCGGGCGCGTAACCAATGGAGAAGCGCTGTACTACTTCGCCACTTAAGCCGCGGCTTTTTAGGTAGTCGATAACCTGTTGTTTGTTTGGGTTAACCCGTAACTGCTGTTGAAAAAAGCGGCTAGCATGGCCAATTAGCTCGTATAAGTCTTTACTGGCTTGGCGCTGTTGCTGGCTTTTGACTTTATCAAATTTACTGTTGTTGCTGTTCTCACGCTCTACTTCTACGCCCATTTGGCTGGCGAGATCTTCAATGGCGTCTACAAACTCAAGTTTGTCGTACTCCATTAAAAAGCTGATGGCATTACCATGAGCACCACAACCAAAGCAGTGATAAAACTGTTTGTCTTGGCTTACGGTAAATGAGGGAGATTTTTCATTATGAAAGGGGCAGCATGCTGAATAGTTTTTGCCGGTTTTTTTTAAGCGCACACGTTGATCGATAAGGCTTACGATATCGGTACGAGCCAATAAATCATCGATAAACTGTTGCGGTATTCTTCCAGCCATTCACTACCATCTTCAGCGAAATTTAAAAACAAACAAGCCGTGAACTCAATGAGAACACGGCTTGTTCGAGTATTCTAAGGGACGAGCTTAGGCTAGTTTACTGCGAACAGCGGTGCTAATAGCACCCATGTCTGCACGGCCTTGTACCTGAGGTTTCAGGATGCCCATCACTTTACCCATATCTTGCATTCCTGCAGCGCCTGTTTGAGCAATAGCTGCTTCGATTAACGAAGCCACTTCTTGTTCGCTAAGCGCTTGAGGAAGGAACGCTTCCAAGATTTCAATCTCGGCAAGTTCTTTATCAGCTAAGTCTTGACGCTCGGCAGCTGTAAATTGTTCAGCTGCGTCTTTACGCTGTTTTACTTGTTTAACAATGATGCTCAGGATCTGGTCATCATCTAAAGTAATACGCTCGTCAATTTCTACCTGCTTAACTGCCGCAAGCAACATGCGTAAGGTGCCAAGACGAAATTTGTCTTTAGCACGCATTGCTGCTTTTTGCTCATCTTGTAAGGTTGCTTTTAATGACATAGGTTATTAACAGCGCTTAGTACAAGCGAACGCGACGTGCGTTTTCACGAGCCAATTTCTTAGCGTGACGCTTAACTGCAGACGCTTTAGCACGTTTACGAGCTGTAGTTGGTTTTTCATAAAACTCGCGACGGCGAACTTCAGAAAGAATACCTGCTTTCTCGCAAGAGCGCTTGAAACGACGTAGAGCTA
The DNA here is from genome assembly GCF_900537085.1 of Agarivorans sp. Alg241-V36. Taxonomy (NCBI): domain Bacteria; kingdom Pseudomonadati; phylum Pseudomonadota; class Gammaproteobacteria; order Alteromonadales; family Alteromonadaceae; genus Agarivorans; species Agarivorans sp. Alg241-V36. Next base: position 271,881 of record NZ_UNRE01000004.1, on the reverse strand, counting down.
CGTCAAATGGTTCGTTTTCACGTACTTTAACGATTGGCATATGCCTATCACCTTCCGGTTTATTAACGGCCGAACAAAAATCAGCCTGAGTGTTTAAAAATGGTGCGGAATTTTAAGCCGAACTAGGGGGCAATGTAAAGCCTATTTGTAATCCTCTGGTGAAATAAGCCGCTAGCAAGTAAGATAGCTGCGATTTTAAGCGGGCTTAAGCAATAAAAACACCTATTTTTAAGCCAGTAACTAAGCAGGAAAAGCAAGATTATGCGTGTACTAGGTATTGAAACGTCGTGTGATGAAACGGGCGTGGCCATTTATGATGACCAACAAGGTTTATTGGCCGATGTTCTTTACAGCCAGGTTAAACTGCATGCCGATTATGGTGGTGTAGTGCCCGAGTTAGCCTCGCGTGATCATATTCGTAAAACGATTCCGCTAGTAAAAGAAGCAATGGCTAAGGCTAATTGCAGCCCCGAAGATATTGATGCAGTTACTTACACAGCTGGCCCAGGTTTAGTGGGGGCTTTGTTAGTGGGTTCGCTTACGGCGCGCAGTATTGCCATGGCATGGAACAAGCCTGCTGTGCCGGTTCATCATATGGAAGGGCACTTATTGGCCCCAATGCTGGAAGACAATCCACCGGAATTTCCTTTTTTAGCGCTGTTGGTATCAGGTGGCCATACACTGTTAGTTGAAGTAGACGGGATTGGTGAATACCAAATTCTTGGTGAATCTATTGATGATGCCGCCGGTGAAGCTTTTGATAAAACTGCCAAACTACTTGGTTTAGATTATCCCGGTGGCCCTGCTTTAAGCCGTTTGGCAGAAAAGGGCACTCCAGGTCGCTTTACGTTCCCAAGGCCAATGACCGATCGACCCGGTTTAGACATGAGTTTTTCTGGCCTTAAAACCTTTGCTAAAAACACCATTGATGCAGAAGGTAAAGATGAGCAAACTCAGGCTGATATTGCCTTGGCGTTTCAACAAGCCTTAGTAGAAACTTTGATCATTAAGTGCCGTCGCGCCTTAAAGCAAACTGGCTTGAAGCGTTTAGTGATTGCTGGCGGGGTGAGTGCCAATAAGTCACTGCGTGAGCAGCTAGGTGAATTGCTGGAGTCTCGAGGTGGAAAAGTGTTTTATCCTCGTCCAGAATTTTGTACCGACAACGGTGCTATGATTGCCTACGCGGGCATGCAGCGTTTTAAGGCAGGGCAAACTGAGGGCTTGTCGGTGAAAGCTATGCCTCGTTGGCCGCTTGATGAGCTGCCGCCGGCTAAAGTGATCTAGTTAGAATAAAGCGCCCAGATGAGGCGCTTTTTTATTGGTCTTTGTTTACTACTTTGCTTTCGGTGTGGTTGCGCAGGCGACTAATGTTGCTTTGGTGGCGGATAATAATCAGGCAGGCCAGCATGGCGACTGGCAAGGTGTACTCTGGTTTAATGAGCCAAGTATATAAAGGCGCGAGGCTTACGCTCACGATGGCGGCCAAAGAGGAATAGCCACGCAGTTTTAAGGTAATAATCCAGGTGACTATTAGTAAAGCTGCTAAGTCTAAGCCAATGGGCAGTACGCCGCCTAAGGCGGTAGCTACGCCTTTCCCGCCTTCAAAGTGAAAGAAAATGGGGTACATGTGGCCCAAACATGCTGCTATACCTACAAAGCCCAACACAATCGGAGCAAGGCCAGCATAATAGCCCAACCATACTGGCATCATGCCTTTTAGTAGGTCGCACAATAGTACTAATGCTGCAGGAATTTTGCCGCCGATGCGGTAAACGTTGGTGGCGCCGGGATTGTTTGAGCCGTGTTGGCGGGGGTCGGGCAAGCGATAAATTCGGCATATTAGTACGGCGCTGGATATAGAACCCAGCAAATAAGCCGCCGTAATAAAAAATAAACCGAGTAAACCCATTAGCTTAGAAGCATTCCACCAATTGCTGAATTGCGGTATTATCGCGCTCTCTCAAAGGTCAAATCATACGCTGTTTTTTTAGCTAAGGCTAATAAGCACGTTTGCAGCATAGCAGCCAGAACTATGGATAAAGTATTTATTAAAGATCTCACCGTATTAGCCACCATCGGCGCTTACGAGTGGGAAAAAGAGATTAAGCAAAAGTTGCTTATCGATCTAGAAATGGCGTGGGATAACAAGCCTGCCGCCCAAAGCGACGATCTGTCACTTGCCTTGGATTATGCTTCGGTAAGCCAAGCGGTTAGCGACTTAGTCACTGGGCAAGCCCACGAGTTAGTTGAAACGGTAGCCGAAAAAGTGGCGAGTTTGGTGATTCAACAGTTTTCAGTGCCGTGGCTAAAAGTCACTATTAATAAGCCTGGTGCGGTGCCTTTTGCTAGCAATGTAGGTGTACAAATCGAGCGCGAGCAAAAGGATTACCTTTCGTAATGGCCGATATCTTTGTAGGTATTGGCAGTAACATTGAGCGCGAACAATATATTCGTCAGGGAGTGGCGGCCTTACGCGAGCAGTTTGGTGAGTTAAGCCTAAGCCCTGTTTATGAAAGCCCAGCCTTGGGTTTTGATGGGCCTGCGTTTTACAATTTAGTGGCTAAATTTACCAGCCCCTTATCGTTGCAAGCGGTTTTTGAGGCGATCAAACGGATTGAATTTGAACATGGGCGAGCAATGGATGCACAAAAGTACTCGTCACGAACGCTAGATATCGATATCCTTTTATATAACCACTTAGTGGTAGATTCACCCTGTGTACTACCCAGAGCCGAGATAAGTAAGAGTGCTTTTGTATTAAAGCCGCTGGCAGATATTGCTGGCGAACTGATACATCCAACACTTCATCAAACTTACACGCAACTATGGCAAGATTTTGATCATAGTAGCCAAGCGCTCACTCTTGTAGAGAGTTTCAATTTTTAATTTTTTAGCAGCAAGGAACCAAGAATGAGTACATTCGAGACCATTTTTTTGGCTTTGATCCAAGGTTTAACCGAGTTTTTACCAATTTCCAGTTCTGCCCATTTAATCTTGCCTTCGCAAATCTTTGGTTGGGATGACCAAGGCATCGCCTTTGACGTAGCCGTGCATGTAGGTAGTTTGTTTGCTGTGCTGGGTTACTTTAGAAAAGAAGTATGGGTAATGTTAAAGGCTTGGCTAGGCTCTTTTGCCGGTAATCGCAGCCCCGAAGCCGTGCTAGCGTGGCTAATTATACTGGCCACCATTCCTGCGGTATTGTTTGGCGGCTTATTTAAATCGATGATTGAAGAGTACTTGCGTTCTGCTTACGTAATTGCAACCACCACCATCGTGTTTGGTGGTTTGTTATGGTGGGCAGACTCTCAAGCGAAGCTGGTGCACGACGAATATAAAATTGGCTGGAAACAAGCTCTGTTTGTGGGTGTTGCCCAAGCCATTGCGATTATTCCTGGTACCTCGCGTAGCGGGATAACCATTACCGCCGGCTTAATGTTAGGGCTTACCCGTGAAGCAGCTGCTCGCTTTTCCTTCTTAATGTCTATTCCGGTTATTGTTGGCGCGTGTGTACTTATGGGTAAAGACATGGCTGATAATCCGGTTGATATTGATTGGTCTGCTATGTCGCTAGGTATATTGGTGTCGTTTATCAGCGCTTATTCTTGTATTCACCTGTTTATTAAGTGGGTGAACAAGGTTGGCATGAAGCCATTTGTTATCTACCGCATGTTACTGGGTATTACCTTATTTGCCTTTTTGGCCTTAAGTTAAACCACATTATGCTAGAACCAAAAAAGCACGCTAATTAGCGTGCTTTTTATTTTACTTAGCGCTTGATTAAGTTACTGCTCTAGCTGCTGCAAGTAACGTTGCTTTTCTTGTTTAATCAGTTTTAGTCTTGCCTGATGCACTTGCTCTCGAATTGCCTCACCTTTAAAGCCTTGTTGCACAATGGCCTGAATATTCACGCTATTGGCTACTTCAAGTTGCGCTAGCAAATAGTCGTAAGGTGGGTAATCGTTTTGCTCAAAGCCCAAACGCCCGCGAATATCGGCCACGCCAGCTTCTAGTATTTGGGTAAAGCGCTGCGGCTTGCGCCAAGCATCGCAACGGTTAAACAGTTTTAATACGGTTTCGGGGCGAAGCTCCAAAGCGCTGTGAATGGTAATATGATGCTCGGCAACGAGCAGAGCGAGATCGCGGTATTCATTAGGGACTTTTATTCGTTGGCAAAAGGCTTTGATGAGCTTAACGCCCTTAGGCCCGTGGCCCGGATGAGAAGGTAGCTTTTCTTCAGGAGTGAGGGCTTTGCCAAAGTCATGGCATAAAGCGGCAAAACGCACCACTTCGTCATATTCATGCTTAGCGCTTTGCTCAATCACCATTAAGGTATGAATACCGGTATCAATCTCTGGGTGCCATTTGGGGCTGGCAGGTACGCCAAATAAATCGTCTAGCTCAGGAATAAGGGCAGCCAGAGCGTCAGCCTCTCGCAATACCTCAAAAAACACTTGTGGTGATTGGCTACTCAGCGCTTTTTCTAACTCTCGCCAAATACGCTCTGGGGTTAGGCTGGCTAATTCGCCAGATTGAGCAATTTCTCGCATTAGCTCGATGGTTTCATCGGCAACTTTAAATCCTAGATGATGAAAACGCGCGGCAAAGCGAGCTACTCGCAATACTCGTAGTGGATCTTCGACAAAGGCTGGTGATACATGGCGTAGTAGCTTGGCTTCTAAGTCGTGTTGACCGCCATAAGGGTCAATAAGGTCGCCATTTTCAGCGCGGGCGATGGCGTTTACTGTAAGGTCGCGCCGCAGCAGATCGTCTTCTAAACGAATATCAGCGGAAAAATCACAATAAAAACCGGTGTAACCGGTGCCTTGTTTGCGCTCGGTGCGAGCTAGTGCGTATTCTTCTTGACTGTGAGGATGTAAAAATACTGGGAAGTCTTTACCCACTTGGCTGTAGCCAAGCTGCAACATTTGCTCTGGAGTGGCGCCAACCACTAGGTGATCGCGGTCTTTTACTGGTAAACCTAGTAGTTGATCTCGTACTGCTCCGCCGACTAAATAGGTTTCCACTTATCACTCCTCGCTAACTAATATCCACAAACGCCTTGTGTGGGGGTATTATACACCTATCAATGCTCAATAGGGCTTGGATTGCGACTTGCTGATATAAGTGGCAGCCATAATCGGTGAAAGGATAGCGGTTTAATGTATTTGGATTATTTTGGCTTGAAGGAAAGTCCCTTTTCGATAGCGCCAAACCCTGATTTCTTGTTTATGAGCGAGCGTCATAAAGAAGCCTTAGCTCACCTTACTTTTGGTTTAGGCGAGACTGGCGGTTTTGTTTTGCTTACCGGCGAGGTGGGCACCGGTAAAACCACGGTGTCGCGCGCCTTGCTTAAACAGGTACCAGAAAACACTCAAGTTGCCTTGGTATTAAATCCTAGTCTTACCGAGCTAGAGTTATTAGCCACAGTGTGTGATGAACTTAGCATTGAATACGATAGAGAAGTGTTCAGCGTTAAAGACTATGGTGACGCGATTCGCAAGCGCCTGTTAGAAAACCACTTCCAAGGCGGCAATACCATGCTGCTAATTGATGAAGCGCAGCACTTGTCGGTAGAAGTTCTCGAACAACTTAGGCTATTAACCAATTTTGAAACCGACACGCGTAAGTTATTACGGGTGGTGCTGATTGGCCAGCCTGAGTTACAGCAAAAGCTAAAGCAGCCTATTTTGCGCCAGTTAGCACAGCGAATTACCGCGCGTTACCATTTATTACCTCTAACGGTGAATGAAGTAGAAGCTTACGTACGCCACCGTTTAATGGTGGCAGGGTGTGAGCGGCCATTATTTGCTCCTGCTGTGATTAAGCAATTGTTTAAAGCCGCAGAGGGTATTCCGCGGGTAATTAACTTGTTATGCGATCGCGCCTTGCTAGCCGCTTACGGCCGTGACCAAATGCAGGTAGATAAAAAGGCGCTTAATCAAGCGATTGAAGAAGTAGCGCTAGGCGAGCCTAAAGCATCAGGCATTAATCTTAACTATGTCCTCGGTGGTGCTTTGGCTGCTTGTTTAATCGTAGTGGCCTGGTTTGTATTGCAGCAGCCTGCAAAAGTTGAAGATACAAGCCAAGTTCTCGTTGCTGTTGCTCCTGCTCCAGTGCTTGAAGAGCCGGAAGTAGAAGTTGTTGCTGTTGAACCTGTGGTGGTTGCGCAGAGCCCCGATGATATCCAAGCCATTAAACAAGAGTGGCAACAACTGCGCGCGAACAACAGTTTGCCAGCACGCTCTTGGCAATTGTTGCTACGCACTTGGGGGTACGATGTGGCGAATGCCCAAGCAAACTGTAACTTGGTGACCAGCTTAAACTTATATTGTTTAAACCTTACTGGCGGCGAGCGGGCATTGCGTGAAGTGAATCTTCCTGCGGTGGTAGAGCTAGAGGAAGAGGGACACTATTTTTATGCGGTGGTGCGCCATTGGGGACCTACATTGGAATTGTGGATGGGCGACCGCGCGATAATGGTTAGCCGATCTTGGTTTGGCCAGCGTTGGAACGGTGAATTTCAAGTACTGTGGAAGCAACCTCCAGGGTTTACCGGGGTACTTAAGCAAGGCAACCAAGGCGAAGCGGTTTATTGGTTGGAGCAAAGCTTGTCGTTAATTCAAGGCCAGCGTCCGCGTAAAACCTTTAACTTTGATGCCCAGTTAAGCCGCCAAGTGCAGCAGTTCCAACAGCAAAATCGCCTAAGTGCCGATGGTATTGCCGGTGTGTTTACTTTATTACGTCTTAACCAACAGATTTACGTTGATCAACCGCGCTTGCAGGAGTTGAACTAATGTCCAGTATTTTAGACGCGCAGCGCCGCAATCAGCCAAGTGAAGCCGTTGCCTTAGTTGCACCGGCTTCAGTTAACCCGGTATTAACCGCAGTGCTAAGTTCGGTGCTAACTTTATCTTTAGGCGCTGGCGGATTTTGGTTGTGGCAGCAATCAAACCAAGAGACAGCGCCGCCAAAAGTGGTGGCAGCAGTTAAGCCAGTGGCAGCTGAGATAGAAACAAAACCTATTATGCGGGTTTCTCGGGTGGGTGAGCCTGAGTTGGAAATAGAGCTGCTAGCTTTACCTCAATTAGAAGGCTTAGAGAAAGTTGATTTACTCGCACTACGCCAAAGGCAGTTTGAAACCTTATTAAATGCGCCTATTCCGCAGTATCAAGCGGCTGAAGCAGTGGCCCAACCAAGCCCCAGCAATAATGTTGTTGCTAGTAGAGCCGAGCCAGTGCAGCCGTCAGCGTCTGCCAAGCCTAGCTCGGCAGAAGAAAAGGGCTTAGAGCAGCGTTTTGCCGCCGCAGTGCAGGCAACCAATACTTTAAGTTGGGATCAGGAACTTGACCCTAGTAATTATGATGACGCTCCCATGGTTGGGGCGCTCGACCCAGAGGTGCAAAAGTTGGTACCGGCGATCACTTTTAACTCTCATGTATTTTCTTCAGATCCCAACCGTCGTTATGTCACGCTTAATGATAAAGAGTTAATTGAGGGTGACTTTGTGACCAATAATATCGAGCTAGTGGCGATTCGCCTTGATGATATTGTATTGCGGGTGGCAGGCAACTTATGCCGATTGAATGCTTTGTCGGATTGGGGGTAATACCCATCGTACTAAATAACTGTTCATTCTATATGGTTAAAATGCTTGATAACTGCGTTATTTCTGAAGATATTGTATTGCGGGTGGCAGGCTACTTATGCCGATTGAATGCTTTGTCGGATTGGGGTTAATTTCCATCGTACTAAATAACTGTTCAATCTATCTGGTTAAAGTACTCGATAACTGCGTTATTTCTGATGGCTTGTAGAGTGACAGGCATAACAAAAAAGGCGCATTAAGCGCCTTTTTTAATGGAATAAATGTTCGAGATTACATCCACTGATTATCACGTTTTTTGCGGCGTGGGATCATCGGCAGCAAGATACCTAGGATTAAACCAATACCGGCTACACCTGCACCTCGCATAAACCACTGCATTTGCACAGCTTCATCTTTGGTGTCTAACTCATGTTGAATGGCATTATTTTGTTGGCTAATTTGAGTTAGCTGTTCGTTTAACTGATCGTTAGTCACCTGAAGTTGCTCAATTTGCTGTTGCTGGGCGTCAATTTGTTCCACTTGTTCGGCAGAGGCCGCGCCGCTGTCTTGTTGCTGTTGCTTAAGTGCAGTTTGGCTTTTTTCTAACTGACTTTTAACTTGTTCTAACTGTGCGGCTAAACCTGGAGAGCGATTAAGGTATTTGGCTTCTACCCAACCTTCGCGACCACCTTCTAATACAATTTTGGCGTATTTGTTTTCTTGGTTGTACTCAACCTGATTGATTTTAGTACCTGCATTTACACTACCCACAATTCGAAATTGGTTGCTAGGACCAGAATGCATGAAGACATATAAGTCGTCAGAGATGTAACGAGTTTGAGCAAGAGCAGGGAAGGCGAGGGCAAGCGATAAAAAAGCAGCAGATAGGGTTCTGACAATCACGGCGTATCTCTTTATTTAAAATAGTTTCGCCGTTAGTGTACGAAACAACGTTGCTAGTCTCAACCAGCAACGTTGTTAATGTGAGTAAAGTTAACTAGTTTAGCGCTGTTCTAGTTAAAAATAGCCAACATAATGTAGTAGAACACGATAGATAGTGCAGCACCGGCCGGTAGCGTTACTACCCAAGATACTACAATACTACGTACTACACCGAGGTTAAGTGCGGCAATACCACGCGCCATACCCACACCTAATACCGCACCCACTAGGGTTTGAGTAGTTGAGATTGGCAAGCCAGTACCCGAGGCCACAACTACGGTAGTTGCAGCTGCAAGTTCTGCGGCAAAACCACGGCTAGGGGTAAGGTGAGTAATACCTTTACCAATGGTGGCAATAACGCGGTGACCAAACAATGCCAAACCGGCCACAATTCCTAAACCACCTAGTGGTAAAATCCACCAAGCAAGCGTCGCTTTAGCGCCAATTTCACCGTTGTTGCTTACTACGCTAACCACCGCAGCAAGAGGACCAATCGCGTTGGCAACGTCGTTTGAACCGTGGGCGAACGCCATACAACAAGCAGTGATTACCATTAATACCGCAAATACTTTTTCTACGTTGGTGTAGTGCATTTGACGGTCAGCTTTAGGGTCAATTTTCAAGCGACTAATAATCACTTTACCTACTATCGCAACCAGTACGCCAATAGCTACAGCCCAAACGTAACCTTCAACACTGCTTAACTCTAAGCCAATGTGCTTAAGGCCTTTCTTAATGGTAACCAGTGCCATCATAAAGCCAGCTAGGAACATATAACCCGGTACGTAGCGCTTAGCTGCTTCTAGTGGGTTGTCATGTTCAAAGATCAGCTTTTGGGCACTCACAAAAATTAAGTAAGCAAATACACCAGAAATAGCCGGAGTAATTACCCAACTACCTACAATGCCGCCCACTTTCGCCCATTCTACTGCTTCGGTGCCTACACCTACTGCAGCAAAACCAACAATGGCGCCGATAATAGAGTGAGTAGTAGATACCGGCCAGCCGTTGTAAGAGGCAATTAATAGCCAAGTACCAGCAGCCAGTAGCGCGGCAATCATACCGAATACTAATAGCTCGGGAGTATTAACAAAGGCGCCAGAATCGATGATGCCTTTACGTACAGTATTGGTTACTGCACCACCGGCTAAGTACGCACCAGCGAACTCAAAGATCATCGCGATAATGATCGCTTGTTTAATGGTAATAGCGTTAGAGCCTACCGACGTACCCATAGCGTTGGCTACGTCGTTGGCACCAATACCCCATGCCATAACAAAGCCAAAAACGGCCGCAATAACAATCAGCGTAGTGCCGTAAGTTGCAAGAATTTCCATTGGAGTTACCTAAGTATTTTCTTTGTTTAGCGATAGATCATCAGTTCTAAGCGAGCGCCAACACGCTGCGCTTGGTCGGCAAGTTCGCCGATAGCTTCAATGATGAAATATAGGAACATTGCGTCGATAGGATCTAGTTTCTTCTCTAGCTTTTGTAATTTTCGACGAATTTTGATTTGCTGTGCGTCGGTATCGTCCTCAATGATGTCGAGTTCGTGTACCATTTTTTTCACTAGGTCTACTTCACGGCCTTTAAAGCCAGTTTCTAGCAGATCTTCTAGTTCGTTGATAACTTCTTTAGCTTTACCGGTTGCATCTAAACAGCGGGCTAAGTAAGTCATAAACATTTCTGCAAGCTTGGGAGGTAACTCCATCTTTCGCCCTAACATGCGGCCTGAAATGTCTTTTGCTTTATTGGCAATTCTATCTTGGTGAGTAAGCAGTTCGAGTACGTCTGAACGTTCAACTGGCATGAAAATACCACCGGGTAAATTCAAGCGAATTTCACGCTTCATGCGATCAGCTTCTTTTTCTAAGTTTGAAATATCTCTACGACGCTTAGCCGCAGTTTTCCAATCTTTACTCAGTACTGCTTCAAAAAAAGGTACAAGACCTTCACAGCATTCGTGTACTACGTTTATATGCTCTTCTAGTGGTTTAATTGGCGACTTAGCGAACAAACCTAGAATTGTATTTCCGGACATAATCTGTGTTCCAATTAGCTATGCAAAGGATATATTTTTTGCGAGGCGCATGGTAACGTAGCGGAGCTTAAGTGCAAGCATTTATCTTACAAATTGTTGCTTTTTACTTGAGCTGAATCAAAGGTTTTGTTTGAAAACTGAACAGAGGGAGCAGGTCGCTGCATCAGCCTACATGGATAAACCATGAACAATGAAATTGAAATCAAGCTCTTAGCTACACCTCAATGCGCGTCGGTGTTATTGGCTCGGCTCAATCAGTATAGTGTGCTGCAAACCGAAGTGAAAACCCTCACCAGTGTTTATTTTGATACTGATGACCGCCAACTAATGCGTTGGGGCATGGGCCTACGTATTCGCAGTGGCGATGGTGACAATGTTCAAACCATTAAAACCGATGGCCTCAGTGTAGGGGGCTTGCATCAACGCCCCGAATACAACTGCGTGGTTCAATCTAGTCAACCACAGTTAGCCTTGTTTGAAGAGGTTGAATGGCCAGCCGGCGCCGATCTTGCCAGCCTCAATAATCAGCTCAACCCCTTATTTACCACCACCTTCGATAGACAAACTTGGTTGGTTGACCTGCCAAACGATACCTTAATTGAAGTTGCGTTCGACCAAGGTTCGCTTACCGCAGGCAGTGAGCATGAAGCCATCTGCGAAATTGAGCTTGAGTTTGTTAAAGGCGACATTAGCCAACTGTTTGAATTAGCCAGCGAGATTGCCACTATTGAAGGCTTACGTTTGGCCAACATTAGCAAGGCCCAGCGCGGCTATATGTTAGCCACTGCCCATGTGCAACAAGTAAAAACCTTAACCGCAGTTAAGCTGAGTGACGCCGAAAACAGTAGTGAGTGCTTAGACCGTATTTTTGCTGGTGCTCTAGCGCATTGGCAATATCATGAACAACTCTTTGTAGAGCAGCGCAGTTTTGCCGCTTTAGAACAAGTGTCTTTGGCTGTGCAGATGTTGTATCAAGCCTGCAAAATGTTTAGTGAGCGCGATTTAGTAGAGTGCTCTTGGCTTAGTGAGCTTCGCTGGTTGCGCCAACAGTTTGCTTGGCTAACGAAGGCCGCTAGCTTAAATAAACTTACCGCTGAACGTGGCGCCTTAATTAAAAAATTGCCGCAGCAGCGCTCTTTATTGAAGATCCTTAAACAGCGTCAGCACGATTTACCTCAACCCGACGACGTTTACCAGCTAATGCACAGTGCTCGCTACTGTAGCTTGATGCTAAAAATCACCCGTTGGCTATATCAAGCTAAGTGGCAGCATCGTCAATCGTTGCAGCAAGAGAATATTCAAAATATCGCCACCACCATGTTGCAAACCAGCTGGGATAATTTGCAGCAATCACCCTTGGCTGAGCCGCAACTTGATTGTAATGCCTACATGAAACAAGCCACTAAACTGCGCCGTAATTTGCTGGTGGGTATGTGTGTAGGGGAGCTGTTTGATCAGGAGCTACGCCAAGACTTTAGATTGCCTTGGGTTGATATTTTGTCGGGCATTGAAGAACTGAGTTTGTTTAAACCGCTGCGTGAGCTAATGCCCGAGCAAGATACTGAGCTACAACAAGCCATTGAAAAGTGGGTGCGTCGTAAAGAGCGCTCCCTGCTGGATGCCTTAGAGTTTTCTCGCCAGCAAGCTTTGCAACAAGCGGTGTATTGGTAAACGTGGACGGTTTTGCCTTAAAAAAACTGCTTACCGTATTGGCTATGCCTAGCACTTCACTATGGTTACTACTGGTGCTGGCCCTTATTTTGGGCTTGCTAGGGCGTAAACTACTGGCTCGAACTTTTGCGCTAGTCAGTATATTGCTGATGTTTTGTTTAAGCTTATACCCGGTGAGCGGCACATTACTCTACCATTGGGAAAAGCAATACAACGGCTTACATACTCTGCCCCCCGATACCCAAATGATAGTGGTATTGGGCTGCTTACATTATCAAGATCAAAATCAACCTATAACCAGTCAAGTCTTGCCTTGTGGCGCCATTAAAGTTGCCGAAGCAGTACGTTTGTGGCGCCAACAGCCGCAGGCGAAGATCTTATTGTCTGGTGGCGACAACGAAGGCAGCGGAGTGCAGCATGCTGATATGCTTGCCAAGCTAGCCATATCGCTAGGAGTGCCAGATTCGCGGATCATTCGCAGTTATCAGCTTAAAGATACCGCTGCAGAGGCGGGCAATATTGCTAGGCTTTACCCAAATACCAATCTCACTTTAATCACACAAGCCTCTCACATGCCACGAGCGATGCTGCTATTTGCCAGAAATGGGCTTCACCCTACCGCTGCACCCACCTATTATCAGGTGAAGAACTGGCATGCTGATTATACTTGGCAAAGCTTTATACCGCGGCTGAGCCATATTGGTAAAGCCGATACCGCTGCTTATGAAGCGCTAGCCACGGCCTGGCTTAAGTTACGCAGTAACTAAAGCATACTCCTCGTTATTTGTTTTTAGTGACCAGTTCATCCAGTTGTTGTTGAATCTGATGGAGCTGCTGCTTAATAAGTTGCTGCTCTTGTTGCTGCGCTAACAATAGTTGTTCTAGTTGATGTTCAGATTGAGACTTTCCCCGTAGCAATACCGTAGACATTAAGCCGGAAATGGCACCAAAAAAACCTACCCCAGTGAGTATCATGATGCCGGCAATAATCCGGCCTGCATCGGTTACTGGTACAAAGTCACCGTAACCAACTGTCGAGATAGTGACAACCGCCCACCATAGCGCTTCACCCGCACTACTTATTTGGCTGCCAGCTTGGTCTTGTTCGGCCAGTAATATGCCAATGGAACCCAACAAAATAATTACCAGCAGAGTGAACAACACGGTGGCTGCGGCCGATTCTACCCGCCGATGTTTTAAGTTTGCTAACAAGTGGCGCTGTTCGCTTAGGGCTTTTATCAGTTTTATCGCGTGGAAGAAGCGCAATAAACGTAAGGCCTCAACCATGGGTATGCTTGCCAACAAATCTATCCAATGATGTTTGCAATAATTAACTGGGGATTTGCTGCGTATAGCGCTTAGCAAAAAATGGACAATAAACACTACGCAAATAAGTGTATCAAGGTTAATCAGTAAGGCACGAAGCTGCGAGTCAGCCGGGTAGAACAGCAAGCTACTTACAATCAAAATGGCAATTAGCGACAGTAACAGCATCACTAGATCAAAGGCATTAACGTGTGTTTTCATTGATGAATTCCGAAAAGTAACTAGCGCTAATTTTACTATACGCCAGTTTTGTCTAACAACCGCTGGGCATCACTATAAATGGTTGTCGAATCAGATTTTTGCTTGGATCTGTGGCGCAGCTTAAATGGCAGTTTGATATGGCTTACACTCCCTGCGATCTGGCTTGTGCTCAAGCATAAATCATGATGATATTAAGCCAAATTTTGGATTCGGGTTTTCTTCATCATGCCAAGTACTCTTCCTATCCCTAGCGAGCTATCTGCTATTGCTGTTAAATCTTGGGAACGCCTCATCGAGTTAGCGCCTCAATTACTTGAACAGCTAGACCAACAGCAACAATTACAAAGTAAAACCGCTTTTGCTTTAAGCGATTTTATTGCCCGCAGTTGCGTTAGCCAGCCCAGTTTATTAGCGGATATTTGGCAGCAAGAACTATTAGCCCAGCCCTTAAATGAACAGCAAATGCGTGAACAGCTAAGTGCCGAGTTGGCTGAGCAAATTACTGATGACGGTGCTAAAAAGGTATTGCGTCATTTTCGCCGTATGCAAATGGTGCTTATTGCTTGGCGCGACTTATTACTCAAGCAAGCGGTAACAGACAGCTTTGCTCAAGTTTCAGCAGTGGCCGATAGCTGCGTAGATTGTGCTAATCAATGGTTGTATAAGCGCTGTTGCAGTGAGTCTGGCACACCTAGCGATGCAGAGGGAAATGCTCAACCTTTAGTGGTGATTGGTATGGGCAAGTTAGGCGGGCGTGAGCTTAACTTTTCTTCCGATATTGATTTGATTTTTTGCTTCCCCGAGAACGGTGAAACTCAAGGCGGCCGACGTAGTATTGCCAATCAACAGTTCTTTATTCGTATGGGACAACGGTTGATTCAGCTGATAGACCAAACCACTGCAGATGGTTTTGTATTTCGCGTGGATATGCGTTTGCGGCCCTTTGGTGAGTCTGGCCCGTTGGCGGTAAGTTACGCCGCCTTTGAGGATTATTACCAGCACCATGGCCGAGACTGGGAGCGCTACGCCATGGTTAAGGCACGAGTGATTAACCAAGACTTACGTTTCGACCAAGATATTCAGGCCATGCTTAAGCCCTATGTTTATCGCCGTTACATTGACTTTAGTGCCATTCAAGCACTGCGCTCGATGAAAGCCATGATCAACTCAGAAATCCGTCGTAAAGGTTTACGCGACAACATCAAGCTGGGCTCGGGCGGTATTCGTGAAATCGAATTTATTGTGCAAACTTTTCAGCTTATTCGCGGTGGACGAGAGCCGGTATTACAAACCCGCTCACTGCTGCAGGCTTTGTCGCAGTTAAGTGAACACGGTGAGTTGAGTGAAGCGCAAACTCAAATGCTACGTGAACACTATTTATATTTGCGCCAAGTAGAAAACATTCTGCAGCAAATGGATGACCAGCAAACCCAAACCTTGCCCGATACCAGCAGCGATCGGCAACGTATTGCTTGGGTAATGGGCCATGATGATTGGGATAGCTTTTATCAACAATTGCAGCAAGGTCTCAAGCAAGTGAATTCTTGTTTCCAATCTGCAATTGGTGAAGAAGAGCAGGAAGAGCATCAAGCGGGTCAAGATTATGATGATCTTTGGCACTGTGGAGCAGATAGAGAAGCGCTGGCCAGCTTGATGAGCAAGCATGTTTGTAGCGAGGAAGAACAAAAAGCCCGCGTAGAAACCATGTACCACTTTATGCACGCCGTGGAGAAACGCCAAATTGGTCAGCGTGGTCGCCAAACCCTAGAACGAATGATGCCTAGTTTACTGCAACAGTTGTTTGAGCATCCCCAAACCAGCTTGGTATTGCCGCGGGTGATGGTTTTGCTTGAGCGAATTTTGTCGCGAACCGCTTATCTAGAGCTGCTAGCAGAAAACCCAGCTTCGCTTCAGCAGCTATTAAGGCTTTGCGCAGGCAGTGCCATGTTGGCGCAAAAGTTGGCGAGTTTCCCGATTCTGTTGGATGAGCTATTAGATCCCAAGTTATTGTACAACCCAGCCAGCGAAGACAGTTACGCCCAACAGCTACGTGAATTTATGCTGCGCATTCCGCCCGATGATATGGAACAGCAAATGGAGGCACTGCGTCAGTTTAAGCAGATTCAACAACTGCGCATCACTGCCGCCGATATTGCTGGAGCCTTGCCGCTAATGAAAGTAAGCGATCACTTAACCGCAGTGGCAGAGGTGATAGTTAGTGCGGTGGTTGAGCAAGCATGGAGTCAGATGATAGAACGCCATGGTTACCCTGAGCATTTAAGCGAACAGCAACGCGGTTTTGCGGTAGTGGGTTACGGCAAAATTGGCGGTATTGAAACGGGCTATAGCTCAGATTTAGATTTGGTATTTTTACATAACAGCGACAGCAGCACTTATACCAATGGGCCAAAGCAAATCGACAGTAAGCAGTTTTATCTAAAGCTGGCACAACGAATTATGCATTTGTTTAATACCCGCACCGCCTCAGGTGTACTGTATGAATTGGATATGCGACTACGGCCCTCTGGTGCTTCTGGCTTGTTAGTGTCGGCCATTGAAGCTTTTGAGCAATATCAGGTGAAAGAAGCTTGGACCTGGGAGCACCAAGCGCTAGTGCGTGCGCGGGTAATTTATGGTGATGCAGAATTAGCAGAAGGTTTTGGCCAAGTGCGCCATAAGATATTGGCTCAGCCACGTGAAGCCAAAGAGCTAGCGAAGCAAGTGCAAGAGATGCGCAGTAAAATGCAGGGGCATTTAAGCCGAGAAACCGAAGAGGTTCTTGACCTTAAACAGTCGGCTGGTGGCATGGTTGATATTGAGTTTATTGCGCAATACTTAGTATTGTTACATACCCAAGATTATCCTCAGCTAAGTAAATGGACCGATAATGTAAGAATATTTGAAAGCTGCGCCGAGCTAGAGCTATTAACGCCAGAACAAGCGCAGGGGCTTAGCCAAAGCTATTTAGATATTCGCGATGAGTGTCACCGCTGTGGTTTGCAAGGTTTACCGCGTTTGGCTAATAAAGCTGAGTTTAAGCAAGATTTAAGTGTGGTCACCGATACTTGGCAACAGCTGTTTACTTAGCACTGAACAAAGGTTTTAAGGCTTAAAAAAGGCGCTACTTTTAATACAAAGTAAGCGCCTTTTTATTAGTAAACGCCTTTTTCACCTTCTGGGCGAGACTTAAAGCGGCGGTGGATCCACATATATTGCTCGGGCGCGCGTAGGATCGCTTTCTCTACCACTTGGTTAATGGTGTGAGCATCTAGCTCATCATCACCTTGCGGATAGTTTTCTAGGGCTGGCTCAATTACCAAAGTAAAGCCTGAACCATCTTCATTACGCAGTGCATAGGTGGGTAATATTTGTACGTTTTTCACCTTAGCTAGGGTGGCGGTGCCGGTAATGGTGGCGGCTTTATCTTGAGCAAAAAACGGCACAAAGACTGCAGCGTGGGTACCGTAGTCGTGATCGGGTGCGTACCAAACTGCGTTGTCTTGGCGCAGTGCTTTAATCATGCCGCGTACATCGGTGCGATCCACTAAATACTTATTGGACTTAGTGCGACCATGATATTGGAAGTACTCATAAACCGAATTTTTGTTAGGACGGTAAATTCCAACACCGGGATCCAAAGTACCATAGGCCCGAGCATGGCTTTCTAAAGTCCAAAAGTGGGCACTGACTAATAGTATGCCGCCTTTTTGTTCGCGGGCCTTCTTGAGATGTTCAAGCCCTTCAACCTTAAAGTGTTTTGCAAAGCGCCATTGTGGCCAAAACCATGCGTTGGCGGTATCCACCACTGAATGACCAAGGTGGCGAAAACAGCCTTCAACTATGCGCTCTCGCTCGCTTTCACTTTTATCTGGAAAACATATCTCTAGGTTGCGACGAGTTATATGCACGCGTGACTTCATCAGTGCTCGGCCTAAACGGCCAATGCCCAAACCTAAGTAATGTTGAACGCGATAAGGCAGCAAGCTAATGCTGAACATAAAGCCAATTAATACCCAAGCGCCCCAGTTCTTTGGGTGGAAAGATTGTGCATTAAGCTTGGGTGATGAAATTTTCGCCATATTTTACTTTGTCACTGTAATAATGTGTAAAGTCTACCGGATATCAAGAGATTATGCCGCAGACCATAAGTTTAACTATGATAAACTGTTAGTAATTATTTTTCGATGAGAGTGAACAATGAGAATAACCCTCCCTGAGTTTGCCCAAGCAAAGGTGTTAGTAGTTGGCGATGTAATGTTAGACCGCTACTGGCATGGACCTACCGGACGCATCTCGCCTGAAGCCCCGGTTCCAGTGGTTAAAGTTGAACAAATTGAAGAACGCCCCGGCGGCGCGGCTAACGTAGCCTTAAACGCCGTGGCCTTAGGTGCTGGCTCTACTTTATTAGGAATGAGCGGCGAAGACGAAGCGGGCATTGCCTTAGAAAATAAGTTGGCAGCGGTTGGCGTAGAGTGCCAATTTACCAAATTTGCCGACTACCCAACCATTACTAAGCTACGTGTTCTTAGCCGTCATCAGCAGCTAATTCGTTTAGATTTTGAAGAGAATTTTCACGAAGTAGACAGCAAAGATTTAACCGCTAGTTTTGCCGAGCAGGTTAAGCAGCATCAAGTGGTTATTTTGTCTGACTACAATAAAGGCGCCTTAAATCAAGTGGGCGATTTAATTGCGCTGGCGCGTGAAGCTGGCGTTCCTGTATTGGTTGACCCAAAGGGCAGTGCCTTTGATAAGTACCGCGGTGCAACCTTGCTAACGCCTAATTTTTCTGAGTTTGAAGCGGTGGTTGGCCACTGTAAAGATGAAGACGAAATTATTAGTAAAGGCGAAGCGCTAATTGAGCAACTGGATCTACAAGCCCTGTTGGTGACTCGCAGCGAGCACGGTATGACGCTTATCCGTAAAGGACAGCCGGAGCTGCATTTAGCTGCTCTAGCGCAAGAGGTATATGACGTAACCGGTGCTGGTGATACGGTGATTTCTACCTTAGCCAGTTCACTTGCCGCTGGTTCAAGCTTAGATGACGCTTGTGCCTTAGCTAATGCTGCAGCTGGTATTGTGGTTGGTAAATTGGGTACGTCTACGGTGTCTACCATTGAGCTTGCCAACGCCGTGTACGGCTCGCAGGAAACAGGCTTTGGTGTATTGAGTGAGCAGCAACTTAAGTTTGCACTAGAGGCTGCTAAACGTCGCGGTGAAACGGTAGTAATGACCAATGGTTGTTTCGACATTTTGCATGCTGGTCATGTGTCTTACCTTAATCACGCACGCACCTTGGGTGACCGATTGATTGTGGCGGTAAACAGTGATGACTCTGTTAAGCGCTTAAAAGGCGAAGGGCGTCCGGTAAATAGTGTAGATCGCCGTATGGCGGTACTTGCCGGTTTAGGCGCCGTTGACTGGGTGGTTGATTTTAGCGAAGACACCCCGCAGCGTTTAATTGCTAACCTGTTGCCAGACTTACTGGTGAAAGGCGGAGACTATCAACCAGAGCAAATAGCTGGCGGAAAAGAAGTGATTGCTAACGGTGGTGAAGTGCGAGTGCTTAACTTTGAAGATGGTTGCTCAACCTCGGAAATCATTAAGTCTATTCGTCAAAATCAAATCGACTAGCTTTTCCCTAGATTTAAAAAAGGCGCCAATTGGCGCCTTTTTTATTGCAGGTTGTTTTGCTAGCTGGATTACTGAGCTGGCATTAAACCTGAGTTAACCAAAGCTACGTCTTCTTCGGTTAAAGTACCAGCAGCTTGTTTAAGCGCAAGCATGTTAAGAATGTAATCATAACGCGCGTTAGATAAATCGCTTTTTGCAGAGTACAAGTTACGAGTAGCGTCTTGTACGTCAACAATGGTACGAGTACCTACTTCAAAACCAGCTTCAGTGGCTTCTAGCGCACTTTGTGAAGAAACTACAGTTTGTTCAAAGGCTTTAACCGAACCAATGCTGGCGCTAACGTTGTTTACTACAGAGTTAACCGTGCTTTGCACTGTACGGAAAGTTTGCTCTAGTGCTTCAGACGAAGCGATGTAGCTGAACTGCGCTTGTCTTACTTGCGAATCAATACTGCCACCTAGGTAGATAGGCCAGTTGAACTCAAGGCCAATATTACCAGCGTTGGCACTGCCACCTACTGATGAGTCATAAATGTCATTTCCATATTGGTTATTGTCGTAACCAATGCCTGCAGTTAAGTCTAGGGTTGGTAAGTGACCACTTTGGGCTAACTCAATTTGCTCTTGGGCAATCTCTTTGCCGATGCGCTGAGCATTTAGCTCTAGGTTACGGTCGGTTGCTGTGGCTAACCAAAAGTCTGAACCTTGCTCAAGTGGGTTTGGTTCAAAGCGCTGAGTATTAAGAATGTTTAGTTCGCGGTGCTCTAAACCAGTTAGTTCACGTAAATCTTCGTAGCTGTTAGACAAGTCGTTACGCGCCTGAATTTCTTGGGCAAGGGTACGGTCATATTCAGCTTGGGCTTCGTGAACATCAGTAATCGCAGTAAGACCAACGTTAAAACGTTGTTTAGTTTGCTCTAACTGACGACCCACTGCCGTTTTGTTGGCTTCTACAAAGGTAACGTTGTCCATTGCACGTAATACGTTAAAGTAAGCGTTACTTACACGAATAATCAGGCTTTGTACGTCGTTACCGTATAAGGCTTCTGAACGTGTCGCATTCTTTTCAGAGATGCTTAAGCTAGTCCAGTTGGTTTTTGAGTACAGCGACTGACTAAGGCCAACTGATGCAGTGGTATTAGTAATGCTGTCGATAGCATCATTGCTGGTGGTGGTATATGTAGCGCCAGCACCAAAGCCAATTTGTGGCAGCAAAGATGCACGAGATTCGGTAATTTGCTCAAAGGCGATGTCACGCTGAGCTTTACTTTGCAAAATTACAGGATCTTTCTCTTGAGCTAATTGATAAATTTGCAATAAATCATCAGCTTGGGCTTGGAATGCTAAAGAACTCATTCCACAAGCTAATATTAACGATTTGATTTTCAGCTTCATTACGCCTTTCCTTTGGTCGCTGTGTTTAGCGAGGTTATTTCGGGAATAGATATTTACTTTGTTTAGACTAAATCTTAATAGTTTAAAACTACCACAGTTTAATTAATGCTAGTCTATACCAGCTTTATTTGTAGAGTAAGACCTAGATAACAAAGAAAAAGCATAAATTAAGGTCAAGCGGGTGTTTGATCAATAAGTTCTGACAATTTTTATACCAAGCGTTACAAAAAGGAGTCTTGGTCAATATGACAAAGTTACAAAATAGTAGTCAATTCTCCCACCAAGATGTGGAAATCAAAGATGTAGAAGATGTATATCAAGGTTTCTTCAAGATGCAACGCTATACTCTGCGCCACCGCTTATATCAAGGCGGATGGAGCAACTGGATTCAGCGCGAAATGATGGACCGCGGACATGCTGCCGGTATTTTGTTATTTGACCCAAAGTTAGACCAAGTGGTGTTGGTGGAGCAATTTCGCATTGGTGCCGTGGAAACAGGCGCTAGCCCTTGGTTATTAGAAATTGTTGCTGGCATGCTCGACAGTGGCCAGCCTCCCTTAGATGTAGCAGTACGTGAAGCTGAAGAAGAAGCCGGTTTAACCGTTAAACGGGTGTTTTCTTGCAATAGCTTTTTACCAGGGGCTGGTGGTTTAAGTGAACGCATTCATTTGTATATTGGTGAAGTGGACGCTAGCCAAGCGGGTGGTGTTCACGGCCTAGAGAAAGAAAACGAAGACATACTTGTTAAAGTAATTAGTCGCGAGCAGGCTTTTGAATGGGTGCAACAAGGGGTTATCGATAATGCTGCGGCGGTGATTGCCATTCAGTGGTTGCAGTTGAATTTGCAGAAGGTGCGTCAGCAGTGGCAAAATGATGGCGATGGTGATGCCCAGTAATACTAGCCCTAGCCGTTATCGAGTCAACCTCGACCAGTTGATGCAGCTTTATGCTGCCAATTACAGCTTGATGACGCGTTTGTTTCCAGGGCCGCTTGAAGTGGGGCAAATACTACGTTTGACCCCTAAACTGGGTGAAGATTATTTGCTAGAAAGCAAAGAGCTTACTCGTTACACCGCACTTTATGAGATAAGGCAAGCCAGTGCCCAAGCCTATAATTACCTACAGCCTCAGCTGTTGGTGCGCTTGTATCACGATGCACGGTTGGCGGAAGTGTGTGCTAGTCAGCAGATTTATAAGCTAAAACCAAGGTATGATTACCCGAATAAAAAGATGCATCACCAAGATGAAAAGCATCAAACAAATCAGTTTCTTAATGACTGGTTGGTATTTTGTTTAAAACAGCGGATTAAAGTTGAGTTTGCTTAAGCAAACTACAAGAAAACATTGTGGCATTTACTAAATTAAACATAAACACAGCACCAGACGGAAGTGTGCACTTATTGCAGGTCACCGATACCCACTTGTTTGCCGATGAGCAAACCGGCTTATTGGGGGTTAATACCAATGACAGTTTCACTGCAGTCATCGAAAATATCCAAAGTGACAACATTCCTTTCGAGTACATTCTCGCTACGGGTGATTTATCTCAAGATCACACCAAGCGCTCTTATCAACGTTTTGCTGAGCGAATTGCTGACTTAGATCGCCCTTGCGTTTGGTTGCCGGGTAACCATGACATGCAAGAAAACATGCTGACACTTGAGCAGCATGGGGTGTTAGCGGCAAAGCAATTGGTGAGCGAGCACTGGCAAATCATTATGTTGGATACCCAGTTAGAAGGTGAGCCTCATGGAGTGATGAGTCAACGGCAGTTAGACAACTTAGCTGAAGCTTTGGCCGAGTATCCCGATAAACATGTGCTAATTGCTATGCACCATCAAGCTATTCCCGTGGGCAGTAAATGGCTAGATCAACATAACCTTAAAAATGCTGATGAGTTTTTTGCGGTGATTGCTGATTATCCAAATGTTCGCGGAGTCATATTTGGCCATGTCCATCAAAACTATGAATTTCAGTTTGATGGCATTGCGTTTATTGCCACCCCAAGTACCTGTATTCAGTTTTTACCCTTATCGGCCAATTTTGCCTTAGATCACCAGCAGCCTGGTTGGCGTTACTTGCAATTAACTGCTGAAGGACGCATTGCCACTCGCTTGCGGCGTTTATCTGAGCGCAGTTTTCTTCCCGACCCTAAATCGAAAGGTTATTGAGTGGAGCCACCATCAGTATTATTGTACTTACACGGATTTAATAGCTCTCCTAATTCGGCTAAAGCGCAAGCAATGGCCCAGTATCTTGAACCATATAAAGCTCAAATTCAGCTGGTATGCCCGCAGCTTGCCTGTTATCCAAACGACGCTTGGCAGCAGATTGAAGGTATTCTCGATCAACACCGTGGTAAAAAGCTCGGTGTAGTGGGTAGTTCTTTGGGCGGCTTTTTAGCCACTCGAGTGGCTCAGCAAACCTCAGCTAAAGCGGTGCTGGTTAATCCAGCAGTTAAACCCTATGAACTGCTAAAAGACTATTTAGGCGAGCAACAAAACCCTTATACTCAGCAGCATTATCAATTAGAACAACAGCACATCGAACAGTTAAAGCAATTAGAAGTAAGTCACTTAAGTTGTCAGCAGCGACTTTGGGTGATGCTACAAACGGCAGATGAAGTGCTGGACTTTAATTTAGCAGTCACAGAATATAAGGGAGCAACTTTCACCATTGAAGAAGGCGGCGACCACAGTTTTCAAGGATTTGAAAATCACTGTGCTGCCATTCTCGACTTTTTGGCACTTAGGTAACAATTTCTATCATGGCTGATCAATATAATTCAGACTCTATTGAAGTATTAAGTGGTTTAGACCCGGTTAAACGCCGTCCTGGCATGTATACCGATACCACTCGCCCCAACCATTTAGCCCAAGAAGTTATCGACAACAGTGTCGATGAAGCCTTAGCCGGCCATGCTCGTGCTATTACAGTCACCTTATTTGAAGACCAGTCAATCGAAGTTATTGATGATGGTCGTGGTATGCCTACCGATGTTCACCCAGAAGAAAAAGTCAGTGGTGTAGAGCTTATTTTTACCCGCTTACACGCCGGTGGTAAGTTTACTAACGATAACTACCAGTTCTCTGGTGGTTTGCATGGTGTGGGTATTTCAGTAGTTAACGCCTTGTCTTCACGGGTTGAAGTTCAAGTGCGCCGTGACAGTCAACTGTTTGAAATGGCCTTTGAGAATGGCGATAAGGTTGAAGAGTTAACGGTGACGGGCAGCGTAGGTAAAAGAAATACCGGCACCCGAGTACGTTTTTGGCCAACGCCGAGTTATTTTGATAGTCCTAAATTTTCAGTATCACGTTTACGTCATTTATTGCGGGCTAAAGCGGTACTTTGTCCTGGTCTAAACATTAAGTTTGTCGACAAGGTTAATAAGCAAAACGACGAATGGTATTTTGAAGACGGCCTAAAAGATTATCTAAGCCAATCATTTAAAGATTACATTAGCCTGCCAGAAGATCCTTTCACGGGGGCATTTTCAAGTAAAGACGAAGCGGTAGATTGGGCGGTAAGCTGGTTGCCAGAAGGTGGCGAAAGCATCACCGAAAGCTATGTAAACCTTATTCCCACCGCGCAAGGTGGTACACATGTAAACGGCTTACGCCAAGGTTTGCTTGATGCCATGCGCGAGTTTTGTGAGTTTCGCAATATACTGCCGCGTGGCTTAAAGCTAACTCCTGATGACATTTGGGATCGCTGTTGTTATGTCTTGTCGGTAAAAATGCAAGACCCTCAATTTGCTGGACAAACTAAAGAACGTTTGTCTTCACGCCAATCAGCAGCCTTTGTCTCGGGCATCGTTAAAGACGCTTTTAGCTTGTGGCTGAATACTCATACTGATCAAGCAGAGCTATTAGCCGAAGTATTCATTAGTAATGCTCAGCGTCGACTTCGCTCAACCAAAAAAATTGCCCGTAAAAAGGTCACCTCAGGTCCAGCATTACCTGGCAAACTTACCGATTGTACTAGTCAAGACCCGCTAACCGGCGAACTGTTTTTAGTAGAAGGTGACTCAGCCGGCGGTAGTGCTAAGCAGGCCCGAGAACGTGAGTTTCAGGCTGTAATGCCACTGCGCGGAAAAATTCTCAATACCTGGGAAGTTGATGCAACAGAAGTATTGGGCTCGCAAGAAGTTCACGACATCTCTGTTGCCATTGGAATAGACCCAGACAGCAATGACTTAAGCGGTTTACGTTACGGAAAAATCTGTATTCTGGCGGATGCCGACTCCGATGGGTTACACATTGCCACGCTGTTGTGCGCCTTATTTATGATGCACTTCCGTCCATTAGTCGAGCAGGGACATATTTACGTGGCCATGCCGCCTTTGTACCGCATCGATGTGGGTAAGGAAGTATTCTATGCTCTCGATGAAGATGAGAAGCAAGGCATATTAGATCGTATCGAAGCGGAGAAAAAACGCGGTAAAGTGAATGTTCAGCGCTTTAAAGGTTTGGGTGAAATGAACCCGTTGCAATTGCGCGAAACCACCATGGATCCAAATACACGCCGCTTAGTTCAACTAACCGTTGAAGAGGAAGAAGCCACTGTGCAACTGATGGACATGTTGTTAGCCAAGAAGCGCTCGGGCGATCGTAAACAGTGGCTAGAAACCAAAGGCGATATGGCCTCAGACTTGGTATAGGGAACAAATTGAGCATGCGCGATTTGCGATTAGGTTTAGCCAGTAAAGCATTGCTGCTGTTATGCGGTGTTTTGTTAGTGACCTTGGTGGGCTTAATCAGCTTTAACCATGACAACTTAAAGAGCTTCTTTTTGCTTGGTCGCGCGCAAGTTATCGACAACCAGCAATACCAGCTGCAAAAATACTATCGTGATGTGTTTTCGCGCCTACAGGGTGTAACCTCCAGTCAGTCTTATCGTTTTGATGCTTATCAACAAGAAAACCTACCTGCAATATTTGATTCCTTCTGGCAAGACCTACGAGCTAATACTGAACTGCCGGTGCGTAGCATTGCGGTGGTAGATCCTCTAGAAGGTTTAAAATACGAGTTTGGCTATATAGCGCATAGCGAAAAAGCCTTAGAGTGGATGCTAAAAGATCCCGAGGATGTTGATGCTAAATGGATTCTCGATTGTCCCTTAAGCTGTCGCATTATTATCGCTACTGACTTGGAGAAAATGGAAGAGCAGGGAAGTTATCGAGTTTTCTACAGTATTGATTCTTTGCGTTTGCTGGAGCTGTTCCCTGCCAGCCAAGGTAGCCACCACTTTTTGGTTGAGCTGAACGACGATAATAGCGTTGAGCTACTGTATGCTGAGTCAGCGTTTCGTGAAATGGTGCAAGACCTATTGGTAGGCTTAAATGCCGAAGATATTGTTAACGGGGTAGAGCAGTTTAATACCGAAATGGGGCTTACCGAGTTACATGCTTTTAAGGTAAATAATACTAGTCAGCAAAAACCTGTTTATTACGCCATCGTCAACGACATCAATACTCAGCTTAATCAGTTAAAGCGTGCCGATTACAATAACTTGCTATTTGGTATTGGTGCGCTGGTTTTTGCCGGCGCGATTATTATATTCGCGCTTAGCCCATCGCTTAGGCGGATCCGCCGAACCATTGATAATTTGCCGCTATTAGCCCGCTCGTCGCATAACCTGTTTCGTCGTAACCTAGAGAGCAATGGCAAACGCTTTTTGCAAGATGAGTCTGACGAGCTTAACCACACTTTAATTCGCCTTTCTTATCAGCTAGAAGCTTTAGAGCAGCAGCTTAAAAGCCGCGCCGAAGAACTAGAGTGGGTTGCCAACTACGATAACTTAACCGATCTACCTAACCGCCGTAAGTTTGAGCGCGTGATCACTCAAATGGTGAAAGAAAAACGCTACGGTTGCTTGCTGATGGTGGATCTGGATAACTTCAAATACGTAAACGATATTAGTGGCCACGGTGCAGGCGATGAAATGTTGCGCCAAGTCTCCTCTAGCCTAGAACGCTTGCTGCCAAACGATACCTTATTAGCGCGAATTAGCGGTGATGAGTTTGCCATTTATTTGGAAGGTACTAGCCTTGCTTACTCCGAAGTAGTTGCTCAGCGAATCATCAGCATGTTGGCGCAGGTAAGTGTGCCAGGGCATAACATTATTCATACTGCCTCCGCCTGTGTGGGCATTGTTGCCTTCCCTGAACATGGTAATGGTTTTGAAGATCTCATGGCCAAGGCGGATATTTGTAATAACCAAGCCAAAGAGCTGGGTAAAAACTGTGTAGTTACCTTCCAAGCGGAAAATAGTGACTCAGAGCTTGCTAAAAAGCACTACTGGTTAGACTTAGCGCAAAACGCCATTGAGCGTGATCGGCTAGAGCTGCACTATCAGCCGATCATGAATAACAAGCTCAACAAGGTTGAACATTACGAAGTGCTATTGCGCGTACGTGATGAAAAAGAGCAATTACATTCGCCCTACCAGCTCATTTTGGCAGCAGAGAAAAACGGCCAAATTGATAAAATTGATTTGTGGGTAGTGCAGCAAGCCCTACAGCAAATGGAAACTAACCTGCGTAACGGCTTTACTGACAAACTAGCAATTAACTTGTCGGCACGCTCTTTCTGTAGTGAAAAAGTGATTGCGCGCATTGCCCGAGAGTTTGTTAGCCGCAATATTGCCGGCGATATGATTATCTTTGAAATTACTGAAACCGCCGCGCTGCCAAATATGAAGCAAGCGGAAGAACATATTCGCCGTCTTAAAGCTTTAGGTTGCGCCATTGCGCTGGATGACTTTGGTGTGGGCTACTCATCTTTCCATTCTTTGAAACATCTGCCTTTTGATTATCTAAAAATCGACGGCTCTTTTGTTCGCGAAATTCTAAATCAAAATGAAGATAAGGTCTTTATTCAAGCCTTGGTTGATATTGCTAATCAACTTGGCCACAAAACCGTGGCTGAGTTTGTAGAGTCGGAAGCATTAAACAACGAACTTATCAACTTGGGAGTGGATTACTCGCAAGGCTATTACATCGGTAAACCAGCTAGCGCACGCTATTTCTGGCAATTTGACAAAGCCTCAGCAGTGCTAGCTTTGCAAGGAACATAAAAGGTTATTAGAGCATGAGTGATGCCAATGAACTCAGTTTAGAGGGCGTAGAACGCCTATCAATGAGTAACTTCACTGAGCAGGCGTATTTAAACTATTCCATGTACGTCATCATGGATCGCGCTTTACCGCATATTGGCGACGGCTTAAAGCCGGTGCAACGACGCATTATTTACGCCATGTCGGAGCTCGGTTTATCGGCTAACGCTAAGTACAAAAAGTCGGCACGTACCGTAGGTGATGTACTGGGTAAGTATCACCCACATGGTGACTCGGCCTGTTACGAAGCCATGGTATTAATGGCTCAGCCTTTTTCTTATCGCCATCCCTTGGTGGACGGACAAGGTAACTGGGGGGCACCCGATGATCCTAAATCCTTCGCGGCCATGCGTTATACCGAAGCCAAGCTGTCTAAGTTCTCAGAAGTACTGTTGAGCGAACTCGGTCAGGGAACCTGTGATTGGATCCCTAACTTTGATGGCACCATGAATGAGCCAAAAACCTTGCCAGCGCGCTTGCCACACATTTTGCTAAATGGTGTTACCGGCATTGCAGTGGGCATGGCTACCGATATTCCGCCACACAACGTCAAAGAAGTGGCTAACGCCTGTGTGCACTTACTCGATAACCCCAAAGCGCAATTGGAAGATTTACTGGAGCATGTTCAAGCGCCCGATTACCCCACCGAAGCAGAGATAATTACCCCGGCCAAAGATATTCGTAAAATCTACGAAACCGGCCGTGGTTCAGTGAAGATGCGTGCGGTGTTTCATACCGAAGATGGTGAAGTGGTGATTACCGCATTGCCGCACCAAGTCTCTGGTGCCAAAGTTTTGGAGCAAGTCGCCGCGCAAATGCAGGCTAAAAAGCTGCCGATGGTGGTGGATTTACGTGACGAGTCAGACCACGAAAACCCCACTCGTATCGTTGTTGTCCCTCGCTCAAATAGAGTAGATGTCGATCAGCTGATGAATCACCTGTTTGCTTCTACCGATCTGGAACGTAATTACCGAGTTAACCTCAACATGCTGGGTTTAGATAACCGCCCACAAGTGAAAGGTTTAGTACAAATATTAAGTGAGTGGCTACGTTACCGCCGAGATGTGGTGCGTCGCCGTTTACAATACCGCTTAGACAAGGTGCTGGCGCGCTTACATATTTTAGAAGGCTTGTTAATTGCCTTCTTAAACATTGATGAAGTGATCGAAATTATTCGAACTGAAGATGAGCCTAAAGCAGCCCTTATGGAACGTTTTGGTCTGTCGAATAAGCAAGCTGAATCTATTTTAGAGATTAAACTTCGTCAGCTGGCTAAGTTAGAAGAAATCAAAATTCGCGGTGAACAAGCTGAACTTGCCGAAGAGCGCGATAAGCTTGAGAAGCTGTTAGGCAGCGAACGCCGTATGAGCACATTGCTTAAGAAAGAGCTAATTGCCGACGCCGAAACCTATGGCGATGAGCGTCGTTCACCACTGGTGGAGCGTTCAGAAGCAAAAGCCTTAAGCGAAAAAGAACTCATGCCTAACGAAGCCATTACCGTGGTCTTGTCGGATAAAGGTTGGGCAAGAGCCGCCAAAGGCCACGAAGTAGATGCGCAGGGCTTAAGTTATAAAGCGGGCGATAGTTTCCTTGGCAGCGCTAGCGGACGGAGTAATCAGCAAGCCGTATTCTTTGATACCGCAGGGCGAAGTTATGCTTTGGATTCACACACTTTACCGTCTGCGCGTAGCCAAGGTGAACCTCTTACTGGGCGCTTTAACCCAGCACCTGGTGAAATGTTTAGCCATGTGGTGATGGCGGATGACGAGCAGCGTTATTTAATTGCCTCTGATGCAGGCTATGGCTTTATTGGCAAATACGCCGATATGCTTAGCAAGAATAAAAATGGTAAGGCCTACCTCAATCTGCCAGCAGGCAGCAAGGTACTAGCGCCTATTGAAGTAAGTAGTTATGACACAGATAGCTGCCTAGCCATTTCCAACGAAGGGCGAATGTTAGTCTTCCCACTTACCAGCCTGCCTGCACTGGCAAAAGGTAAAGGTAATAAACTAATAAGCATTCCAACGGCGCGGGTTAAAAATCGCGAAGAATATGTCACCTTGCTGCAAGTGGTGCCTGCCGATGCGTCAGTCACTTTATTTGCCGGTAAACGTAAACTTACCCTTAAGCCAAGCGATTTAGATCATTATCGGGGCGAACGAGGTCGTCGTGGTAATAAACTGCCGCGTGGATTGCAACGTGTTGATGGCATTGAGATTGAGGCCACAGCCCTAGAAAACGATGAGCCAACGACAGATGACGCTTAGATTAAGTTTTTCAGCTTACACTTGTTCACCTAAATGACAGCGCGTATACTGCGGGCTGTTTTAATGGGGGTGCCATGTTAGCCGTAATTCGAATTTTGTTTATTGCCTTGGTAATGCTGACGGCATTTCCGTTTGTGATTTTGTATTGTTTAACGCGACCTCGCCATCCTGATTTAGTGCATCAAATTGGTGTACTTATCGCAAAATGTGGCCGCTTTGTGGGTATCGATGTGGAGCTTAGATATTTAAGCGACGATATTCCCGATAAAGCAGTGTGGATCGCCAACCATCAAAACAGCTACGACATGTTCACTCTACCTTTTGCTTTGCGCAAAGGTGTGGTGTCGATTGGCAAAAAAAGCCTAGCTAAAATTCCATTTTTTGGCCAAATCTACTGGATCACCGGTAACATTCTTATTGACCGAGACCGCCGTAGTAAAGCTGCTGATACCATTAAACAGGCTGCTGAAGCTATCGATAAGCGCCACCTTTCTGTGTGGATGTTCCCAGAAGGAACTCGTAGCTACGGCCGTGGTTTACAAGCCTTTAAAACCGGCGCTTTTCATTTAGCCTTGCAGGCTAAGGTGCCAATGTTGCCAATTTGCTGTTCGTCTACTCATGGCCAAGTAAAGCTTAACCGCTGGAACAACGGTAAAGTGATTGTAGAAGTGGGCAAGCCGATTGATGTCAGCCAATGGAAAGAAAACCTACGTGCCGAAATTACCCAGCTGCACGATACTATGGAACAACGCATCTATGAGCTAACCATGGAAGCGCGTGGCGAAGCTGCCGATTACCAAGAAGTTCATAAGAAACAAGTCGAATTAAATCAAGCCACGGTGGGAGAACAAGCATGAGCCTGCAACAAGTAATAAATGACTGGCAAGAAGAAACCGATCTGATTATTCAAGAGTTGTTGGCCGATGGCAGCGATCCTGACGCTGAATACACCATTGAGCATCACATCGCCAGCAAAGACTTTAAAGTGCTTGAGAAAGCCGCTGTAGACGTTTTTAAAGCCGGTTTTGAAGTAAGCGATGCCGAAGAAGCCGAATTAGAAGATGGCGGCAAGGTATGGTGTTTTGATGTGATAATTGAGGCATCTCTAGAAGCGGAAGGCATCAAAGAAGACATTGAAACCTTAGCCAAAATCGCTGAGAAGCATAAAGTGATTTACGATGGTTGGGGCACCTATTTCGAGTCTGGCGAAGAAGACGACGAGCAATAAGTTTCAGTTATAGATGATTAGAAGGCGCATTTAGCGCCTTTTTTTTTGACTACACTATTACCAAGATAAGCCTAAAGGACTAGCTGTGACACGACTACGGATATTGCTTTGTTTGCTACTAAGCACACCTGTTTGGGCGCAACAAACCCTTATGACCGCAAATGCGCATTGGCCGCCATGGCGAACCATTGAAGCCGACGGTAGCTTAAGTGGAATAGAAATAGAGTTGCTTAAGGTTGTAAGTGAGCGCTTAGATTTACAGTTACACACCAAGGGCTGCGGCTGGAAACGTTGCTTAAAACACATGATGGTGGGTGAAAGTGATGTAATGACAGGGCTCTACCGAAATGCTGAGCGCGAACAGTACATGGCGTTTGTGGAGCCTGCTTATCGCAGTTTTCAAAGTATTTGTTTTTACTTGAAAAACGATAGCCAGCATCAAGTGAATAGCTATCAAGACTTGGGCAAGTTAACTATTTCGGTGCAAAGCAAAGTGGCATACTTTGAGCGTTTTGACCAAGACCAAGCGCTGAGCAAGCATGAAGTGATTGATGACTTGTCGGCGTTTCGTTTACTCAAAGGTCAAAGAGTTGATGCGGTAGTGATGTCTTGTGTGGAAGGGGATTACTTCCTAAAAGAGCAGGGTATTAGTTCATGGTTTAAACATGCTGATTATCGCCAGCAAACACGGCGTCCTGTTTATTTAGCGATCTCCAAGTTATCACCGCTACTGGAGCGTCAGCAAGAGTTCTCAAACTTACTGCAAGCTATGTTAGATAGTGGAGAGATAGAAGCCTTGATAGCAGGAAAACAGCTAGCCGCAAGCAACTAGCTGGATGTTATACCAATCGTACTTAGTGTTATTGGTATTAAAACTTACACTAGGCCATGGATTAGGCCAAACACTCCACCAAAAACGCCGCCCCAAACTACCAGCCAGCCTAGGTGTTTGCGAATCATCTCTTGAATGATTTGTTTAACCAACTGCGGTGTGAGTTCAGCAAGCCGCTGCTCGATGATTAAGGTGATTTTTTGCTGCACGTCACCTAGATGCTCAGGCTGTTCTAATTCTTCTCTTAGTGCTTCGCTAAACTGCTCATCTTCGCTAATTTCAATCACTGCATCTTTTAGCTTGTCAACAAAGGGTTGTTCAAGAGGAGCTAATGCTTCCTTACCACCAACCATTGCTAGCATGCCGCCAAAAGACGAGCCTTCAATGGTTTCAACTAAGGCATGGTAAGCCGGGCTGAAGTCGGTTTTATCAATCACCGGGCGCAGGTTTAGTTGCACGGCTTTACCACTGGCGTCGGACAGGAAGCGGTCGATATTCTCTGCAGTGAAAAACTGGCTAAGCATTAATTGCTTGATACCGGCTTTAAAGTCGTCAAAACGGGCAGGAATAACCCCAGAACCATATAAACCGGGCACTTTTTCAAACAACATATGTATTGCTATCCAATTGGTGACTGCCCCAGATACGGCAAATAAACCAATTGAGAACACTAAGGCATGGTTAGCTAAGTATCCAAACACGACTAAAGCTAAAGTGACTAAATTGGTAACTAAGCTCTTGTTCATTTATTCCTCTGAGTGATTCGAAAAATTGCAGCTGATACTTTAGAGCTAGTGGCAGCAGAAAGTCGGTTATTCTAGCGTAACAATAGTAGGAGGGCTATGCAGAAAAAGCCCCCGAATAATCAGGGGCTGTAGAAAGTATTATGTAGTCGAAAGTTGCTAGTGTTTACTCTGCTACGTATTGAATATCGGCTTGGTCATAAGTTATAACAGCGCCTTTGTTTCCGGTTAGAGTGGCGGCCATGTCATCCTCATACGCCTTCTCATTCCCTTTGTGTATAACAAAGTTAGCACAAGTTGCTGAATCATAGACTTCTATCTCAAACCTAGCAGCTATCACATCACCATTTAAGCTGCTATGAGTGGTAAAGCTGCTTGGTAATAGCGGCGATTCCCATTCGGTAATAATCTCCCCATTTTCATGACCTACATATGTGTCTTGGCAGGGGGCGTGATTCCAAATGTGGATACCCCAACCATCAAAGTCTGCCTCAGTAGCATCTACATCAAGTATGAAGTCGATGTAGTACTCTTTGGTTTGAGGTATTATGGCCTCTAATTCAGTTAATTTGGCTTCCGCTTCCGCTTGGGATTGGAAGAAGTAATTAGGCTCACTGCTTCTTCCTGCAAAATAAGTAAAGAAGCTACCTGTTTCAGCGTCAAACTCAACAAGTGGTAACTCTACTGGTTCAATGCAATAGCTTTCATTACTACAAATAGCACCAGAACCATGAGGGCTCATGGCAAACATCCCACCGGACTCAGCTATAAATACTAGGTCTGTACCTTCCTCGTCTAGCGTTAACTCTTCAAGAGTCCAGTTAGGCTGCAGATCGAGGGCGTTCTCAGACCAGACATTGTACCAAGTACGAGCTTGTCCATCTTCGTCATAAATGAAGCTGCTAGTGAATAGTTCTCGGTTGTAGGTACTGAGGCTTTCAATATGTTCTTCGGTAATATTTTCAAATGTAATATCGCTTTCTAAAGTTACGGCCAGCTGTTCAGCCAAATCAGTAACATTTAAACTCCCGATTTCTGCAAACTCATGCCCAACCCATAGGTTAAAGTCTGGAGACTCTAGTTGCCAGTATGTAACTTTGTGGCCAACATTTTCCTCAACGACAGTGAAATCATAGGCTTCTAGCGCGTAATGAGTCCAGTTTGCGACTTCAATAGTGAGTTCGTCGCTTAGATAGCTACTAGTAGAAGTGAATTCATGGAATAGCTCTTTATCTTCTCCTGCTGTTAATGTTTCATCTTCGAGTACGTAACGTTTACCGTTTGTGGTTTTTGTTTTTACTCCGTCAACAGTCTCAGTGGTCGTTTCTTTTTCGTACCAATAGCTTATCAGCGGACCTCCATCATAACGATAATCCGCATATTCTTCCCAAATATCATCACCGCGCCAAGCCCAAACTGGGTTAGCATTTATAATGGTAGTGGAGCCCGAGGCATAGCTAACTTGCTCGCTGCGCTCGTTAATGCTGCCATCTGCACCCCAGTCTTTTTCTACTATGTGGATGGTTCTATCGAGGTTGGTTGTTGTAGAGCGCATTTCCATGTACTTGGGTGAAGAGCTATCTAACGATTCAAAACTATCTGCTTGGTATTCATGGAAGTTATAAGTATTAACTAAGTTTCCTGATTCGGTAAGCTCCGTTTTATCGCGCTTATATTGAATCATATCGATTTCACTTAAATCTTTTTCAGCTACTGCCGTAACGATGTCAATATTATCGTATACGCGCCCTAAATCTTGTAAGCTAGCATCATCATCACTTGGATTGCCTTCATCGAAATACTCAATGAATTCCCAAGTTTTCATATCTTCAGAAACTTCACCGATGCTGTAGGATTGACCGAAGAATAAAGCATTACCATCGCCATTTTTGTCGATGTTGAACTTAGTAAGGGCCGTGAAGCCGCCTTGTCCATCCAAGTTTTGGGTTACGGAGTAGCGTTCATAAGCAATTGGCTCGCCAGACCCATCTACTTTGAGGGTGTAGTCACTTTCGCAGAAGTACTTAACCCCTGACTTTTCAACAGCTCTTGAGCCATCTTCGTTGACGGTGATGACTTCTTGCCACTCTACCAATAGGTGTAATAGCTCACCGGTGTGCCATTCTACAAAGCTCTCGCGGGTGGAGCCGGTTTTGACAATTTGACCATCTTCAGCTTGCTCTTCAGCTTCTTTCTGGCGTTGATGGTCTTTTTGTAGTTCTTTAACTCGCTGTTCTGCTACTCCACGCAATTCTTCACGTAGCTCTGCATCAACATTACCTTCATCTAAGAAGTCTCCGAGCAAAGCTTCTTTATCGTCTACACCGTACTCCTCTGCCAGCTCGGCCTTAGCTCCTTGTAACTCGGCCAATAGCTGAGATAGCTCCACGGTACCTGCTACGACTTGCTCAAGTGTTTCTTCGACTTTGCTGTTTAAATCAGTTGTGAAAGGTGTGATTGCGGCTGCGGGAGGAGTCGTATGAATACTTAGAGCTGTTAATGGTGGTGTTGAAAGTAAAACTGGCGAATCACTAAACTCTTCACCAGTGTCTAAGTCTACCGCTCCATCTCCGACGTAGGCGCGAATTGGTGCTTTTTGAGCTTGCTCGATTTGAGTTTCAAGCACCGTTAATTGGTAACTACCTGTGTTGTCAGAAGTTGTGAAAGGTTCGCCCTCATCTAGCTGGCGGTTTAGGTTCAAATCAAGGTAAACGATGGCACCTTGAATGTAGCCGTCAATAACTTTTCCGCTGACATTGACGCTTTCGACTGGAGTTACGCCATTATTTGTTTCGCTGCCGCTTCCTCCGCATGCGACAAGAGCAGAAGTAATTGATAATGTTAGAAGATGTTTTTTGAGATGCATAAGGATCCTTCCCTGTTTTACTACGTTTTTATAATGCTCCGCAAAGTTACCCTAATCCAATTATCGATTTATTGAACTGAGTATTAATAAAGTTATTAATCTAAAAAAAATATTAGAAATATGATCTATAACGAAAAAATCCCTCTTGAACAGTGCCAAAGAGGGATTCTATCTAAGCTTTATAGCTAGGATTTAAAGGGCGGCGATGGTCTCTTGTTGAGCAACCAACTTAGCTTTAGCACTTTCCATTTCTTCTAGCTTGGCGCGCTCTTTGGCAATTACTTGCTCTGGTGCGTTGGCTACAAATTTTTGGTTAGACAGTTTGCCAGATACTTTCGCTAACTCTTTTTCCAGTTTCTCTAGCTGCTTGCCAATACGGGCTAGCTCGGCTTCTTTATCGATAAGGCCAGCCATTGGAATAAGAATTTCCATGTCACCTAAGATAGCTGTAGCAGAAGTCGGTGCCGATTCACCTTCGAGAATTGCTGTAGTGCTTTCTAACTTAGCCAGAGAAGCCAAGAATGGTGCGTTGTCATTTAAGCGACGTAAGTCTTCGCTAGAAGCGTTTTTCAGCAGTACATTCAGAGGCTTGTTCGGGCTAATATCCATCTCACCTCGGATCTGGCGAATAGCGAGAGTGAATTGTTTTAGCCACTCAAGATCTGTAACCGCGGCTTTGTCTAAGCGAGTTGCGTCAAACTCAGGGAAGCCTTGCAGCATAATGCTATCACAGGCCTGCGCCTTACCGGCTAATGGAGCCACTTGGCGCCAAATAGTTTCGGTAATGTAAGGGGTAATAGGGTGCATTAGGCGCAATAGGCTTTCTAGTACGTTTAACAAGGTATAACGGGTACCTCGTTGCTGGGCTTCGTTACCTTTAAACAATACTGGTTTGGTTAGCTCAAGGTACCAACCACAGAACTGGTTCTTGGTGAACTCAAAAATGACTTGCGCGGCAATGTCAAAGCGGTAAGTATCTAGCGCTTCGCGATAAGCTTTAATGGTTTGCTGGTATTGGCCTTCAATCCAGCGATCCGCTAAAGAGAATTCCATCTCGCCACCGTCTTTGCCGCAATCTTGCTCTTCGGTGTTCATCAATACGTAGCGGCTGGCATTCCATAACTTGTTACAGAAGCTGCGGTAACCGTCTAAGCGGCTCATGTCCCAGTTAATGTCGCGACCAGTGGTGGCCATGGCGGCTAGGGTGAAACGCAGTGCGTCGGTACCGTGGGCTTCAATACCGTCTTCAAAGGTTTTACGGGTATCTTTTTCAATTTTTTTGGCAAGCTGTGGCTGCATCATGTTGCCACAACGTTTAGTTACCAAGCTTTCTAAATCGATGCCGTCGATCATGTCTAATGGGTCAAGTACGTTGCCCTTAGATTTCGACATTTTGTCGCCGTTTTCATCACGAATAAGGCCGGTTACATATACCGTTTTAAAGGGTACTTGTGGCTTGTTGTTTTCGTCTTTGATGAAGTACATGGTCATCATGATCATTCTGGCTACCCAGAAGAAAATGATGTCGAAACCAGTGACTAATACATCGCTAGGGTGGAAGGTGGCTAGGTTAGGTGTTTTTTCCGGCCAGCCTTGAGTAGCGAAAGTCCATAGACCTGAAGAGAACCAGGTATCAAGTACGTCGTCATCTTGGCGCAGCGTTACATCATCGGCTAAGCCATGTTTGCTGCGAACTTCAGCTTCGTTACGACCAACATACACTTTGCCGCTTTCGTCGTACCAAGCCGGAATACGGTGGCCCCACCAAAGTTGGCGAGAGATACACCAATCTTGAATATCGCGCATCCACGAGAAGTACATGTTCTCGTATTGCTGAGGAACAAATTTAATATCGCCATTCTCAACCGCTTCTGTTGCTGTTTTAGCAAGGGGTGCGGCGCGCACATACCATTGGTCGGTAAGCATTGGCTCAATCACCACACCACCACGGTCACCATAAGGTACGGTGTTATTGTGGTCGGCTACTTCTTCTAATAAACCTAGCTCGTCAAACTTGGCCACAATGGCTTTACGAGCGGCAAAGCGCTCTAAACCTTGGTACTCAGTAGGGATGTCTGTTGAGTAAGCATCTGAAGGCTCGCCATTGGTGGTAAATACTTCCGCAGCGTCACGGATGTCGGCATTCAAAGTAAGAATGTTGATCATCGGCAGTTGATGGCGCTTACCTACCTCACAGTCATTAAAGTCATGAGCAGGGGTGATTTTTACACAGCCAGTGCCTTTTTCCATGTCGGCATGTTCATCACCTACAATTGGAATACGGCGGCCAACTAGCGGTAGCTCAATGAATTTACCAATTAGGCTGTTGTAGCGCGGATCTTCTGGGTTAACCGCTACGCCTGTATCACCTAACATGGTTTCTGGGCGGGTAGTGGCAACGACCAAATAGTCTTTACCTTCGCTGGTGGTTTCGCCATCGGCCAGCGGGTAACGCAAGTGCCACATGTGGCCTTTTTGTTCTTTGTTTTCTACTTCTAAATCAGAAATAGCGGTGTGCAGCTTTGGATCCCAGTTTACTAGGCGCTTGCCACGGTAAATAAGATCGTCTTCGTAAAGGCGCACAAAGGCTTCTTCAACGGCTTTAGACATGCCGTCGTCCATGGTGAAGCGCTCACGTTCCCAGTCTACCGATGCGCCTAAGCGACGTAGCTGTTTGGTAATTGTGCCACCAGACTCTGCCTTCCAATCCCAAATTTTATCGATAAAAGCTTCACGGCCGTAGTCGTGTTTAGTTTTATCTTCTTCGGCTGCAATTTTGCGCTCAACTACCATTTGGGTAGCAATACCGGCGTGGTCAGTACCTACTTGCCACAAGGTGTTTTTACCTTGCATGCGTTGGTAGCGGATCAAGGTATCCATAATGGTGTCTTGAAAGGCATGTCCCATATGCAAGCTGCCAGTGACGTTTGGCGGTGGGATCATAATGCTATAGGCTTCTTTTGAAGTATCGCCATGCGGCTTAAAGTGGCCTTGTTGTTCCCATTCTTGATATAGCGCTTGTTCAATTGCGCTTGGGTTGTAGGTCTTTTCCATTGGATGTACTGACTCTATGTAATTTCTGGGTTTGTGTACGCTGCGGTGTCTAATTGTAGACCCTGTTGGCGATACACTCGATAACGTTCTCTAGCCGCAGCCTTGCCGGTTTCATCTGCTGGCACAAAATCGATAATATGCTGAAAATTTCTGGCAAAATCTGGTGCCGTATCTGTGAGATTCACTAAACACTGGCGACGTTGCCTAGGTGCCTGCCATGATATCTCGACAGGCGCCCCTCCTTGGGGGCCTTCACCACTGAGGTTATGCGGTACAAATTGCTCTGGCTCAAATTGCCAAAGTACTTCATCTAGGCGCTCTGCATGCTGCTTAGACGAGGTATAAACCTGTATGCGCTCACCGTTTCGATAGTATTGTGCAAGCACGTTGCACACTATTTTATCGAAGGCTTCGCTGTCAGTGGTGACAGAATCGGGCATGATATAAAATTTCGCTTTCATACGCTAGAGACTACTTGTTTGAAATATGCACGGCAATGCTTAGTTTTAGGCCTTTGAGCAAGAGTTTTTGCCCAAAAAAGAAAAGAGGGAGCTAATGCTCCCTTTTTACGAATAAGCGCTGTGGCTTATTCTTCGATTTCTTGGTCAGTTTTGCTGATTAAGAATTGGGTAAGTAATGGCACGGGGCGGCCGGTTGCGCCTTTCTCGCCACCGCTTTTCCAAGCTGTACCGGCAATATCGAGGTGAGCCCAGTTGTACTTTTTGGTAAAGCGCGACAAGAAACAAGCTGCGGTAATAGAGCCGGCAGTTTTTCCGCCAATATTGGCCATGTCGGCAAAGTTGCTGTTTAGCTGCTCTTGGTACTCTTCACCTAGTGGTAATCGCCAAGTTTTGTCGCCACTTTGCTCGGCACAGTTAAGCAAGTCGTGAGCTAGCGGATTATGCGGAGTCATTAAACCAGTGGTGTGATGGCCCAGTGCAACCACACAAGCGCCGGTTAGAGTGGCTACGTCAATCACTAGCTCTGGCTCGTAACGCTCTACATAAGTAAGTACATCACACAATACCATGCGGCCTTCGGCATCGGTATTTAGCACTTCTACAGTAATGCCTGACATAGTGGTGATAACATCACCTGGGCGATAAGCGTTGCCACCAGGCATATTTTCGCAACCAGCTAGAATACCAGTCACTTTAAGCGGCAGTTGTAACTCGGCCAAGGCTTTCATGGTGCCGTAAACACCCGCCGCGCCGCCCATGTCGTATTTCATCTCATCCATGCCTGCGCCTGGTTTTAATGAAATACCGCCGGAGTCAAACGTCAGCCCTTTACCTACCAATACAATCGGTTTTTGATCTTCGCAGCCCGGTGCACAATACTCAATCACACTCATGATTGATTCGTTGTCTGAGCCACGGCCAACGGCTAAGTAAGAATCCATTTTAAGTGCCGCCATTTGGGCTTCACCTAGGGTGGTAACTTTTACGTTGTCGTAATTGCTTTGTAGCTCTTTAGCTTGATCAGCCAAATACGCAGGATTACAAATGTTAGGTGGCAAGTTGGCTAGGTCTTTAGCGTGCTTAACCCCTTGGGCGACTGCTAAACCATGTTGCACAGCGCTTTCACCAATGGTGAGCTCGCGGCGGGTAGGTACGTTAAATACAATTTTACGTAGCGGACGACGAGTTTCTTCACGGTTGCTTTTAAGCATATCAAAGCTGTAGAGCGTTTCTTGGGTGGTTTCTACCGCTTGGCGAACCTTCCAATAAGTGTTGCGCGATTTAACATGCAACTCAGGTAAGAAACACACCGCTTCCATAGAGCCGGTTTCGTTTAAGGTATTAATGGTTTTGGTAATGATTTGGCGGTATTGGCGCTCGTTTAATTCACGCTCTTTACCACAGCCAACCAATAATACGCGCTCGCTTAATACATTAGGTACATGGTGCAACAACAGTACTTGGCCAGCTTTACCTTCTAAATCACCGCGACGTAATAAGGCGCTAATATAGCCGTCGCTAATTTTGTCGAGTTGTTCGGCAACGGGCGATAAACGACGTGGTTCGTACACACCTACAACAATACACGCACTACGTTGCTTCTCCGGGCTACCGCTTTTTACGCTAAACTCCATGAATACTCCTACAATCTCCAAAACTGGGTTAAGATAGCTTACCTGCTAGAACGGGCGGCCGATTCTATCTACTGTTTAAATAAATATGAGCTATACAGGCACATATTGCTATGTGAAACTGTAAAAAATAGAAAGTTTATCTGAATTTTTTGCTATTACCAGCAAAGTTCTATGTTTGAAGTGAATGACTGAGTGCTAATATTCCGTTACTTATTTAAAGAAACAGCAAAAACCCAACTAGCGGTGTTGGCTGTTTTATTATTGATTTTTACCTCGCAAAAGTTTGTTCGAGTCTTGTCTCAAGCAGCTGAAGGCAATGTTGCAGGTGAAATTATCGCCAAGGTCATGTTGTTGAACATGCCTGCCTTTTTGATTCTTATCCTACCAATTAGCATGTTTATTGGTGTTTTGGTGGCTCATGGTCGCTTATACGCCGATAGTGAAATGGTAGTGCTGCATGCCTGCGGCTACAGTACTGCCCAATTGCTGCGTGACACCATGGTGTTGGGCTTGTTGTCTACCTTAGCTGCTGGTTTTAATACACTGTACTTGAGCCCTTATACCAATGAGTTAGAACAACAATTGTTTGACCAAATGGACGCAGAAGCCGGAATATCGGTACTGGTGCAAGGGCGCTTTGAATCCTTGGGTGGCGGGGTGGTGACCTTTGTGGAGCAAATCGAAAACAAAGGCCAGCATCTTGAAAAAGTATTTGTAGCGCATACCCCAGCAGAGGGCAGTGATACTCGCCCGTCGGTGGTAATGGCGGAAGAAGGTGGTATTGAAAGACGCACTGATGGCTCTCAATGGATGGTGCTTAGTAACGGCAAACGTTATGAGCAAGCACCAGAAGAGCTGGACTACAGTATTTTGCACTTCGAGCGTTATCGAGTGTACTTGCGAGAGCAAGAAGGCAACCAATCGCAGCGCCGTTTGTGGTCTTTGCCCACTAAGCAATTAATTGGCTCTGACGATTTAACACAAATCGCCGAGTTACAATGGCGTATTTCGCTGCCGCTTACCATTCCAATCTTAACTCTAATGGTGGTGCCTTTAGCGGTGGTTAATCCACGCCAAGGTCGTTACGCTAAACTACTGCCTGCTATTTTACTGTATTTAAGCTATTACTTGATGCTAAGCGCCGCCAGAAGTGCTTTAGAAGAAGGCAAGATATCGCCCGAAGTCGGCTTGTGGTCGGTGCATTTACTGATGCTATTTATAGCGCTTGGTTATCTATTCTTACGTAGTGAATACTATTTAAAAGTTCGCGGAAAAGTTAAAGGAAAGGCCTGTGTTTCGGATAATTGATTGGTATATAGGCCGCACCATCATCATGTCGAGCTTGCTGGTACTGGTTACTTTGCAAAGCCTCAGCATGATTGTGAAGTTCGTCGAACAGCTGGGCAGTGTAGGTCAAGGTGATTACCAAATTGCAGATGCACTTTGGTATGTATTACTTAGCGTGCCCCGTGAGCTAGAAATCTTCTTTCCAATGGCCGCTTTGTTAGGATCATTAATTGGCTTGGGTTCGCTCGCCAGCACCAGTGAGTTGGTGGTTATGCAAAGCTCTGGCTTATCGCGTTTTAACATTGCTGTTGCCGTGCTTAAAACAGCGGTTCCAATGATGATAGTAATGATGTTATTGGGTGAGTATGTGGCTCCACGTGCCGACATGGCCGCCAAAGAACTGCGCTCAAGTAAAATGTCGGGCGGTGCTATGGTGGCCGTGCAACGCGGGGTATGGGCTAAAGATGGCGAAAGCTTTGTTAATATTGGTGAAGTTCAAGAAAGCAAAGAGCTATTTAATATCACCATTTATCGTTTTAATGACGACGCCGAGCTATATCAACAAGTAGAAGGCAATCAAGCATTTTATGATACCAACCGCTGGTTAATTCGTGAAGCTAAGGTGATTGATTTTAGCGATGATGGCGTGGTTGAAACTCGTTATGAGAACTACCCTTGGAGCAGTACCTTAACCCCCGATAAACTCAGCGTGGTAACCATTAAACCTCACGATTTGTCTATCTCTGGCATGTACTCTTACATCGGCTATTTAAAACAAAATCGCCAAGATCCCGCGCGTTACGAACTGGCATTAGCACGTAAGCTAATGATGCCTGTGCTTACCGGTATTATGATGCTGTTGGCCTTATCCTTTGTATTTGGGCCGCTGCGAAGCTCGAGTATGGGCGCTAAAATAATGTTGGGAGTAGTGGCTGGATTTAGTTATTACATCTTAGATCAAGTGCTTGGTTCAATGAGCCTTGTGTATGGTGTGCACCCCTATGTTAGTGCCGCAATACCTAGCGTATTGGTACTAGGTATTGCCTTCTTCTTAATTAATCGTAGAACCTAGCGCTACTTTTTAGGTAAGGTCACCACTTGGCAT
The DNA here is from genome assembly GCF_900537085.1 of Agarivorans sp. Alg241-V36. Classification (NCBI taxonomy): domain Bacteria; kingdom Pseudomonadati; phylum Pseudomonadota; class Gammaproteobacteria; order Alteromonadales; family Alteromonadaceae; genus Agarivorans; species Agarivorans sp. Alg241-V36. Next base: position 228,497 of record NZ_UNRE01000004.1, on the reverse strand, counting down.
CTGCCCCAAATGTCTTGGAAGGCGGTATTGTCTTTGGTGACTATTACCATCAAATTGCCCACGCCCAATGCTGAAGTAAACAAACGAATTAGCGCTTGGGTATAAGAGATATTTGAGCCGTCTTTATTCTGTACTCGCAAGCGCCATGCGCGCATACCAATAGTTTGGCCATGGTTATGCCAAAACCAGATATAAAACATAATGATGCTGCCCCAAATTAAGCCCTGAAACCAAATTTGGCTAACCATATAAGTAGAGTGCTCCATGCCCTCAGGTAAGGTAATTACACCTATGCTGGTAGCAATAGCCACCATTGCTAAGCCAAGCATGGTGGCTACCATGCCAATAGCAACAGCCATTAAAGCATCGTAGATATATGCCCCTAACCGGCGAAAGAAACCTGCGGTTGGCAGAGAAGTGGTAGCGCTAGCGTTAGCCATTGTTTTATTGCCTCTAATTAGTTTCCTGTATGGTAGCAAATCTCGGCTGGCTGAGAATTAATCTGAGCAGTAAAATCCGCCACTTTCTATAACTAAGCGCTTGCTAGCACAATTCTTAAACACTTAGTGGGCTTAAAAACAAAAAGCGCTTGCCAATCTAAAAACGCAGCTTATAATGCCAATCACTCGCTAAGGCGAGTAAAAAATAAATGCCAGAGTGATGAAATTGGTAGACATAGGGGATTCAAAATCCCCCGCTAGTGATAGCGTGCCGGTTCAAGTCCGGCCTCTGGTACCAAATTAAGAATTGAGGATGCCCTAGGGCATCCTTTTTTCGTTTTAGAATCAACGTTTACCTCCATTGTCAGTCCTGAGACGGTTAATGTTGACCATATTGACCGCGAGTACTAGTCAATTAAAGCTTTAAACTCATTCTGGAATTGATAACTTATTTGTAGCGTTAGCCTAGTGTTATTGCTTATGCAGCCTAGCGCTTGTGAGCTTGTATTTAGTAAGCGCTTCCTTTATTTTTAGCTGGAAAACGAAAGAATATCGACATTGCTTTCCAGCTTTGTGTTCTAAATGTCTTTTATTTAAAGGCTTTGGTGTGATTTTCCTTTTCTTGGTTGGCTTCTTATTTTGTGATTTAGGCAGATTGAAAAAGAAAGCGCTTTCATTGTAACCTGTGCTCAGTTTAGATAAACAAGGTTGAGTGAGTAAATGAAAGCAACACACTATAGAACACTTGAGCGCACGGGTGAGCGTTGGGCAGAAAAAGCAGCAGTGCAATTTAAGCCTCATTACAAAGTGCAGCAATCAATGATTGCAGTTAACTCCAAAGAAAAATATCAAAGTCATATCGGCTTTGGTGGCGCATTTACCGAAGCGGCAGCCAGTACTTTCCACGAGATGCCAGAAGCCTTGCAAGAGGAGTTTATTAAGGCCTATTTTAATAAAGAGCAGGGCTTGGGGTATGTGCTAGGGCGTGTTGCTATTCATTCCTGTGATTTTGCTTTAGGCAATTACACCTATATCGAAGAAGGGGATAGTGAGCTTAAAAGCTTTGATCTTTCTCACGAAGAGCAGTGGGTTATTCCAATGATCAAGCGGGCTGCTGAACAGGCAGGACAGCCCATTACTATGTTGGCATCGCCTTGGAGCCCGCCGGCATTTATGAAATCTAACGGTGAAATGAACTACGGCGGAAAACTGTTGGCTGAATATCAGCAGTCCTGGGCCAGCTATTACACCAAGTTTATCGAACAGATGGAGCTGCGCGGCGTACCTATCTGGGGCATTAGTATTCAAAACGAGCCAGAAGCCGATCAAATCTGGGATTCGTGTTTTTATTCTGCCGAAGAAGAGCGCGACTTTATTAAGAATTACCTTGGCCCAACTATGTATGCTGCAGGCTACCAAGATAAAGCCATTGTTATTTGGGACCATAACCGTGATGTGATGGTGCAGCGAACAGCCATTGTGCTTAGTGACCCAGAGGCGGCCAAGTATGTGTGGGGCGTGGGCAATCATTGGTACGTGAGTGAAGACTTCGATAATCTTTCTATGGTGCATCACCTTTACCCAGACACTCACCTTATCTTTACCGAAGGTTGCGTAGAGTTAACCGATACCTCGGTAGATAAGAATGATAAAAGTGGCTACTTAGGTGCTTGGGGTAATGGTGAGCGTTATGGCAGAAACATTATTGGTGATTTCAACAACTATTCAGAAGGCTGGATTGACTGGAATTTGCTGTTAAATGAACAAGGCGGGCCAAATCACGTAGAGAACTACTGCGAAGCGCCCATTATGTATAACCGCCAGACAAAATCGCTGATTTACAATAACTCGTATTACTACATTGGCCATTTATCTCGCTATGTTGAGATTGGCGCTAAGCGAATTAAAACCCAAGTAATCGGCGAAAACTTGCATGCTGTGAGCTTTGAAAATAGTAATGGTGAGCGGGTAGTCGTGGTTCAAAATGAGGGGCATGTAGCCAAGCTTACTTTGGTAGTTGACGGCTTAGGTGCTGAGCTGTCTTTAGCGAATAACTCGATCAGTACCTTTGTGTTAAAAGCATAACCACTTGTTGGCTTATAGCTCTTTATTTGCGTAGCGCAAAAAAGCACCCTTGGGTGCTTTTAAATATTAAATGAAGGGAGACTTCTGCTTGTTTGTTTAACCCTGTATCAATATCTGCAGTACTATTACGGACAAGCAATTACCCCATTTTTCGTCCTAAACGTGATTAACTATTTGACCACGTTGTACAGCTGTTCGTTGCTCAATATCGCCTCTTGATTAGGTGGTCACAGTCTCTATGCCACTACAACTTCAATGCACTCTCTTTTGTTAAAGCAGCTTTTGCATGTTTCAGAATAAGCTTTATTTAGTAAGCGCTTTCTATTTTTTTTGAAAAAAAGATCCAGGTTAATCTTTATTTACACCTTAGTACGCGGAAGTCAATCGACCTATAACTCTTTGTTAATTGTGAGTTTGTACGCATATATGCGCAGAACTTAGACTGTCTTTAATTGTATGGTTTTAAGCCTAATTCAACAATGCTATAAAGAAAGCGCTTTCAAAATTAACAAGACAAGGATGACAACATGAATGTTAAGTTTTGTTGTAAGGTGGCGGCGCTTCCTGTGCCGTTGCTGTTACTTGCCTGTGGGTCTACAGAGCAAGCTAATCAGTCGGTAGGTGTTTTGCCACAGCCGGTAGGTAGCCCAGCGGCGTATTGGCAATTAGTCTGGAATGATGAATTTGATACCGATTCAATAGACCTGCGTAAGTGGAATATAGAAGAGCACTGTTGGGGAGGTGGAGGTGCTAGCCAGCAATGTTATACCAAACGAAAAGCCAATTTACAGGTAGCTGAAGGTAGTTTAAAACTGCTGGCTAAAAAGGGCAGCTTTACCGGGCGAAGCCTACCCAATGGCGATAAACGAATTACTAAGACTCAGCCTTATACCTCAGCAAAGTTAAGCACTAAAGGTAAAGTAGATTGGCGGTATGGCAGAGTTGAAGTACGCGCCAAACTACCGCAAGGGCAAGGTACCTGGCCTGCTATTTGGATGTTGCCCTTCGAGGATAAATACGGGAAGTGGCCAGCATCTGGCGAGATTGACATCGTAGAGGCAGTGAACCTAAAAACACCTAGCGATGCGAAAGGGACTGCCGATGCGGCCTTGGAGGGGCGTTTATATGGCAGCTTGCATTATGGACGAGCTATGCCTGAAAACTTGCGTTCTGGAAAAGACTATCAGTTGCCTAATGGGGTTAACCCGGCTGATGGTTTTCACACTTATACAGTAGAGTGGGAAGAAGGAGAAATCCGTTGGTTTATCGACAATGTTCATTATGCGACTCAGCGTCAAGACGAGTGGTATAGCCAATATCGCAACAATGGTCACTTGGTGACAGCCGAAGGAGCAGCACCTTTCGACCAAGCCTTTTACCTTGGGTTGAATCTTGATGTAGGAGGCTCATGGGCTGAGAATGCTAATGCCACAGGGGTAGATAATGATATTTTTCCACAAGCATTAGAGGTGGATTATGTGCGAGTTTATCAGTGTACTGTGGAGCGAAGTAGCGGTAAAGGCTGCAATAGCGTACCGCAAGAAGCAAACCTAGTAGAAGGCTTTAGACCCCCGGTTAGCGCTACTGTAGATACACAGTTTGCAGCAGGTCCTCGTTTCACTTTATTTGATGATGAACTGAACTATAGCTTAATGCTAAATAGTTATGACCCCAGAAATGCGATGCGCTATAAGTTAATTGAAGATCTTCATCGTGGGCAGGTTATCGAAATTAGTAAAGCTGGCAAAGATGGTAATGTGCATTTAACCGCACCTGAAACCAATATGAACCATTGGCAGGAAGGCGGGCAACTCATCTTTGATTTAAAACTGCTTAGTCAAGATAAAGGCGCTAGTTTGTTGGTGAAAATGGATAGCGGTTGGCCTCATGCTAGTGATTTTGAAGTTGATTTGCCGGCGCTAGATACCTGGACTGAAGTGAGGATAAATGTGGCTGATTTAGCCGCTAGAGGGAATAGCCTGGTGTCTGGCAAGTCGGTTGATTTGACCAAAGTGGTTAATTTGTTTGTTATCGAGCCTACAGCAAGTATGGATCTGCAAATAGACAAACTACGCTTTGAGTACCCTGAAGCCAGTTTGCCATTTAACTTTAGCCAACGTGGCTTGGCATACTATTTCTCAGATTTTGGCGGCAATAATAGTCAATTAATTCAAGATCCTAGTAAACAGCGTAGCCGTGTGGCGCTTACTCGTAAATCAGCCAATGCTGCTGGTTGGGCGGGAACCAGTTTAGGAGAGGGCGCTGGTTTTTCCCAGCCTATTCAATTAGATGAGCTTAAGCCAACCATGAGCTTGTGGGTTTACTCTCCTGCTGTAGCAACGCCAGTAAGGTTAAAGATAACCGACAGTAAGCAACCAGATAGTTTTGCCGAAGTTGAAGTGCTTACTCAAAGCCAAGGGCAGTGGGAGCAGCTAGTGTTTGACTTTAGCCAAGCCACTCCAAGCTGGCAGAGTGATACTCGCTACAACAAAGTAACTTTGTTTTTTAACTATGGGGTGCGCGGAGCAGAGGCCGGAGAACAAGTTTTCTACTGGGATCAACTGAAGGTAGGCAGCTAAAGCTGTTTGAAGAGCATTAAGTAAAAAGGGGAGAAGCCTAAGCTTCTCCCCTTTTTTATGCCGATTTTATAGGGCTATTTTTTTTCGAATCGAATGTTATCTAATTTGAAGGTCATTTTGTCGCTTGGTTCAAATACTAATAGATTACTGATTGCTGCAATGTCAGCTTTTTTACCTGCTGCATGGCTATTTCCGCCAGCTAGAATATCTTTAATATTTAAGCGAACTTCTTTCCATTCACCGGCTGCTGGCAGTGGCACTTCAACATCACTGGTGTGTGGCCATCCGCTATCGATTTTCACAAGGAGTTTGGCGCTGCTAGCTTGCTCTTCAACTTTAATATCAAAGATGAGCTGTCCGCTTTCTAGCCAGTGGCTTAAATCGGTAAGAGGTGCTCTAAAGTAAATATTACCGGCTCCACTGCTCTTACTCACTTCAATCACTTTGCCGCGACCTGCTTCGTCAACTTCCGAGTACTTAACCGTGTCTACTGGGTTGTAGCTTTCAAAGGCTAAGGATTTATTTAGGCTATCGCTGTAAATATCCAATAGAGGGCCATCAGCATAGGCATCATCTACCGCTAGAATAGCGGGTGGTGTTACGCCTGGAACCATAACTGCGTCATCTGATTTAGCTGCACAGCCCTTACCTTTCCAGCGATCAACACTGCAGCGGTAAACTTTTACTGAATCAATCGAAAAGGTTTGTGGAAAGATTGACTCATCAATTCCGCCTTCATTGGCCTTCGCTGCCCAGTTACCGCCTACTGCAAGGTTAAGCAGTAAGTGGAATTTTTGATTAAACGGAGCTTCTGATTCTGCGTTTACCAACATGCCATCTTTCTCATATTGGCTATACCAGCCCTCGTGAGTTTGTGTCGCGTAGTGGTAGTTATCTACATACCAGCGAATTTCACCTTCTTCCCACTCAATAGCATAAGTATGGTAGTCATCTGCTGGGTTAGCGCCATTTGGCAGCTTTACACCTTGACCTACGTGAGCATTGTCTGGCCATTTTTTGCCAAAGTGTAGGGTGCCGTGGATCCGCGATTCAGGCTCGCCAATAGCGCCAGTTTCGTCGGACTTTGCCTTTAGGTTTACTGCTTCCATAATGTCGATTTCACCCGATGCAGCCCAGCCACCGTATACCCAGTCGGAAGGTAGCATCCAAATAGCTGGCCAAGTACCTTGACCTGACGGCAGTTTAGCGCGGATCTCAAAGCGACCGTATTTCCATTCTTTCTTGTTTAAGGTGCGTAAACGGGCAGATGTGAATGGAAGGGTTTTGTTTAAGCCTTTTTTACCATCAGGGTTATCAGGACCGGTGAAGTTTCCTTTCTTGGCAACAATATTAAGTTTGCCGTCTTCAACAAAGGCATTAACCTTGCGCTCGGTATAACATTGCTGCTCGTTGTTACCGCCACCCCAACAGTTTTCTTCAAAGCCCCATTTGCGGGTATCAATTTCGTCACCGTCAAATTCGTCGCTCCAAATCAGTTTCCATTTGTCACTTGGAGTGACCGGCTCGCCAGTAATTTCTTTGGCTGGCTTAGTTTGAACCAAGCCACTACTTCCGTCTGAAGAAGACGAAGTGGAACCACAGGCCGTAAGTGTGGTGGCTAGCGCTAGTGCTGAGAGTTTTCCAACAGAACTCGGCTTAATCATCATTATTCTTCCTTGCTAAGCTAAAATCATTTTGTAAGCGCTTTCTTTATAGCATTTGTGTGGGTTGCTTTAAATATCGTCGTTTTGGATCTGCCTAATTGTCATCTATATTTGCGTATTGCTTCACAAAAGCTAGTGTTTGAGGGGGCTTTGGGCGAGTCTGGCATAGTGATAAACTTACTCGATTAGTTGAGGTAATAGTATGTTTTGTCACTTTGTTATCCTATTTTTTAGGAAGCGCTTTCTTTTTGCTTGGTATTCTAATAAGTACCAAGCCTGATTCTAGCCCAGCTAATCAGTAAACCGCTTAGTACACAAAGCTAGTAATCACCTAGGATGATGCCTCTTGGCACCGTTGATACTGTGGTAGTATGTATCAAAATACGCGCAACTTTATTTTGTTAGCGTTTACTTTGTCGACTATATCGCCGTTTCCGCTCATATTGCTAGCAAGCAGTGGCGATATTTAGTAAAAGTAACAGGTATTGCACTGCGCACATGTATAAAGCGGGAATTGAACAGTAGGGTTAATGAGTTGATTACAATAAAGGAAGTGTCTGAGCTGGCCAAAGTGTCTCAGGCTACTGTATCTAGAGCGATTAACGGTCACTCTTCAGTAAAGGAAAAAAATCGCATCAAAGTGTTTAATGCGATAGAACAACTCGGTTATAAGCCTAATACCTTCGCTCAGGCTTTAGCGTCTAATCGCTCAAACAGTATTGGTATGCTAGTGGGTAGCTTAGACGGCCCATACTTTGGCCCCTTAATGCACAATACTGAAAACATTATTCGTGAAGAACGATTGCATCTAATTGTGACCAGTGGTCAGGAATCCAAAACCAAAGAAGTTGACTCAATTGAGTTTTTAGCCTCGAAAAAGGTTGATGGCTTGATCATCCACTCAGACAAATTGTCAGACAATGAGTTAATTAAGATTGCTGAAGACACGCCAGCTTCAATTATCTTAAACCGCAATATTCCTGAGCTAGCAGGGCGCTGTATCTGGATTGACAATGAGTTAGGTGGCTATTTAGCCACTAAGCACTTAATCGACAATGGGCATACTAAGGTTGCCTGCATTACCGGGCAAATGAGTAAGGTGGAAAGCCGTGACCGCTTACAGGGCTATCGCAACGCTCTCGCTGAGGCGGGCATAGCTTACGATGCAAACTTGGTGATTGAAGGTCGTTTTGATCACGAAGGCAACCACGAAACCGTGCACCGTTTAATGTCTCGCAATAAAGGCTTTACCGCTATTTTTTGTCAAAACGACAACATTGCTCTAGCTGTGTATAACGTATGCAGTGACGCCAAGCTAACCATTGGTGAAGACATTTCAATTGTGGGTTTTGATAATGATACCTACAGCCAACACATTCGCCCTCGCTTAACTACGGTGAGCTTTCCCATCGAACAGCTCAGTTACGAAGCGGCTCAAGGCGTGCTGGCCTTAATTAACGATAGAGTTCATGAGGTTACAGAGAAACTGGCTCCGGAGTTAATCATTCGTAACTCGGTTAAGCAGTTGAATAGCGACAAAGCAGAGTAATCACTTAGCCAATTGCCTAAGTGATTAAACAGAATTTTAGTTGTCCCAAAGCTGGGTTTTCAATTGGTTCAACTGTTGCTGAATATCACCAGAAACAGTGATTTTAGGTGAGTTATTATCGTTAGTATCTCGGTTTTCTACAATCAGCACTTTGGCGTCTTGGCTTAGTGTATGAGTGTGGTAAACCCCTTGCTTGATGTTGTATATTTTTCCCGCTTGCATATTAGTGGCAACAATCTCACCGAGCTTACCTTGGGTGGTTTCAGCGCAAAATAAAATGCACTTTCCTTCAAGTAAAACAAACACTTCATCGGTTTCTAAGTGACACTGAAAGTTGTCGATAAGCTCCGTTTCGAGCTCATCAATGTAGTTTAGTATGGCGACTCGCCAGGTCTGAAAATCCACGACGGGAGCATATCCCGCCGCGTTGTAGTCAGACACCTCTACTAGGTGGCTGCTCACTGTCTTTTCCTTTCGTTTAGCTGAGTAAGATTTGGTTTGGCACCGATACAAAGACCTTGGCCACTTGTCCGCTACGTTCAAAGATGTGTTTACTGAGCTCTTCGCTCATCTCTAGGGAGTCGCTTGACCACTGTTCACCATTTTTATAGCTCACCACAAGCTGCCCTTGGCTTTGCTCTGTGCTGGCGTAAATAAACGGCACTTGGCAATAGGTAAAGGCTAATTGCTTTGCCTCTAGCGCTAGGCTTTGGGTATTGCCTTGTGGGTCGATGTATTGGTATTCATCGGCAGCACTTAAGAACTCGCTGCCTTTAAGCAGTGAAGGTTTGATGCTAATTTTACCTTGTTCTACCAAAATGCCCAGTTCGCCGAAGCGGGTTAGAATCTCTTCCTTTACTTGGCCAGTCATGCCTGGTTGTTGAGCCCCAGCTTGTTTAGGGGTATGAGAGTAGGGGTCGGTAGGGAAGGCGCCATAGACTTCTGGAGACTTATTAAAACCAATGCCCGCACGCACTTTGTAATAGTACTCAGCCAATTGTTGAGTCGCTAAAGAGTGTGGGTCAATATTGTAGGCGGCAAAATAGTTCTCTTGCACCGCGAGCAATAGTTTAGACACCATATGCCAGTAGATTGAACCTAGGCCTTCGTAGCCAAACATGGTGCCAGAGCGACCAGTAAAGGCTTGGTGGTTAAACACTTCTTCGTAAACGGCAAAGATGTCTTGCCAGGCCGAGTCGGCGATTTCTGGGTAATCTGCTTTGGCGACGCCAATAGCAGCGGTTAGCGCACCAGCATTCTCAAAATCCGCATTAAAGTGGTAGTGACCTTGGTTATCTTGCTCAACAATACGTGGGTCATTCTTTTCAAGCATGGTTTGCAGTGCAGGATTAGCTGCAACACGCGCTGCTACAATTCGATTTTTGTTGGCAAAACCTGCTAAGTCACGATCGGGATAAAGCATAAAGGTGTGCTGATCCGCACGGTACATACTGCTGTTGTATAACTTATCGAGTAAGTGAACCGCTTCGTCTGGCGTCAGTACTCCGGCAGACAGTACCGCTACTTGGCCTTCTAACATTGGGTAGAGGTAATCTACAGCAACTTCATCTTGTTTATAATTTATGATGTTGTAAGCGTTGTATAAACCGTCGTTGCGGTAGTTGCTGGCAATGCTCTTATCCATAATCTCAAGGCTTGGAGCAAGTAGCGCTTGAATGGCTGCTGCATCCACCGTTACTTTGCCAGAGAAGCCATGTTGGTAAACATGTCGGCGGTAATCTGCTGCGGCCTTGGCTAAATCACGCAAAACTTGATTACGTTGGGTTTCGTTTACTCGCGCAGCAGCCACTAGTTGGCTAGCTTCTTGTAAAATCCTGCTGCTTGCGCTTAACCACTTGGCTAGCTCTTTGGATATAGCGTATTGCTTGTTGTCAGCAAATAGCTTTTGCATAAAGGCAACATAACGGCGCATGTAATACAGGGTTACCATGGACAAGCCTGTACCCACAATCGCATTGTTAGCGTCGTTCCATTCTGGCCGTTGGGTGTTTAACCAAATACCGCCGTCTAACACTAAGTTTCCTAGCTTAGCTAGCAGTGGAACTAATAGCTTTTCGGCCAAGTTTGCTAAGTAGACTTCTTGGTTTCGGTCAAGTAAAAGGCGAGCGTCACTGCCCATTACGCTTTGGCGGCTTTCAATGATTTTTTGTTTGTTTTCGTTAAATTCAACGGTATTTTTGGCGTCGGCAAAAATCGCTTCAGCTGAAGAAATCTCGTAAGGCACATTGGCGTAACTAAAGATCTCTGTGTCTAACAGGGCTTTTAGTTCTGCAGGTTGGTATTTGTCTGATTGCTCCAAAAACTTAAGCAAATAGATAATCTGGTGATCACCCCAGTAACCAATGTTGCTCCATGGATCTTCAGATTCCAATAGCTCCCAATCTACACCAGCTTTGGTGATGCGGTAAGGGTTGTAGCCGTCAATGGTTGAGGCATTCACAAACTTGGCAATAAAGCTCTTAATAAAGCTTGGGTAACTTAGACCTAGTGCTTCCCAGTTTTGGAAAATGTCACGCCAGTTACCTTGGTAAGACAATAAACGGTTGCCCTGATTGTCTTTTAGCTTTATCTCGAAATGGTTCCAAGGGCGGCTTGGGTCGCCGTGGCGACGGCCAAAAGTAAGCGGTAAGTACTCGTGGCACAAACGTAACAATTGCGGGCTGTTTTGTTTAGCCGCTAGTGATAGTAGCTCGTCGTAATTAATCTTAGCCGGCAAGCTATTTAAGAAGCTTGCTTGGTCTAGTGCTACTTGGGTATTGGCATTTTTTAGGGTTTTCACAAAATCTGCACTTTCAACCCAGTACTGGTCAACAACCACACCACCGCGCATGTTGTTAAACAATACGTTGGCGTAGTGGTGCACGCTGGTCTCATCTTCTGCGGTTTTTTGGTAAGCGTCGCTGCCAGCCATAAGCTTAAGAAGCTCCTGGTGGTTTTGCTCAACCGATGCCATAAGCGCTTGCTCAAGTTGTTGCGGCTGGCTGATTTGCTGCTGCAATTCTGCTAACTGGGCGTGTGACTGGTCTACGTCGGCCACAATGCTCCAACTATCCTGTGCAGCCGCGGCAAGTGTTAACTTCTTATGAATGAAGTAAGAGCCTCTTACTCCACGTGTTAGTTGCTCGTCTTCTACTGAGCTGCCACGGCGAAATGCCGCTAACTGTTGGCTAGACAATAGAATTGATTGGCAGTTTTCTGCTAGCGAGAACACGCTAGTGGCTAACAGTGATTCTGCAGGCTCGGCGCGGTCGCTTAATTTGGCGTATAAGCTGTAGGTGGCTAGGCTAGAGTTGGCTTCGCGCTCATTCCATTTGTAGGCGTCAAGCAGGGCGCTGCTGCCTTGCATAATCGAGAACGGCGTATTAGACGGCAACAAGTTTTGAATACCATCCACTAGCTCTATTTCACGGGTTTTATGGGTGGTATTGGTGAGTGTTGCTTGGCGAACAAAACCAAACTTTTCGCTGCTACTCCACTGGTACTTAAAGCTCAAACCTAAATCAAAGTTAAGCTCTTCAAAGATGATTTTGTCACCGGCAATATTCTTGTAAATATTGCGGCGCAATTGGTACAAGCTGTCGTGATGTTGGTTGAAGGGTTCCCACTGCTGGATACCGGCTTCGCTAGTTACTTTAACAATGGTTTTACTGCCAGTGTTTTCCGCATTTTCATGGATGTAATCTACAGATTTGTAGGGAAACAAAGCGTTCTCTGGGCGAATACGACCCGCCGATAAACAACCGGTTGATGAGATGAATAACCAATGGTCGCTGGCTGAAACCACACTGATAAAGAATGGGTTCATCTGATCTACGTTTTTGATTTGGTAGTATTTGTCACCATCAATGGAGACAAACTTTCCGGTTATGTCTTTTGTTAATGTATCCATGTTTTCTTCTTTCATTAGCTTAAAATCCGTGTAAGCGCTTACTTTGCAGCGCAAAAAAATTCTTATTAAACGTTAAAACAACGAATGAAGTGATCGTCGGCAATTTGAGTCACTTCTGGGAATGCGTGATTACACTTATCCATGGCGTTTGGACAACGTGCTGCAAATGGACAACCTACTGAGTTAGGGTGCCACATAGGAATGTCTCCCTTTTTTGCGCCTAGTTCACGGCGACCACTTTTGCTCGCCTCTGGCACTGCCGACAGTAATAGCTTGGTGTAGGGGTGCTGGGGCGTTTGGGTTACTTTGTCACTGTTGCCCCATTCCACCATGTGGCCTACGTACATTACAGCGGTCTTTTCTGCAAAGTAGCGTGCGGTAGCAATGTCATGCGTGATGTACATGAAACTAATGCCACGTTTGTCCTTTAAATCGGCCATTAGGTTTAAAATGCCCAAGCGCACCGATACGTCTAACATCGAGATGGGCTCGTCAGCTAAGATAACTTCTGGGTCAACCGCAAGTGCGCGGGCAATAGCAACCCGTTGGCGTTGGCCACCACTTAACTCATGCGGGTATTTCTCGGCGGTTTCTACCACTGGCGAAAGACCAACTAAATCGAGTAACTCGTATACTTTGTTGCGTAGTTCTTTTTTGCTGGCGCGTTTGTGAATCAGCAAGGGGCGAGCAATATGGTGGTAGATTGAATGTACTGGGTTAAGTGAGCCAAAAGGGTCTTGGAAGATCATTTGCACTTGGCGAGCATATTCTAGCGAACCATGCTGCTTAACATACTCATCCAAAGGCAAGCCTTTAAAAAGGATGTCTCCGCCATTTTTCTCATAGATGCGTGTTAGCACTCGAGCACCGGTACTTTTACCGGAACCAGACTCACCCACAATGGCTAAGGCTTGACCCTTTTTAAGCTCAAAAGATACATCATTAACTGCCCGCATTTGGTTGTTTGGGTTAGACGATAAACCAATCGGAAAGTCTTTAATTAAATTTTCTACCGCAAGTACGGTTTGATTTTCGCTTACAACGCTCATTTTTGAACCTCCAAAATATGACAAGCAGCATGAACACCGCTGGCTTGTGCGCGCAAAATTGGTTCATCGCTTTTACAGTTCTCTACACAATCGTTACAGCGAGCTTGAAAGTTACAGCCGCTAGGCAATTTGAGCAGGTTTACTGGGTCGCCAGGGATCCCATATAAGCGCTCTTTTGGCCCATGAATGGTTGGGAACGACGATACCAAACCTTTGGTATAAGGGTGGCTAGGTTGGTTAAATACCGTTTTAGCGTCGCCAATTTCAATTAAGTTACCGGCGTACATCACACCAATGCGGTCGGCAATTTCGCCCATTAAGCTTAAGTCGTGGCTAATGAACAAAATCGAGAAGCCAAACTTTTCTTTTAGATCGTAAAGCTCATTAAGGATCTCTCGCTCTACCACTACATCTAGTGCGGTGGTTGGTTCATCCATAATGATTAGCTTTGGCTCTAGCGCTAAGGCGATGGCGATAACTACGCGTTGACGCATGCCGCCACTTAATTGGTGGGGGAAGCTATTTAAACGGTCGCCATGAATACCCACAACAGACAGCAATTCAGTGGCCTTTTCGTTGGCTTGCTTAAGGCTGACTTGTTTGTGAGCCAAAATCACATCGGTGAGCTGCTCACCAATGGTGATTACCGGGTTAAGTGAGTTCATGGCACTTTGGAATACCACCGAGGTGTCGTTCCAGCGAAAAGCCCGTAGCTGTTTGTCGTTCATTTTCAGTACGTCTTTGCCTTTATAAAGGATTTCTCCTTCAGGGATCAGCGCAGGTGCTTTGTGCAAACGTGAAATAGCGAAGGCGAGGGTGCTTTTACCGCAACCTGATTCGCCAGCTAGGCCAAGGGTTTCGCCTGGGGCAATACTAAGGCTTACATTGTTTACCGCGCGAGCAATGCCATTGGGTGAAACATAGTCAACACTTAGGTTGTTAATCTCTAATAATGCTTGGCTCATGCTAAACCTCGACGTTGATTGGCTGCTTTTTGCAGTTTTTTCCATACTTTTAGATGCGGACCCGTTTTAAGTTTTGGATTACTTACTTGGTCAATCGACATGTTAATTAGCGCTAGTGCACCACCGGTAAAGGCCAGTGCTAAAGCCGGTACTAACATCTCCCACCATGCGCCGGTGTATAGAGAAGAAGAAACCTGCGCCCAGTAGAGCATGGAGCCCCAGCTAACTTCGGTGGCGTCGCCTAAACCTAATATGCCTAAGCCGGCTTCAGAGCCCATGGCGTAAATCACCGTACCCAAAAAGCCACCAAATACGATAGAGACTAAGTTAGGAAGGATTTCCACCAAAATGATGCGCAGCTTGGACTCGCCCATTACCTCGGCCGAGATGATGAACTCTTTGTTTCGTATCGCCATGGTTTGGGCTCTGATAACCCTAGCGCCCCATGGCCAGGAGGTGACCCCCAGCAGCACGGTTATCACTAAGGAGCCCACTTGCCCAAGAAAGGCGGCTAATACGATCAATAAGGGCAGTTGCGGAAAAACCAAAAATACATTGGTTATGAAGTTTAACCATTCATCAATTTTGCCACCAAAGTAGCCAGAGCTAACGCCAACGGCTACCGCAATGCTCATGGCAATAATGCCGGCAGTAATCGCAACCGTTAGTGACTTACGTGCGCCAAAAAGCACTTGGCTAAATACGTCACGGCCGTTACGGGTAGTACCCATAATGTATTCGGCGCTAGGCGCTTGGTGAGGTCTTGATACGCGTTTTTGTGGATCATGCGTAGCAAATACCGGCGCAAATAAAGCGCCACACAAAATAATTGTGGCTAGTAATCCGCCAATAATTGCCGGTGGATTACCATGAAAAAAGGCTAAACATTTGGCTAACACTTGGCGCCACTTAGCTGAATTGTGATGATGTTCCATAGTAAAACCTACTTCGAAATACGGGGATCAAGCCAGACATACAATAGGTCGGCGATGAAGTTTGCAGTAAGTACCGCAGTAACAAGAATGAGCAAAATAGCCTGAATAAGTGGGTAGTCTCGCGCCACAATGCCCTTAAGCAAGATGTTGCCTAAGCCTTGGTAGTTAAATACCACCTCGGTCATGATTGAACCGGCAAACGAGAAACCAATGGCCATGGCAATAGCAGTTGCTACCGGTAAGATAGCGTTACGCCCAGCGTAGCGGTACATTACCCGAAAACTCGAAAGCCCTTTGGCTTCGGCCATCGTCACATAGTCTTCACCCAGCACATTAATCATGGCGTTACGCATGTTAAATACCCAGGTGGCAATGCCTACCACAACCATAGAGCCCATGGGTAATATGGCGTGTTTAAGTACGCTACCGATAAACTCCCAACTAAAGGCAGGGTCTAAAGTAGGGTCGTAGGTATAAGCCAGTGGCAGCAGTTCTAACTGCAAACCAAAAAAGTAGAACAGCAATAATGCAGTAACGATGTAAGGGAAGTTACTTATAAAGGCGAGTACAGGCGGGAATACCTGACCAAAAAATCCTTCACGTCGATAGGAAGCGTAGGTGCCAATTGATACCCCAATAATTAGCGCTACAATCAGTGAACCTAGGGCAAGGAACATGGTCCATGGCAGGGCCATACCTATCACTTCAGTTACTCCCACCGGGAACATTAATACTGAAGGACCTAAATCCAAGGTAAATACACTTTTAATGTAGGCGATGTATTGCTCAAAAACCGAGCCATCCATAAAACCATACATTTCTCTTACCGCGTCCATTTGCGCGGGATCCATTCTGCCTTGAGCTGCTGCAAATAATGCGTCAACTGGATCGCCTGGCATTAACCGGGGTAACAAAAAGTTAAAGGAGATGGCGATCAAGAAGGCTGTGAAGTAAAAGCCCAGTCGGCGTAATAAAAAACTCATAATATTTTCCAAAGTAAGAGAGCCAGCCAGTGGCTCTCTACAGTTGTGTTACTTAAGGTGAAGATTGTTAATGATTAACACTCGTTTACCACCGTCGTACCATACTGGCTGTACATATGGGTTTTCTGCGTTTGGCCAACCAACAATTTTAGTACTGTTGTATTGGAACCAAGTTGGGTTAGAAAATAGCGGAATAAAAGGCAAGTTCTCTGCGCTAAATACTTGCAGTTGCTTGATAATGTCAGCTTGTTTTGCAGTGTCGTTAGTTTTACCAAAACCTTCGATTAAAGCGTCAATCTCAGGTGAGTGAACACCATGACCGCCATGCCATGTTTTACCAATGCGTGAACTTGAGTAGTAATCTTGGTAAGCCAAAATAGGGTGGGTAGCCACTAGCGACCAGTTAATCGACATTTTGTATTTACTGTCTTTTAGTGACGAGTCATAAACTGCCCAGTCAACGGTTTTCACATTAGCTTTAACACCTACTTCTTCGAAGTATTCGGTAACCATTTGTACTACTTGGATCCAATCGGTCCAGCCGTTTACCACTTCAATATCAAACTCGATGCGCTTACCGTCTTTGGTTTGGCGGAAGCCATCGCCACTTTTATCTACATAACCAGCTGCGTCTAACATTTGGTTCGCTTTGTCGGGATTGTAGGTGGTTAAGTCTTTGTATTTAGCTGTAACATCAGCATCAATATAAGTGCTGTATAGTTCACCAATACCACCGGCATTAAAGTTAACCGTTGGGTAGCCATAAGCCGCAATATCTACAATCGCTTCGCGGTCTAATGCCATTGATAAAGCTTTACGCAATTCTAAATCGCTAAAAGGCGCTTCTTTAGTGTTTACGTATAAATGAATCGCGTCATTTGCTGGGTACCAGTAGTGGTGGTTTTCTGGGCTTGCGGCAACAAAGGTGTTGTCGATGTCAGCAATAAAGTTTGAACCCCAGTCAATTTCGCCTTTCATTAAAGCGGGTTGAATTTGCGAGTTGTCGTTGTAAGAACGGTAAGTAATACAATCTAGGTGAGGCAAACCTTCTAGGTAGTAGTTAGGGTTGCGGCACAACTCCATTTGCTGGGTTTTTACATACTTCACTTCGGTCATTGGACCGCTACCAATTGGGTTAGGGTTAGTGAAGGTGGTTAAATCACTTACCTTGCTCCATACCTTTTCTGGAATGATGTGGTATTTTTCTAAGTTCCAGATAAAGGTCGAATCGGCTTGGTTTAACTTGAACTCAACCGTTGTGTCATTGGTTGCTTCAATGCTAATTAGGTTGCCGTCTGTCCAAATACCACGTTGGTCAAATGCACCATTTTCTTTAGTCATGGTGAAGCTATAGGCAACGTCTTTAGCAGTAAGTGGGCTACCATCTGACCACGTTAAACCATCACGAAGGGTAAGTTTAATGGTTTTAAGATCGTCAGAGTATTCAGCTGATTTAGCCAGGCGCCATTCAGTTTTGCCGGTCATGTTGTTGAAAACCATTAATGGTTCAAACATCACACCGTGTAATAAGTCTTTAGAAGTATAAGGGTTGTAGTTTTCTACAAAACCAGTACCAATGATTGGTACGGTAAGGGTTCCGCCTTGTTTAACGTCGTTGGCTATTGCGCTTCCTGATGACAACATTAAACCGCAAATAATTGAAGATAAAACCGTTTTACTCTGCATTAGATAATCCTTTTTTATCGGCACTCTCGCTAGGTACGCTTTCCTATTAATGCTTAAGGCCCTTACTATAAGTCTTAAAAACCAAAAAGAAAGCGCTTTCTTTTGTGGCACTCTATTTGAGAATTGAAATGTAGGCAATCTAAAGGCGGTTGTTTTTCTACTTGGGTCACATTTAGCTCGTTTTTTACCTATTAAGGGGTGTTTACGGGTGAAAAATGCCCACTTAGGCTGGGTTTCAGCTAATGCCCATTTGATCTTGGTAGCCTTTTCATAGGATTTGCATGAAGAATATTTTGAAAACGCTTACTTTTCGTGATGAGCCTCAATATTTTGAGTAAAGCCTTGCAGTAACGCTGTACAGATTCCGGTAGCTGTTGTTTATTTATACGTGTAATGGCGATGTAGCATTGCGCTCCAAACAAATTAATGGACAAAAAGACTGGCTGAAAAGTCATTTTTTTAGCAATAAAAAGTAAGCGCTTTCTTTTTTGGGAGGCAAAAATAATCCGTTTTTTAGTTAAAACATGATGTTAATAACTATCAAGGACACATGGAATGACAGTGACAAACAACAAATTCAAAATGGCCAATGCGGTATTAGCTACTGCTTTGGCTATCGCGTTAAGTGGTTGTGCTGACGAAGTAGTAAATGGCGAAACCCCTGCTAACCCAGTAGAGCCAACCGACCCGGTTGAGCCAACTGATCCAGTAGGTACCGACCTATTGGTGTTTAATGATGCGGTAAACCCTTACTGGCCAGCGTGGGACTGTTGTGGTGGTACCACGCCAACTAACCCAATTGAGCTGAGTGACTACGGCATGGTAACCGAGTTTGCGATTAATGCTCAGCCTGCGGTGTTAGGTTTTGTACGTGATAGTGAACGTGGTGCTCTAGATGTGAGTGCGATGGAAAGCACTGGTACTTTGGAATTTGACTTTAAAATGACAGCCAGTCCAGGCGATGTTAACTGGGCATTTAAATTAGAAAGTAATGGCGGCGAACAAAATGGTGCCGGTGGTCAAGAAGTAGAAGTAATGATCACCGCCCCAGTGTTAGATACTTGGCAACACGTTAGTGTGAACCTAGCCGACTTAGCGACCCAAGGCTTAGACTTAAGCAACATTGATAATATCTTAATCTACCCTGCTTGGAGTGAAGGTGAGGGTGCAGTTTACCGCGTAGACAATGTAGAGTTTGTGGCAGATGGTAATACTACCGACCCAGTTGATCCGGTAGAGCCAACTAACCCAGATGCTGATACGGGTACAAAACTATCGCTAGATTTACCAATGACTGATTTTGGCGGCGCGGTAACCGAGTTATCCGCAGCTAATCCAGCCTTAAATGGTATTACTGCTTACAGCACTAGCGCTACGGTAATTAAAACCACCAAAGCTGCAGCTGCAGAAGATTGGGCTGGTACTACGCTGGGCGATACCTCTACTTTAGCTATCACCCAAGATCGCAGCATCATTAGTGTTTGGGTGTATTCACCTGAATCGGGCGTGCCTGTGCTGCTTAAAGTAGAAAACGCTGACGACGATACGCAAACCGCTGAGGTGCTTGCTTACACTACCGTGGCAGAAGCTTGGGAAAAACTTAGCTTCGACTTTACCAATGTTGCAGACGGTACTCAGCAACTTAACCCAGAATTTACCTTTAACAAAAAATCAATTTTCTTCGATTTCTTAGTCAACGCCAGTGAAGATAAAGTTTTTTACTGGGATGACGTGACCTTTGTAGAACAAGAAGACACAACTGACCCAGTAGACCCAGTAGACCCAGTAGACCCACCTGAAGGTGACTCGGTAGCGATTTTTAACGATGCCGCTAATCCAAGTTGGATAGCCTGGGATTGTTGCGGCGGAACCACCCCTACGGTGGTGACAGACAGTGATGAGAATTATGGCGCAGCCACTGAGTTTGAAGTTGTTGGCGAACAGGTTAATGGCTTTAGTAGTCGTGCCGACCACGGCGCTACCGATGGAGCGCCTATCGACGCGAGCGCTTGGGCAAACGGTGGCTCTATCTCGTTTGACTTGAAATTGACCGCTGAAGGTGGTGCTAGCGATTGGAAGTTTAAAGTTGAGTCAAACGGCGGTAGCGATTTCGCAGAATTGAGCCTAGCCGAACTACCCGAGCTAGATACCTGGAAGCACTACAGCTTTGATCTAGGTGAGTTGCAAGCTGCTGGGCTAGACCCAAGTGCTATTGACGTGGTGATGATTTTCCCTGCTTGGGGAACCGGCATCGGTTCTAAATACTTAGTCGACAATGTGCAAGTGTCTTCGACTGGCGGTACCGAAGCACCAATCGCTGGTGATAACAACACGGTAACCATTGATGAAGGCATCGACTTCGAAAGCAAAACCTTGAGCTGGGAAGTATTTGAAAACGCCGACAACCCAGTTATTGAGTTTGTTGCTAACCCTGATACTTCTGGCATTAACGGCTCTGCGACGGTGGCCAAAATTACTGCCCGCGCAGCGGGCGCACCATGGGCAGGTACAGTGACTAAATCGGTAGAAGGTTTTGAGCTTAATGCTAGCAACAGCACCGTGAAGATGATGGTTTATAAAGACAAAATCAGCGCGGTACGTCTTAAGTTGGCAGCCGCTAACCAATGGGGAGCAGAGCTTCTTGCGAGCAATACAAAAGTAGGTGAGTGGGAAGAGCTGACATTTGATTTTAGTCAGCACCCAGAGTTTGCCGCAGCGGCTGCGCAAGGAAATATGGTTGAAGTGGTGGTATTCCCAGACTTTGATGACCCCATCGTAGATGTTCGCCCGGCTGAAACAGTTATGTATTTCGACAACATTAGCTTTAGCGCTCAACCGTAACTTAAGTTGCAGAGTCACTATGTTTAGTGGCTCTGCATTTATCAGTCACCGAGAATGCGCTCAACGTATTCTCATTTTCAAGGAAATATCAGGTTAATTATTTTAATTTAACTGGTGGAAAAAAGATGAAAATATGTAGTTTAAAATCAATTTTGCTGGCCGCCATGTCGGTGTTAATAGTGGCTTGTGCCGATGAGCCCCTTAATGATTTGGGTGATCCGGGAACTGGCCCAGGCACTGGCACCGAGCTTGCTCCTCAGCCTAGTCCCGGCAGCGTCTATCCTAGCGCCTTAAACGGTGACGTAATCTTGGGTAACCCCGATTACTTGGCGATTTCTTATGGTGCTTGGCGTTCAACAGTAAGAGAAAGTGGCGTAAATGTACCTACCGTTGATATGCATAAAGAAGACATGCAAATCTTATCGGCCATGGGCATTAAAATGCTCCGCACCTACAATACCCAAGGCTTTATTGGCCTTGATGGTAAAAGCAATACCGAGAACCTTTTACAAGCCATTGCAGAGCTAATGGCCGAAGACGAAACTTTTGAAATGTATGTGCAGTTAGGGGTATGGATTGATGCTCTAAACTCATGGACTGATCAACCAGTGATTCACGACCAAGAGAACCCAGAAAACGCTCTAGAAATGGCGAAAGCTAAAGAGCTTGCCTTAGCTTACCCAGAAATCATCAAAGTGATTGCGGTAGGTAATGAAGCAATGGTTAATTGGGCTGAATACCACGTAGTGCCTGGTATTATCCTTGGCCACGTTAACGACTTACAGCAGTGGAAATCTGAGAACCCATCGGTAGCCAATATTTGGATTACCAGTTCTGATAACCACGCTGTATGGGCTGGTATAGACGACAGTGCCAATATTGGTGCGCAAGCAGATCTTATCGCATTAATTGAAGCGGTAGACTATGTGTCTTTGCATACTTATGCTCACCATGACACCCTTTACGACCCTACTTTTTCTGCTGACTGGAAAGTACCTGCCAGCGAGCAAGAATTGACTGTGCAGGAGCAAGTTGATTCAGCAATGGATAAAGCCTACCTGCATACCGTGTCACAAATTAAAGTGGCACAAGACTTCATTAACACCATTGATTCGAGCAAGCAAATTCACATTGGTGAAACTGGCTGGTCTACAGTTTCAAATGAAAATTTTGGTGCTGGCGGTACCCAGGCTGCCGACGAGTACAAGCAAAAAGCTTTTTATGATGCAATGCGTACTTTTTCCAACGATTTTGGTGCGTCACTGTTTTTCTTCCAAGCCTTTGACGAGCCATGGAAGGGCGATGAAAGCAACCCTAGCCACTCAGAAAAACACTTTGGCTTAATTGATATTGACGGCAACGTTAAGTACCTGGCCTGGGATAAAGTAGATGCCTTAAACAGCGCTGGCTTAACCCGTGGTGATGTATCGTCGTTTACAGCCAGCTTTGGCGGTGACTTTGATACTTTAATGGCAACTATTTTACCACCTCCGTATGCTCCTGTTGTTACTCCTCCTGAAGAGGGCGAGTTTGTAGTATTGAATACTGCTTTATACGAAGGCGCTGTTGCTTATGGTTGGGATAGCCCAGCTACCGCTTGGGCTGGAGTAGATGATACTACTGGCGTATTAACTATTGCTTCAGACCCTGCCACCGCTAAAGATTGGGGTTGGGGCGCTGGTGTTGGTATTCCTGGACAAACTAGCAACCTTTCAAGTTCTACCCAGATCACCTTCGAAATTAAAGGCGATGCAGCTTATGGCTTCTACCTTGGTTTCCAAACAACGGGTTCGGGCGGCACTAACCATTGGGTTCGCTTTAACGAAGGCCAAGGTTACACCCTAACTGACCAGTGGGTTGAACACACTATTAGCTTAAGCAGCTTCTCTAACTTTGCTGCTGCCGATCTTAGCGTGGTTAACTCACCGTTCACTATTGCGGATCTTTATGCTGAATCTGGTGGCAGTGCGCCAACCTTAAGCAACATAGAAATTCGTAACATTTCTTGGTTGGAGTAAAGCGCCTCTAACCATTAGCTAGCGTACCAGTCGTTAGCGCGTAAGCCAGAGGCGATGATTAAACCTGTTTGATCATCGCCTTTTTTATTTAGCCCTTTGCTAGCTAGCGATTGCGTAACTAGCCAAATGGCTCCGCTTAAATCAAGGATAGTAAGCAAGATGTTTTCTCAAGACGATGCCGTTAACCGTTTTACAGTCGCGAAAAAAGCAACGCTGTTGGCCGGTTTGTTTTTTGCAGCTACTCAGTCGGCTCAAGCAGGCTGGGAAGTACAGTGGATCGACACCTTTGAGGGTAGCCGGGTAGATTGGAGCAACTGGACCGCCCAAACTCAAGCAAACTATAACAATGAAGTGCAATGTTATACCGACGACGATTATTCTGACGAGCGCAACTATGAGGTATCGGAAGGTAGCTTAAAAATTATTGCCCGCAAAAAGACCCAAAACTGTGCCACCTTAGGTGGTCAGCAAAAAACCTGGACCTCGGGGCGCTTAAACTCAAAAGACAAACGAGAGTTTCTGTACGGTCGAGTTGAATCTAGGATCCGTTTTCACAACCTAGAAGCAGGTACTTGGCCAGCATTTTGGATGTTAGAAAACCGCATTGCTGAGCAGCCAATAAAAGGCGATGGCGACAACGTTAATTGGCCAAATGTAGGGGCAGGAGAAATTGATGTATGGGAATGGTTTTCTAATGAGCCAAATACCTATATTACTAACTTCTTTAATGTCTCCGGCTGTGGCGAAGAGCATCGTTATACTTATCCAAATGGTGGTAGCGATGTATTAAATTGGCACAAATACGCCATGGAGTGGACTCAAGATAAAATAGACTTTTACGTTGATGAGACCTTAGTGGTTAGCCAAGATATTAGTGGCTGCAATCAGTATCAAGAGCCTATGTTTGTATTGCTTAATCTGGCTATGGGCGGCAATTTAGGTGGTTTTATCGACCCTAACTTAGCACTCGCCACTATGGAAGTTGATTACATTGCCCATTGCCAAGCCAGTGATAGCAGCGACGCCAGCTACTGTGATGAAAACGCGCCCAGAGCCGATGATTCTGAACCCAGCGATAGTTTAGCCAGTGTTGAACTTAGCCTTTCTCAAGCGGGCAGTGTCACTCGTTTGGTAGACCCTTCTGCCGGCATGGTTACGATAACAGCCAGCATTGAACAGGGTGAAGAGCCACTCGCCAATTACAGTTTGTATTGGCAAGCCGATGAATTACCTAGCCCAATTATGCAAGGAACAACCCTGCAGTTTGACCCTACCTCAATGCTTGATGGCAGTTACTCCCTGCTAGTAAGCCTTGAGCACAACGCTGATAGCCAACTTAGCACTCGCGATGGATTAGATTTTACTGTGCAAGCAAACAGTGAGCCTGTTGATGGTCAATCTGGTGGTGACTCGGGCGGCGGAAGCTTTGGTTTAGCCACTTTGTTTGGTTTAGTTGGTCTGCTGGTTATTCGTCGTAAACACTTCAAATAAGTGCTGATTTAAGCGCTGTTTCACTTTTTGGCTAAGCCTTTTTGCGCTTAGCCAAGCTTTACCTTTCGCCTTGCTGTCCCCAACCGGGTAGGCACTTTTGTACCTGAAATTTATTCAAATTAATAAGGATATTAGTGATGATTGAAATGCTTAAAATTTACTTTTTGGCAGCTTGTTGTGCCTTAGTTGTTGGGTGTGGGGGGAGCAGCGACAGTGAGCCCGAGCCACAAAACACCTATCAAGTTGCTGTCACGGTAGTGGATGCTAATAGCCAATTACCTTTAGCTGATGCTCAGGTTAGCATTGCAGAACAAGCTCAAGCGAGTGACCAGCAAGGATACTCTAGCTTTGAACTGGCTGCTGGCAGCTATTCTTTAAGCGTGAGTTTGGCTGGCTATCAAACCCATCAACAATCAATAGAGCTTAGCGAGCAAGGTTTAAGCTTAAGTATCAACTTAGAAGCGCTGCCAACAGTTAGCGGGCCTTTATATGTTTTTCATTCTGAAAATGTTAGCTCTTATAACATTGAACACTGGGGAGATAACTGGGGATCTGGCAGTGTAATTAGCGATCTTGATGATGCAAGCATGGGGCGCGCTGTTAATATCACCAGTGGCACGGCTTGGGGAAATAAGGCGTCTATTGCTTGGGGAAATGAGCCAGAGAATGCGGTAGCGATTGGTGCTTATACCCACCTTAGATTTAAAATAAAAGCCAATTCATTTACTGCGGTAGAGGTGGTATTGCAAGGGCCAAGCAATCCTGAATCTAAAGTCGCTTGCGCCTTGAGCAGCGGCACGCCATTAGAAGATGGTTGGGTAGAAATGGAAGTTCCTCTGCCCTATGGCTTTAGCCAGCTAACTTGGCTCGGCTTAATTTTTGATAGCACCATTAGCGACAGCTTACTGCTAAGCGACGTTTACATGCTAAGCCAAGAGATAATTACTAGCCAACCAAGTAGCGCGGCACCGCAGCCGCCAGCCTTGGCCGATAACGAAGCGGTAGTAATTTTTAGTGATAGCTTAAATGAAGACAAGTATGTATCGGTGTGGAACTCCAATTGGTGGAATGCGCCATTTTACTCACCTGGGGTGATCGACGAAAACCATTACGCACGTTATGAGATTGCTGGTTTAGGTGTAGAAGGCGGTGTTACTGGTATCGAGTTTGGCATTGAGAATGGCAGTGTAGATGCATCTTCTCACGTGAATATGAACCTAGATTTGTACCTAGAAGCGGGCATTAGCCAAATGGAGATCCACTTAGTTTCTAGTGATGGCTCGGCCTTGTATAGCGTTATCTCACCTCAAACGGAGCAATGGGTATCTTATCAAATTCCTTTCGCGGATATGCAAGATGCTGATGGCGAGGGTGACGGAGTATTAAACCCAGCCACGTTAACCATGGCAGGCATTAAGTTGTGGGGAGAACAGGGCAAAGCAGTATTTCTCGATAATCTGTATTTCTCTGGCCAGTCGAATACCTTTGAATTAGCAGTAAGTGTGTTAAACCAATCTGCGCAAAGCATTGCTGGTGCACAGGTAAGTGTGGGTGAGCTAAGCGCTACTACTAACGCCAGTGGTGTGGCTTATCTTAATCTTGCCGAAGGCGAGCATAAGGTTAAAGCTGATGCCAGTGGTTACGGTGCGGCGCAACAAAATCAACAGCTATTGGGAAGTGATGCCAGCCTAGAGATTGTGCTAGCTGCCGAAAACCCTGGGCCAAGTGTGGCGGCCAGTACCCCTAGTGTGAGCGATGACGAGGTATTGGTTTTATACAGTGATAGTTTACAGGTCGATAAGCCGATTTCTTATTGGTCGGATAATTGGTGGAATGCGCCAAGCCACAGTGAGCTACAAATAGCAGGTAACAATGTTGCTCGTTTGCAGATTATTCCAGATGGCGTTGAAGGCGGTGTAACGGGCATTCAATACGGTATTCAAGATGGGGTTGTGAATGCATCTAGCATGACCGGCTTGCGCTTTGATATGTATGCTACCAGTGGTGTTAGCCAAGCGGTATTCCAGATTGTCTCTGCCACCGGCCCGGTTATCCATACCATGCTGCCTGTGGCAACCGAGCAGTGGATTAGTGTAGAGATGGTATTTGCAGATATGGTTCAACCCGGTGCGTTTGATGCTGCCAGTTTATCGCAACTTGGCGTGCAGCTTTGGGGAACCACCAGTGATAGCGTGTATCTAGATAACATCTACTTCTACTAGCAAGCAAAGCTAACTTAACAAAAAGGAAGCCTTGGCTTCCTTTTTTAGTTTAATGGTTTGCCGGTTTAATCCTTGGGTGGATTGAGTGTGATGACGCTTGCTGGAGCAAGTTCATTGAGTTTGTCCCAGCCTTGCTTAAAATCACTTTCGCTAAAAAATAGCTGATTATAACTGCCGTCGTTTAACGCCAAATACAAGCCTTTCTCTAGACGTTCGGCGAGCTCGACATTGTCTTTATTCACGTAGAAAAAATAACGACAAGAGTATTTAAGTACCACGTTGTCCAGCAATTCAAACTGATTGGCATGAGCGGCAAGCTCAGACCATACCTCATGAGCACCGCGTGAAAGGTAATCAAAGCGACCTGCTGCCAACATCGGTAATAAGCTATGGTTCACCGAGGTAACTGGCTCGATGCCGTTATAACGCATTACTTTAGTATCGCTCCAGTAGGTTCCAGAGCCTGCGCTAAATTGGCGAAGTTGGCGTAAGCTGTTTATCTCTTCAAATCGCTTACTATCGCCTGCCTGTACTAACAAGAATCGATATTGGCCAAGGCCTTGTAATAAGTCGAACTTAACTGGGCGCAGCGCTTGATTACGCTGTTTAGTGGCCGTTGACCACATTACGTCTATGTACTGTTTGTCTTGTAAATAGCGGCGCAAGCGCTCATTGCTCAACTCTCGCTCATAAGGCCGAAGCTGGCTTACACCATATTCGTTTTCGGTTTTAGCTAAGGCGAGTGCTAGAACTTTTTCAAAATACTCTGAGCGTTGACTGAACTTGGGGTAGCTAATGGTTTGCGGGCTATCAGCCTTAGCGCCATAGGGCAGCAATAGGCTTAGCATTAGCATCGCTGCGAATGTTTGTGGTGCACAAGGCCGCATGCGTATTTGCATAGTGTTTAACTAAACTCAATTTTGTTGCGGCCATTCATTTTTGCCTTATATAAGGCCTCATCGGCACGTTTAAACCAAGTATCAATATTAGCCGAGTTTAGCTGTGCAACACCAAAGGAGCTGGTGACTTGTTGCTGCTCTATTAGTGGGCTGTTAGCGATGAGAGTTCGAATGTTTTCGGCTAAGACACAAGCGCCTTTTAACTGGGTATTAGGGCACACAATCACAAACTCTTCGCCGCCCCAGCGGGCAAATACATCTTCGGCTCTAATTATCTCAGAGACCCGCTGACTGATAGAGACTAATACTTGATCACCCACATCATGACCATGTTGGTCATTGATTTGTTTAAAGTGGTCAATATCAAACATGATTAAGCTGGCCGTTTTGGATGAATGAGAAAACTCACTCATTAATGTAGAAAGGGTGCTACTTAAGCCGGCTCGATTAAGCAATTTAGTCAGCGGATCATGCTTAGCCATGGTTTTGTACTTGTCGCGTTCAATGCTCAAAAAACTATTAATTTTATTAAGCTCTTCAGCTTGCGTCTTCGAATTTATGTATTTATTTCGCATTTTACCTGCAAGGAAAATAGCATGCACCACAATGCTGGTTATCCATAGCGAGAGTAGCAAAAAGTACAGGTCTTGAGCATTTATCCACTTTCCACTAAAGCTAAAGGAATGCAGGGTTATTTCGAGATCTTTAAGTGCACGATTATCGCCGGTGGCAATTTGTAAGTACTCAACATTATCTAGCTTGGCGCCAGTGTCTATGTCATAGGGTTTAGCGAACACCCACCATGATGGAACATAAAATTGATTCAATGCTAGCTGGTATTGAACGCGACCAATGGTTGGATTGATAGCTTGAATATTGGCGCGAGTATGGCTGATTCTGTCATTACCACTTGGTAAGTCTTGCTCATTGTTTAGCAGGTAAATCAGCACCGTATCACGCCTTAAATCAACGGTGGTTAAGTCTATGTTTAAGGTGTCAAATTTAGATAAGTCGGCAAATTGCTTTAGCTTGGCTTTAAGTGGAATTAACATGCTGCAAAACGGAAAGGTGTGCGAGTCTACGGTTTTGCAGTGCAAAGTAACACTGGCATCGTTAACCTTAAGGGTGCCAACGGAAGCTCCCCCATTTATGTCATCGTTAAGTGCTGTCGCATTAAAGTGCTGATCAATGGGGTAGTTGAGCGTTATGTTCATACCAAACTGTTGCCACAACATAAGGCTTATGGTGAATACCACCAACAAGGGATAGTAGATTTCTTGTCGACAATACTTCATTACTACTGTTACCCCGTGGTGTTGCTTAGTGATGTGGTGCTATCTGGTAGGCATCTCACAAAACGCGTTATTGATTAATATTTGCCTTGTATTTGACAGCAGAATTATTACATTGATAAAAAGAAAGCGCTTACTTTGATCTGTTGAACGTGAAGTCTGTCGGTATTTTTACTAGAAAATGCCACGCGGAACACATTTATAAATACTAAGTGGCAAGGGCTTTAAGGCCCGCAGCACGTGGTATAGCGTGCTTTGCTAGATATAAAGGAAACTGTGATGAAAACAATTTTGGCCGCGAGTGTAGTGTTAGCCTTGACTGCCTGTAGTAATAATCAAAGCATGATTGTTGACTACGGTACAGACGATACCCAAGAGATCCAAAAAATTGCGCCAGAAGAAGGTTATGCAGCTTTAAAGCAAGCGGCAATATGCTGTGATTCTTTAAAACAGCTTGATTACCAGTTAGTTACTGCGCCTGGCAAATTAGACTTTACCATTACGGCCAGTGATCCAGTATTTAACTTTAGCTCTGGGCGCTCCTTTGTTAAAGCTTTTGAACTACCGAATGCTCAAGGTGCAACCAATATTGATGTATCGGCGCCTATTGTAAATAGTGTGTTTGTGCCTTCGATATTAGTGTTAGATGAAGACCATCAGCCATTGCAGTTGTTTGACGACAATACAATTAACTACGATCCGAGCTCGATCGTGAGCGTAGATCGCTACTACGGCAATATACTGCTGCCAAGCCGCTATGGAGAACAGCAAAAGGCAAAATACCTATTGGTGTTTACTACGGCTGAGGCAATGCAGCAGCAAACTAAGTTGAACCCGCCAGACAGTAAGGCCGCTGAAACCGGTAGGGTGGATGTAAATATGAAAATTCATATGAACAAACCCATACCACATACTGCCATTGGTGCCGCTCGTCTCGCTTTTGATTATGTTCCTGCTGGGCAGCAAAATGCAGACGCACTTGCTGCCGCTGCTGTAGTTACAACCAGCAGTAGCGCAATAGAGGTTGTGCCGAGCGAATCTAGCGTAGATAGCATTTCCGCTAACTCGGCAAGTAGCAACAGCCACATCCCTAATATTGAACCTGAAGTAGCAGCCATGTTTGAGCAACTTATTCAGCAAGCGGTCTCCGATGGGAACTATGATAAAGCCTTAAAAATAGTTAAAGACGCAGAACAAGCAGGTTTAGTGAATGCCAATGAGGTGTTTGTTAAGGCTGTAAAAGCACAGTAAAGTTTATTTATAACCTTCTTCACACTCTAGTTAGCTGTGCCCACCAGTGACTAAGAGTGTGAATTTGCGAAAAAATCGTATTTCACCCCCTCATGTTTTGTTTTGTCTTGCATAGTTTATTGATTCAAAAGGGATTTTTCGTATTTGCTATAAATAGTAAGCGCTTTCTTTTTGTGTGGGGGCGGTCACATTATGTTATTTACTAAATATTTATACTAAAAATGAAAGTTATTTAATGTGTTTTTACTGGTCTTTGTCTCATCAAGCCGTTTGTGGCTGTTTTTTGAGCTTTGTGCATTAGAGATTTTCATTTTTTTAGCCAAGAAAAGAAAGCGCTTACTTTTTTGATGGTTGTTTTATATGGAAAATACTGACTTTTAATGGAGTTAAAATGAAATTGTCTAAACTATCGCTTGCGTGCTTAGCAGCAGTGTCTAGCTTGTCTCTCTCTGGTGGTGCTAACGCGTCTACCGAAGGTTTTGAGTTTCATGGTTACTTTCGTGCTGGGCTGTTAACAAGTGCCGAAAACGATTTTAAAAAAGCTAATTTTGCTGGCCAAAAAGAAACCTTAGGTCGTTTAGGTTTGGAAGCCGATAACGACGCTAGCCTTAACTTTGCTAATACTTGGGCCTTTGATGATGGCCGCTCAGTTAAAGTAAATGTTGGCTTAGGGGATTACGGCCAAGAGAGCTCACTAAGCGCCAGTGCCGATGCCTTCCAAATGGGTTTTGGCCAGTTATTTATTGAATTTGATGGCATGTCGTCGAGCGGCATATTCTGGGGGGGGAAACGAGAATACGGTAAAGACAACTACATCTTTATGACCGACTTTTTCTACAGTGATATGTCGGGTACTGGTGTAGGTATTACTGGTTATGAAGTTGGCGATGCACTGCTGGATTTCGCTTACATTGCCAGTGACCGTGTTGACCCCACTATTGACCGTTGGGCTACTGACGATGCGGGCAATCTAGAAAACCTTAATAACATCATGCATGCCTTTCAATTTGGCGTGACTTACGGCGCGCTTGAATTGTCGGCTATGTATAAAACCATGCCAGATAACTGGGATTATGATGGTAAAGAGTGGGCTGAAACGGGCTACGATTTAACCGCGATTTACACCCTAAATAGCTTCTTTGGTATTCCTGGTAATGGCTTCTCTAAAATTATTGCTCAAGCAGGTAAAGGTTTAGGTTCAGGCAATTTGCTAGCAGGTACAATTACCTCATATAACGCTTACCACCCTGGTTCGCAGTTTCAGGGTGAGCACCCAGATTGGACCTGGAGCTCGGCTTCTGCTGGAGGTGACGCGAACCGCTTATTAACAATGGTAGATGAGAAAGATACCTCTGCCCGCTTATTGTTGTGGGGCGGTTACACCCTAGATAACGGCATCGGTTTCTTCCCTTCCATTCAAGGTCAATACAACGATCACCACGAAAATGATCTAGGTAGCTACGACTACTGGATTTCAGCAATGGTTCGCCCAACCTTCCCAGTAAGCGACCATTTCTACGTGCAGGGTGAATTGGGTTATGTGCACAACAACTGGAGTGGCGCTACCTCAAACCAATCTAAAATTACTGTTGCACCCACCTTTATCTTACCTACTGGCATGGGACCTGCGCCAGAAATTCGCTTGCTAGCCACTTATTTGCCTAAGTCGTGGACCCACACTAACGAATCTGGTGAATCAGATAGTGATTTCATCTTAGGTTTCCAAGCAGACGTTTGGTGGTAAGCCCTTTAGAGCCTCTACCTAACTAGAGGCTCTAGCTAGTTCATAACGTTTCCTTTCGTTCTTTACCTTTTATTGAGGTAGGCGAGGCAATAACGCGGTTAACTAGGTAGTGAGCAATAGAGAGCTGAACAATTGCCCACTAGCTTTATTAACCACTAACACTGGTTTGTGTAGGGCAGTGTTTAGTAGCGCTTTTGTCTCGTCCTTTTTTAGTTATTTGCCAACTTTAGGAGTCAGATAATGATCTTGATAGGAGTATTTATATTACTGGCTATTAGTTATGTCGTAGTTATGGATATTGTAAATATAGTGAATTCTTGGTGATGTATGATTAGATTGTTCTCAAATAAAAAGGCTCGCAATACTTCTCTAGTTAGACGAATGTATTTAGGTTTTGCAGTAATGGTGTCGCTATTTATTGTTACTGTAGCTTTAATGCTTAGTGGGACTAGCCGGGTGCACCAGCAGCTGCTGATGGTGAACTCTGATGCCCTTCCCTTAGTCACCTATTCCAACCTTACCAGCGTAAATTTGCTGATCGCCGATAAAACCTTTAAAGATTTTTTGACTACAGAAAACAGCGCTAAGCAGCAAGAGTTTGCCAACAAATTCGAGCAAGATCATCAAGCTTTTTTAGCTGCATTGGCAAAGCTTAAGCAAGCTACGCTAAAAGACTCTTCTCTGACTGAGCAACTATTTGCATTAGAAGAACTAGAACAGCGCTACTTTGCCGAGTCTAAACTGGCTATGGCTAACTACCGTAATCAGCTCTCTGCTCAAAGCGAGCGGAGAATAACCGCTCGCCGCTTTCAACAGTTGCAAACTGAATTGCGTCTTGGCATGAGCGAATTCGTAAATAGCCAAGATGATTTAGCCGTAAAACTCATGGCTAAAAGCTATTTTGAAAAACTAAAACAAACCGAAACCATTACTTCAGATGCTTTGGCTAGTGATGATGTAAAAGCCATTGCAGAGGCAATAAAAAATAACAAGCGCAGTGTTACCAGGCTTAATTTTTCATATCAAGGTTTGGCTACGCAACTGCCCGAACTTAGCCAGCACTTTGACCAAGCAACTAAGCAATTTATTCAAGACGTAGGCAAAAAAGGTGGGGTATTAGATTTACATCACCGCTCGGTTAAATCACGCAATTTACTGTATCAAAACATTGCGGTGCTGGCCGAAGAAGTGGATAAGGCTCTGGCCATATTAGGTGAATTTAGACAAGCAGCTAACGTACTAAAAGATAGCGCCATTGATAGTGCCGAAACTATTTACCGCGACAGTTATCAGCACGCCTTTGTTATTGGTGGGGTGGTGAGTGCCTTCTTACTGTTTTTAGCTTGGATCTTGTCGCGTAACGTACGTAAACCTTTAGCCAGTATGCTGCAAACTCTCGAAGCCCTTACCGCTGGTGATATGCGCCAGCGAGTGGACAACCATAGCTTTATCGAATTTGAACAGTTGGGCGCGCACATTAATACCTTAGCGAGTCACTTGCAGAGCATTTTACAAAAGCTTGGGGTTACTTCGACTAACTTGGCCGAGGTGTCTGCGCAAAATCAGTCTGCCATGTCGGATTCAAGTGAGCGCCTTGGTGAGCAGCGCCATCAAACTGCTACTGTTGCGACTGCCATGACCGAAATGGAACACTCTGTTAAAGATGTAGAGGCAAGTGCGAGAAGCTCGATGCAAAAGGTGGGGGATGTAGAGTCGGCAGTGCGCACCGGTAGCTTAGTTATGAGTAACAATACTGCCACTATCAATACCTTATCTGGTCAACTTAATGAATCAGTAGATGCGGTGTCTGCTGTGCAGCAAATGAGTGTAGATATTGGCTCTATTCTCGACGTGATTCAGCAAATAGCTATGCAAACCAATCTACTGGCGCTAAATGCTGCTATCGAGGCAGCCAGAGCGGGTGAGCAAGGGCGTGGGTTCTCGGTAGTGGCGGACGAAGTGCGGGTGTTGGCAAAACGCACTACAGATGCTACTAGCGAAATTGAAGAAATGATCCAAGGTTTACAAGATAAATCTGAAGATGCCAGTGCGGTGATTCAACGCTGCGTAAGTGAAATGCAAAACAGTGTGGAGCACTCTGAGCAGGCTAATAAGGCAATGACTGACATTCAAACCAGCATCGCCGAAATTAGCCAAATGAGCTATCAAATTGCTCATGCCGCCGAAGAGCAAACCACCACCGCTAATATGATTGCCCGAAGTTTGGAAGACATTAATCATGTTGCCGATTCCAATACTCACTCTATGAAGCTTGTTGCTAAGGTGAGTAACAAATTGGATGAGTTAGCCCATCAGCAAAATGAACTGGTATTGGGCTTTAAAGTGTAAATAGCGTCAGATAAAGCACAGGGACGTGCTGCGTTAATTAAAGCGAGGCTTAGTTGTTTATAGCCTGACCGTAAGCGGTATAAATCAGGGAAAGCAGCATGCAACAAATGAGTCATTACAAGGAGAGTGTTTTGAAAGCGATTATTTGGCTGGGTTTGTTCGCCATGCTAGTGTCCCCCAGCTTATTTGCTTACAACAGTTTTCGGGTTAAAAACCAACCCAACGAGACCATAAGTAACAATGCGCAAATTACTTATAAGGAGCTGTTCACCAGTGCCGGTGTACTTAAGTCCAACATCCATGGTTTAGTCGGCCTAGTTAAGCACTATGGCATTTTTAAACTTAGCTGTGCTGCCGAGGGCGGGGTGAGGGTTGAGCACAACATTTTGAGTGCCCAACATAAAACCCTATACCTCGATGGCAAGGCTTTAACGGTGGATTTAAGTCACGGCTTATCGGAGCCTGTTATTGCCAACTTAAAAATGGCAAATTCAGTCAGCTTTGCTCAAGAGATCACCAATACAGCGGGAGAGGTGATTCCGGCTAATCAGGTTATTTCGCTATTGGGGTTTGAGGCATCTTATTATCGGGTGAGTTACTTATGCAATGAGCAACAAAAAGTGACGGCTGCACTGCGATTATAAAGGATTGTTCAGGCTTAGCTAAGCAAAGGCTGTTTTATTGGTTGCCAAGTGTTTTTTTTGCGGCTGCCCCGACAGGGAATCACTGTTATAAGTTGTAAAGCTGATTAGTAACGCAAGGGTGATGCGTATGCTTACGTATACATTTTAATTGAGTAATCTGAGTATGGTTTATTATTGTATGGTGATGAATAGTTTAAGTAATCCTGTATTGAGTTGCTTGAATCTTAATATAAATGAATCACATGATTAACGAGTTTGTTCTAGTCCGGCCTCTGTACCATATTTAGATTTAGAAGAAGCCGTCCTAGTGACGGCTTTTTTACGTTTTGATGCCGGCGTTTTCCCTATGTGTGCAATCATTCAGCCCAATCGGACTTCAATCAAATAGCTTAAACAAGCAATCCTGTTTCTAGTGCTTATTCGTGAGCGTTATCAATCAATGGCTTTGAAGTAAGCTATGACTTCGCTTATTGTTCTTGTCTAGCATAGGTTGTTAAGAGGGCGCGGTTTGTTGGTTAATACCTTAGACAAGGTTTTGTTTGCGGTTCTGTTGTTGGGCTTTATGCAGTTGCCGCTGTTAAGCAATCATTACTTACAGTTTGTCAGTGGTCAACATGATGTATTGCAACAGCAAGTGGACAACTTTCAACAGAATGCTGAGTTGCACCAATACTCAAGCATTAACGCGATGATTGATGACTTTAAGAATAATCCTAACTTGGCGGTGCGCACAGACGCCGAGCAAAAACAGCAAACCATGTATGAATACGAGGAGCTGAGCCAAGCAATTACAGTCTTTGAGCAAGGCTCTTATTATCAAAAAGCCAAATACATGCTTAGCCCTCAGCGCTGGGAAACGCTTGAAAAAGTACTCGGTAACTTCAAACCTGGTATATCTTTAGAGCCATTATTATTAGCCTATAGTGGATTGGCCGCTTTGTTGTTTGGCGGCCTGCTGATGTGGCCGATTAGAAGGGTGGGGCGGACACTTAAGTCTTAATACCAATCGTACAAAGTAACTGTTCATTCTATCTGGTTAAAATACTCGATAACTGCGTTAGAGTTTTTGATTGTAGAATAACTACTTATCGAAAAATTCTGCCTTATTCTCGAGTATTTTTCCTGCGTTATTTCTGATCACTTACTTAGTGTGATTGGTATAAGTGAGAAGTTGTTACCAGAAGAAAGTTAAAAGGCTGCATTAAGCAGCCTTTAATTTAGCGAAGTATGACCGTTTCTTTATAGTTTTGCCGCGGCTTCAAATACTGCATGAGTGTAAGCGCCTTCCGGCTTTTTGGTGATTACTGGAGTTGAATCACTATCAAGCAGAACATTTACGGTGCGGTCAAAGGCAGCTGGATCTAAGTAGCCAATTCCTTTATCACTGCTAGCCAGTAATTTTGCTACTTCGTTTGCCATGCGAATTTGGTGCTCTTCAGTTTGAGCGCCAGTATCATCGTAATCCAATACTATTAGGCCCGCTTCTTTAGGGTTAGCTGCCGCCCATTCCCAGCCTTGAATAGTCGCTTTCAAAAACTTGGCGTAAGTAGCTAGCTTTTTACTGTCTTTTAAGCTGTCTTCTAGCACATACAAACCGTCTTCTAAGGTGGCTACGCCTTCTTCTTCATACTTAAACAGCATCAGTTCTTCGTTGCTTAAACCGCCATCAAGTACTTGACCATATTCGTTGTAGGTCATGGTAGAAACGCAGTCAGCTTGGCCTTGGAAAATAGGGTCCACATTAAACCCTTGTTTTAGCACTGTAACTCCATCTTCGCCGCCTGTAGTGGCGTAGCCTAATTTAGACATCCAGCTCAAGAAAGGGTATTCGTTACCAAAAAACCACACCCCTAAGGTTTTGCCTTTAAAGTCGGCAGGGCTACTAATGCCGCTAGATTTCAAACAGGTTAACATCATGCCTGATTTGCCATAAATCTGCCCTATGTTAACCAGTGGCAAACCTTTCTCTCTTGTCGCTAAAGCAGAAGGTAACCAATCTACAACTACGTCGGCACCGCCACCGGCAAGCACTTGAGCTGGCGCTATGTCGGGCCCACCGGGTTTAATCGTTAAATCAATTCCTTGGTCTTGGTAAAAGCCTTTGTTTAGCGCAACGTAGTATCCAGCAAACTGTGCTTGAGTTACCCACTTTAGCTGTAAAGTCAGCTTCTCTGCTGCAGATGTCCCAAAACTCGCTGCAAGTAATGCAGCGCCCGATGCGAATGAAATCAGTTTCTTATTCATAGTTAATTCCCTTTATTGCAACAATACTTGAGTGTGTAAAACTAGCGCTTATGTGTTCCTCTAAATGAGGGATGCCAAAACAGTAGTGACCTTTCCAACAGAGCCAGAGCTCCATAACTTAAAGAACCAGCAATTGCCGCAACAACAATTGTGGCCCAAACCATATCCATGTTCATTCGCCCTACCTCAGTAGAAATCCGAAAGCCCATACCTACGATAGGTGTGCCAAAAAACTCAGCCACAATTGCGCCAATCAGTGCCAGGGTCGAGTTGAGTTTTAAGGCGTTAAAAATGAAGGGCAAAGCCTGTGGCAGTTGGCTTTTAATAAAAATTTGTGACTTGTTGGCTGCGTAGGTATGCATTAAGTCGCTATGAATGGCGTCGGTTGACTGTAAACCCGCAAGTGTATTAATAAACATGGGGAAAAATGTCATAACTACAATCACTGCGGCTTTTGACTGCCAGTCAAAACCAAACCACATCACCATGATAGGCGCGATACCTACAATGGGGATCGCCGACATAAAGTTACCTAGAGGTACTAAGCCAAGGCGCAAAAAACGGCTCTTTACCGCCAGTTGAGCAACAATGAACCCAGCGCTGCAACCAAGAAAATAACCCGCCAGAACCGCCTTCAAATAAGTTTGTTTAAAGTCAGCCCAAAACATCGGGAGGTTATTGCTTAAACTATAGAAAATAGCGCTAGGGGCTGGCAGCAATACTGCTGAGACAGCAAAACCTACCACGATGCTTTGCCAAGTAAGCAATAACAAAAAGGCAAACAAACTGGGCACTAGGACTTTAGTGACAGCCGCGTAGTTAGGATGAGTCTCGGCAAGCTGCGTGAGCTGGCTTAGCAAGGCGGTAACGGCATAAGCTGCTACCGCAAGCAGTATTAATAAGCCTGGAGATTGTTGGTAAAAACCTTGCCCACTGGAGCTAACTACCACTACTTGGCTAGCTAATAAACAGAGGTAACTAATGGTTAAAACATACTTAGGCATTACTCAGCCCTCCGCGACGTTTTAGCAAGGCGGTTTCTGCTAGGTTAACTATCCATACCAGTAACGAGCCGAGCAGGGCTGCCATGATCAGGGCTGCCCAAATCTGCTGCGTTTGGCCGTAGTAAGAGCCGCTTAACAAACGTGAACCCAAACCTCCCTGAGCACCCGTGGGGAGTTCGGCCACAATGGCCCCCACTAACGCGGCCGCAATCGCAACTTTTAAACTGGCAAATAAGTAGGGTTGCGCCGAATACCACCTCAGCTTCCAAAATGTTTGCAGTGCGCTGGCATTGTAGGTGCGCATGAGTTCAACATGCAGAGTGTCGGAGGCGCGTAAGCCTTTTACCATGCCAATGGTGACCGGGAAGAAAGACAAGTACATTGAGATAACCGCTTTAGGTAGTACCCCGGTGATATTTAGCGCGCCTAATACCACCACAATAATCGGCGCAATGGCGAGTATGGGAATGGTTTGGGAAGCAATTATCCAAGGCATTAAACTCGCCTCTAAGGTCTTGTTATGAACAATGCCTATGGCAATAACAATGCCTACAACAGAGCCCAAGAAAAAACCCAGCATGGTGGAGTTTAAGGTGATTAGGCTATGGTGAACTAAAGATCGCTTAGAGCTTACCGACGTATCAAACACCGACTTTTTCAACTCTAAGGCCACTTGATGAGGCGCCGGCAGCATTGGTCGTTTTACTTGATAGGCTTGACTAGCAATTTGGCTGTATGACCACTGCTGTTTTTTACGCTCTAGCTGGTTGATTAGTTGGTTACCATTCATGATCAACGCTGCCAGATACCAGATGCCAATAATGGCTAAAATCATGCTGGCGAGCGGTAGCCAACTGGCTCCAATATTGAGATTTTTCATATCACTACTCTCCCATGAATCTAATCAATGGCATGGTCGTTGGCTAGGGCGCTGCGAATTTCGGCAGCCAATTGATGAAAAGCAGCCTGGTCGCGTAATGCGAGTGTTTTTAACTTAGGCAAGGGGCTCTCAATCACTTTTACAATGCGCCCTGGGCGCGGCGACATCACTACGATATGGGTGGAGAGAAGCACTGCTTCGTCGATAGAATGGGTAACAAACACCACGGTTTTTTGAGTTTCCTGCCAGATGCGCAGTAACTCCATATTCATGTGGTCACGGGTAATTTCATCTAAGGCACCAAAGGGCTCGTCCATTAGCAGCAACTGCGGATTAATACATAAAGCTCGAGCAATAGAGGCGCGTTGTTGCATGCCTCCGGATAGCTGCCAAGGAAACTTATTGTGAAAATCCTGAAGGCCAACCATCTTTAGATTTTTATCGATTTGTTTTTGTTGATGAGCGCCAGACTGTCCAGATATTTCCATTGGTAAGGCGCAGTTTTGTTGAATAGTGCGCCATGGTAATAGGCCAGGTGCTTGAAACACATAGCCATAAAGTCGATTGAGTCGCGCATCTTTAGGTGAAGTGCCGTCTACTTTAATGCTTCCTGAAGTGGCTTGCTCTAAGTCAGCAATTACCCGCAATAGGGTGGTTTTACCACAGCCAGAGGGGCCGATAAATGACACGAAATCGCCCTCGTTAATATTCAAGTTAATGTTTGAAAGCGCGTTAACTGGACCATCGTTAGTGTCGAATACCAGCGAAAGGTCTTCTACCGATATCATCGAACGATTGATGTTAGCCGCTGGTGCTACTTGTTCTTCTTGGGGCTGTTGTATTGCTAGCATCATTGTCTCTCTTATTTTGCTATTAATTGGGTAAATGCTTAGCGCTCAACGGGCACTGGAATATTTGCCTTATTAAACTTTTTCACTGCGTCGAAAATAGACGGAAATGCTGGTCGTTTTATGTAGCGGCCTGCGCCTTCTTCGACAAATAATTGGCCGTCTTTAAATACCACCTTACCTTGGCTAATGGTGATGTGAGGCGCACCCGTAACGATGCGTCCTTCAAAGATATTAAAATCAATTTTCTGATGATGAGTAGCGGCTGAGAGAGTATGTTTTTTCTGAGGATCCCAGATAACGATGTCGGCATCTGAGCCAGCGGCAATGGTGCCTTTTTGCGGGTAAATATTGAATATTTGCGCTGAGTTAGTTGATGTCACCGCCACAAATTCTTGCTCGCTCAGGCGGCCTTGATTAACGCCCGAATCCCAAAGCACCATCATTCGATCTTCTACGCCTGCGGTGCCATTAGGTATTTTGCTAAAATCGTCTTTGCCAGCCGCTTTTTGCTCAGCACAAAAACAGCAATGGTCGGTGGCTGTGGTTTGTAAGGTGCCACCTTGTAGCGCTTTCCACAATACGTCTTGGTGACCTTTAGGTCTAAATGGCGGGCTCATTACATGAGCAGCCGCAGTTGCCCAATCACTGCTTTGATATACGCTGTCGTCTAACTCTAAGTGGCCAGCTAAGCATTCACCGTAAACTCGTTGCCCTTCATGGCGAGCTCTGGCTATTTCATCTACCGCTTCTTTACATGATACGTGCACCAAATACAGCGGTACGCCCAATGACTGAGCAATGCGAATCGCTCTGTTGGCAGCTTCGCCTTCTACTTCTGTAGGCCTTGAAAGCGGGTGAGCTTCAGGGCCGGTCATGCCAGCTTCCAGAAGTTTTTGTTGTAGGTGATAGACCAGCTCGCCGTTTTCTGCATGAACAGTAGGCATAGCGCCTAATTCTAGGCAGCGATTGAAGCTATTAACCAAGGTTTCATCTTCGGCCATAATGGCATTTTTATATGCCATGAAGTGTTTAAAGCTATTCACTCCGTGCTCGTTAACTAACAAGCCCATGTCTTGGTATACGCTGTCGTCCCACCAGGTTACCGCCACGTGAAATGAGTAGTCTGCTACCGAGCGAGAAGCCCAATCTCTCCAAGTATTAAAAGCTTCCATTAAAGGCTGCTGTGGATTGGGGATCACAAAGTCGATAATCATGGTGGTTCCACCAGCCAAGCCAGCAGCGGTGCCGCTATAGAAGTCTTCGCTTGCCACTGTTCCCATAAAAGGAAGTTGCATGTGAGTGTGTGGGTCGATACCTCCAGGCATAACTAGCTTGCCTTTGGCGTCAATCACTTCGGCACCATCGGGAACGGCTAGGTTCTCGCCTACGGCTTTAATCAAACCATCTTCACAGTAAACATCAGCCAATATACTTTGATCAGCGTTTACTACCTTTCCACCTTTAATTAATAAACTCATGGTTCACAAACTCCATTTCGACATGCTTTAAGACAGCACCATGTTTGGGGTGTTCGCCTATCTCTTTTGAGGTATTTACGCTTATGCAATCTACTGACCATGTGGACAGAAGTTATTGTTAAGGAGGCTGTAAGCCGCGCGCTTACTTGGCTTAAGTGGCTAGATTGGCAGTATGGTTAGTCACTGCTATTGAATACTTACGCCTCAAGG
Source organism: Agarivorans sp. Alg241-V36 (assembly GCF_900537085.1). Lineage (NCBI taxonomy): Bacteria > Pseudomonadati > Pseudomonadota > Gammaproteobacteria > Alteromonadales > Alteromonadaceae > Agarivorans > Agarivorans sp. Alg241-V36. The sequence continues at coordinate 187,234 of NZ_UNRE01000004.1, read as the reverse complement.
CAGGGCGGTTAAGCCCAATTTTAGTGCATAAAAACTGAGCGATTTACTCGGGAATTAACTGTTTTCACTGAGATTATTAATGTTTTAATAGTTTATACTCAATTAAATCAATGGCTTATGCTTTGGTGTTTAACATCCTGTCCGCGTGGTCAGTTGTTTGCATGTATCCGCCTAGTACAAAACTAATTTGTTACTTCACTGCTTAGTAATAGGCGTAGTTTGGTTATTGGAGGCCATGATGAGTAGCTTTAAAATTAATAGTGACCGCTTGTGGGACAGCTTAATGGAAATGGCAAAAATAGGTGCCACAGCCAAAGGGGGGTGCAAACGTTTAGCCTTAACTGATCTCGATAAGCAAGGTCGCGAACTTTACATCAAGTGGGCTGAAGAAGCTGGCTGCACGGTAAGTGTGGATCAGGTGGGCAACATATTTTGTGTGCGTCCCGGCGAGGATATGAGTTTAGCGCCTGTTGGAACAGGTAGTCATTTAGATACCCAACCTTCGGGCGGAAAATTTGATGGTGTTTTTGGGGTTCTGTCTGGCCTAGAAGTTGTGCGCTCGTTGAATGATCACGGCATTAAAACCAAACATCCTATTGAAATATCGGTATGGACCAATGAAGAAGGCTCTCGGTTCGCGCCAGCGATGATGGGCTCAGGGGTGGTGTCTGGCCGCTTTAGTTTGCAGGAAATACTCGATAGTTGTGACGTAGATGGTTTGCGTTTAGGTGATGAGTTGCAGCGAATAGGCTTTGCTGGAGATGTCCCGGTAACTGGCAGGCAGTTCCATGCCTTTTTTGAAACACATATTGAACAAGGCCCTTACTTAGAGGCGGAAGAAAAACAGATTGGCGTAGTGACTGGCGGCCAAGGGCAGCGCTGGTTTAATGCCACTCTAACCGGTCGAGAATCACACGCAGGCACAACTCCAATGCACCTACGTAAGGATGCGTTATTGGCCAGTACGCAGCTCATTCAAAAGGTTGAAGAAATTGCCAAGGCTCACCCCCCTGGTTGTGGAACCGTGGGATTTGTTAATGTGATGCCCAACTCTAGAAACACCATTCCCGGCAAAATAGAAATGAGCATTGATTTACGCCACCCGTTGGATGAAGAGTTAAGCGCAATGGATCAAGAGCTTAGTGATTTTGTTGCGGATTTAGCTTCGCAAACCGGAGTAGCGATAGAGCTGGATCCGTTTTGGTATTATGAGCCGATCCACTTTGATCAAGCTTGTGTAGAAGCGGTAAGAAACGCCACGGCTAAACTGGGATACAGCCATATGGATATTATCGCTGGTGCCGGACACGATGCTTGTTATGTCTCCGACTTTGCGCCAACTGGAATGATTTTCACCCCCTGTCTAGATGGGATTAGCCATAACGAAATCGAGAGCACCACCCAAGAAGAATGTGAAGCGGGCTGCTCGGTATTATTAAATGCCATGCTAACAATGGCTGAACAAGTTAGTGAAGATAATAGCGTGTTGGCAAGTGATCTTGCTTAATCACAAACAGGTGCAATAAATAGGCTCGGCAGAGCGCTGAATATGGTCAATGCTCTGTTGTTTGTTGTGGTGTTAAACTGTTGTTTTATTAGAAGAGTTTAACACCACAACCTTTAAGTACCATGCGGGTAAGAAACTCAACCCCTTCCTCATAGTCGCTTTCTTCTAGCTTCTCTTTATCCATCATCATACTGCTTTGCACGGCATAATCGGCGTAAGCCTGAGTCGACGACCAAATCATAAATAATAAGTGCTCAGGGTTGATGGGATCCATCCATTGCTTGGCTATCCATTCTCTAAATACTTGGCAGGTTTTATCAAACTGTTGCTTAAGTTCTGTAGCTAATTGCTCCCGTAAGTAAGGTGCGCCATGTAAGATTTCGGCAGCAAATATTCGAGAGGCATTTGGATGTTCCTTAGATAGCGTCATTTTTTGCAATATGTATTGTCGTAGCGCCAGCTTGGGATGGTTATCGGCTGTCATCTCATCCATGTGGCTCATCCAAACCACTAATAGTTGGCTTAAAACGCCTTTATATAAGGCCTCTTTAGTTTTGAAGTAATAGAGAACATTCGCTTTAGGTAAGTTGGCTTCGGCAGCGATTGCCGCAATGGTGGTAGCACTGTAGCCATTTTGAGCAAATAGGTTTTCTGCCACCTCTAAAATCTGCTTCAAGTTATCTTTGCGAATATCGGCGAGCTTACGGCGTTTTGCTTTGCCATTCGGCGGAGTTTTCATACTAATTCGTTTCTCAATGTAAGAGCACTTATTGCACTATTATGTAGCTGTTTGCCTTTAAAGTGAGCAAGCGGCTTAACTAAAGCATACCGTGTAATTGCAGCAGTTGTAATACTACTAAGTTACTTTTAGCGAATAACTAATCTAATTACCCTTTAAAAACAAAAGGATATAGATATACCGATTGTATTTATCTAATCTTCTGACCGCGTGGTCAGGAGATGGCATGGGCTTTGCCTTATTTTTATACAACTAGAGATGTACGTCTCAGTAATAAAAAAGATAAGGAGATCCCATGGTGATGAGTATGGAGAAGCCGCAAGGCTATTCGCAACAGCAGTTAGCTCTTGATCAAATGTTCAAGGACATTAACCCGGCGTTAAGTGCCCGCCAAGCTGGAATAGAAAGTTCGCGTTGTTATTACTGCTACGACGCGCCTTGTATAACTGCTTGCCCTTCCAAGATTAATATTCCTAGTTTTATTGCCAGCATTCATGCCGATGACTTAACTGGCGCTGCCAAAACCATTTACCAAGAGAACATTATGGGCGGCAGCTGTGCACGTGTTTGTCCAACGGAAATCTTGTGTGAACAAGCTTGTGTTCGAAACAAAGAACAAGAACAGGCTCCGGTTAAGATTGGCTTATTGCAGCGCCATGCCACAGACAATGCAACATTTGTTGGTCATCCCTTTAAGCGTGAAGCTGCTACAGGAAAAACAGTGGCGATTGTAGGGGCTGGGCCGGCCGGTTTAAGTTGCGCCCACCGTCTAGCTATGTTGGGTAATGACGTGGAAATTTTCGAAGCTGCATCGAAAGCGGGTGGTTTAAATGAATATGGCATTGCTAAATATAAGCTCACCGACAACTTTGCCCAAAAAGAAGTGGATTTTATTCTAAGTATTGGCGGTATTACCTTGCATACCGAAACGGCTTTAGGAAAAGACATCAGCCTAGAGCAGCTTAAAGACCAGTTTGATGCTGTGTTCTTGGCCTTGGGCCTACAAGATGTGCAGTCATTAATGTTGGTTAACGAAGTGCACCCTCAGGTGATTAATGCTGTTGATTTTATTAGAGAGTTACGCCAAGCCAGTGATCTAAATCAACTTGATATTCCACAGGATAGCGCAGTGGTAATTGGTGCCGGTAATACCGCAATAGACATGGCATGCCAGCTTAAACGTTTGGGCACCGAAGATGTCACCTTAGTTTATCGCCGTGGTGAAGAGCAAATGAGCGCCACCAAACACGAACAACAAATTGCTAAAAATCATCAAGTGAGAATAAAAACTTGGGCTAAGCCTGAGAACATAAATCTCGACCATGATGGCGTGTTACGCAGTATGACCTTTAGAAAAACCTATAGCGAAGACGGGCAGCTTAAAGATAGCGATCAAACCTTTGATGTTGCTTGCTCGGCAGTGTTTAAGGCGGTGGGGCAAAAATTTGTTTACCCAGAAAAAGAGCAGCTAATCCCTACCATTAGTAACGGAAAAATCACCACTGTAGGTCAGCAGGTTACCAGCCTCGACGGCGTTTTTGCTGGTGGAGACTGCACCTCAGAAGGGCAAGATCTTACTGTTGAAGCTGTTCAGCAAGGCAAGTTAGCGGCCTTAGCGATTCATCAACAAATAAATTCGGTAGAGGTGTGAAATTATGGCTGACTTATCAATAGAATTTGCAGGAATTAAATCCCCGAACCCATTTTGGCTAGCTTCTGCTCCTCCAACAGACAAGGCTTACAATGTAGAACGAGCCTATGAAGCCGGCTGGGGTGGTGTAGTGTGGAAAACATTAGGAGAAGACCCAGCGGCGGTAAATGTGTCATCTCGTTATTCGGCCACTTATGACCACAATGGCGAAGTGGCGGGCTTTAACAACATTGAGTTGATTACCGATCGCAGCTTAGAGATTAACTTACGCGAGATTGAAGCGGTTAAAAAAAGCTGGCCAGATAGGGCGTTAGTGGTATCACTGATGGTGCCTTGTGAAGAAGAAGCTTGGAAGAAAATTGTTAAACAAGTTGAGCAAACAGGAGCCGATGGCTTAGAGCTTAACTTTGGTTGTCCTCACGGGATGCCCGAGCGAGGCATGGGCGCTGCAGTAGGGCAAGTGCCAGAGTACGTAGAAATGGTGACTCGCTGGTGCAAAATGTACAGCAGCATGCCGGTTATCGTGAAGCTCACCCCCAATATTACCGATATTCGTTTCTCAGCCCAGGCGGCAAAACGAGGTGGCGCCGACGCGGTTTCGCTAATTAATACCATTAATTCAATTACTGGTATCGATTTAGACCAAATGGCAGCTAGACCGATTGTTGATGGTAAAAGTACCCATGGTGGTTATTGTGGCCCAGCGGTTAAACCAATTGCCTTAAATATGGTGAGCGAGATTGCTCGCGATCCCGAAACAGCCGGTTTGCCTATTTCGGGGATTGGTGGCATAGGCAATTGGCGCGATGCTGCGGAGTTTATTTCATTAGGCTCGGGCTCGGTACAAGTATGTACAGCGGCGATGATCTACGGATTTAGAATTGTTGAAGAGATGAAGTCCGGTTTATCGAATTGGATGGACAGTAAAGGTTACGAAAAAATAACTGACTTCCAGGGGCTAGCTATTCCCAATACTACCGATTGGAAGTACCTCAATATGAACTACAAGGTTGTAGCCGATATTGACGAAGACAAATGTATTGGCTGTGGTCGCTGCTATATTGCCTGTGAAGATACTTCTCATCAAGCCATCAATAAAACAGAGCGCGAAGATGGTAGTGTTGCGTTTGAAGTGATTGAAGATAAATGCGTTGGCTGTAACTTATGCCAAATCACCTGCCCAGTTGATCAATGTATTAAGATGGAGCAAAAGGAGGCTGATAAGCCTTATATGAATTGGACCCAAGATCCGCGCAACCCCTATAAAGATGCTTCTTGAGCTTGCTAGCTCTAAACCATAATAGCCAGCCTCCTGATTAATTTGGAGGCTTGTTTGTTTAAACTCGAGCTAAATTTTATAGTCCATAGTATAAGGAAGGGGATTGGACAGCGGATAAATGCAGCAACAAGGGTTTTATAAACAATGACCGACTATAACGCGCTACGGGTGTTTTTGGAGCTAATGCAATCGAGATCTACCAGTAAGGCGGCTAAAAAGCTGGGACGCTCCCAGTCCTACGTGTCTAAAGTACTGGCGCAGCTTAGGAACGATTTAAACGATCCGCTGTTTATTCGCGGAGCCGATGGGTTAAGCGCTACCGCCTACGCCAATGCTATTGCTCCCAAACTTAAGCTTGCCTTTGAACAGGTAAGTTTGTCCCTAGAAGCTGAAAGCTTTGATCCTATGTCTCTAGAGAGAGTTTGCCTGCACATTGCAGAGCCGTATTTAGTAGAAAAAGGTAAAGCCTTAATTCAAGCAATCAGACAGCAAACTCAAGCGGTAATCGAAATGCGAGTTTGGGGCGAACATAGTGAGTCGTTAATTTTGCAGGGTGAAGTCGACATGGGCTTACATGTAATTAGTGACAAGCCGCAATCTTTGTATCAAAAACGCTTACATAGTGGCTCTGGCTATTTTGAAGGTAATCAGCAGGGTGAATATGTAAAGTTTATTGTCTCTGGGGTGAATCAATATACTAATCACTTTGAGGTGCTTAACCCCAATATTAAAGCCTCGATTTGTGTTGATAATTACCAGCTTATGTCGCAGTTACTCGACGAGTGTTTTACCTTGCGCTATGCGCGTTACAACGCTCAAGATGCCTTGCCAAAGCTTAACTTAGATGTGGCCTTAATCATGAAAGCGTCTAATCGGCATTCCAACAAGACTCAATGGTTGATGGAACTTGTCACACCTATCATCAATCAAGGTGTGAACTAAAGGCTAGGAGACAAACTCCCAGCCTTTAGTCGTTCGCATGGCCTTAAATCGCCGATAAGTAAGCTTTATAAGCTTTTAGCCTTACGGTCGCGCCACCAATAATGTCCATAAAGCCAAGTGCAGGATGGGGCTTAGTGGCCGATATCCAACCTGACCCGGTCGCGCCTATCGGGATGCTATAACCCTCTGGCTCATCAAATTCGATAATCACAGTACGGCCGTGGCTACCCGCGTTATTGCCTACGTGTTGGCGCACATGTTGCGAGCCATTAATTACCGGCACCCTTGCTTCGCCGGTTCCGGTGGTGATGCTGTGCACTCGGCCTCTGAATATTTCACCTGGGTAGGCATTAACAAAAAACTCGGCAAATTGCCCCACTTTAATGCGCCCATAGGTTTGGTCGGCTATGCGCATTTCAACAAACTTTTTGTCATTGTTGTAAAGGTGCATGTTACCAATGCGGGTGCCATTGACGATGTTAGATATTGATAACTGCCCGTCAAAGGGAGCGCGAACTTCACGGCGCTCATTTTGCCAAGCGGCGGTTTTTAGCTGCGCTTCAATATTCAACACTTGGGCGTTTGCGGCTGCCACTTTTGCGTGGCTGGTTTGTAAGCGCGTTTTTACTTCATCGCGCTCTGCATCATTAGAAAACTCATTCAGTGATTCCAAGCGGTAAAGGGTTTTATTGTCGTTATCAATTTGGTGAGTTAAGGCAACAATATCGGCTTGGGCCGCTAGCTTTTGGGCATTCAAGCTTTGCATTTGTGCCGCAGAATCCACCGATTTAAGGGTGTAAATTAAGTCACCTTGTTTCACCCTTTGGTTGTGCTCAACGAATACCTGTTCAACCTCTTGGCCTAATAGTGGGCTAAGCACTGCATGTGGCGCTTTAACTGTAGTGCTGTCGGTTAAATCGGCTGGCGACCAAAAACGGTGGGCAGTAAATAGGGTAAAGGCCAATAAAAAGCCTAAACCAACAATGATGGTGGCATTTCGTAGCGTCCATTGCACCACGCCCATTTTGACCAACACCCAGCAAATTAAAATGTAAGGCAGCATAATCTCTTTCATGATTACTCTCCTTTAGGCTGCAAAGTAGAGCGGCCTTTTCGAATGATTTCCGACAAGGCGTCAGAGAGTACATCCCAGCGAGCAAAGGCAATAATAATCGCTAGCACCCACCACGTTTTATCGATGAATAAGCCACAAAGAGACAGGGCAAAAACAATCTGAGTATGGGCGCTCGACATCTGCGAAGCCTTGTGGACCGCGATTTCGTGCAGTTGCCACAGTAAGTAGAGCACGTAGATGATTAAGGCAATGGTGACAAAAAATACGAAACCCATAAACACTTCGGAATCAAGCAGGGCCAGAATAGTAGGGTAACCGTCGGCAAAGTAGCTTTCGGGTAGGTCTTTGCCGTGCACGGTGCCGAGCTTAGATAAGCCGACAGAAGCCAACACTAGGCAAGCTAAGCCTATTGCTAGTTTTAGTGTTTTACTAAGAATGCGTTTAACGATCCCTGGGGTGTTGCTGCTCAGTCCTTTGGAAGTTAAACGGCTTGGTTTGTTTACGGCCATTGCTAACTACCTAAGTAAATAAAGGACCTTGAGTTTACTTCGGTGAGTACTTTTAGTTGGAATAACGGTTATTCCATTTGCACCGATACAGGTTTGGTGTTTCGTTAAGGACTGTTAGAAAAGCATGTTGCGAGCAGGGAAGATAAAGCGGCCGAAGCCGCAATCGTTATTTATGAGCCTAAGGCCGCTAAGCTTTGTTCAGTTTGCTCTAAGGCGTTTAACCCCCAGTCTACCACCGCTGCTGCGGGTTCAATATCGTAGAGGTTTTGGCCGCTGGCATGATTAAGAATTTTAGCGGCGCGCCAAGTGGCTAAGCTTAGTTGTGGCTCGGCAATGCCGTGGCTGTGAATGCCAGCATTCACCATGTAAATGCGGTTGCTGCTGGCACCAGGCCAGTTCACGCTAAAATCTGGGCAAAGCTCTGGCAGGCCTTGTGGATTAAGTGGGATTTGCTTGGCGAGCTCATTTAAACAAGCGGGCAGGGCGCGGCTATATCCAGTACACAAAATCACTACATCGGCATGTATTTGAGTATTGTCGTGGGTTAAGCCATGTTCAAGATGTAGCTTATAACCAAGCTCTGAGTGAGCCATCGACATTAAAGTTCGGTTAGGTTGAATCGACCACCAACTCGGATTGTTGAGCACAAAACGATCGTGATACAAGCGCTGATAAATACCTTGCAGGCAATCATTGGTAATCCCATCGCTGGTGAGCTTTTGTCGAGACACTTCACTGTTTTTAGTTTGTTGGCCCAGTTGATAAAAACCTTCAACGTAGTCTGGCATGAAATATTGATCGGTGAAGCAGCTTTCATCTAAGGCTTCGATGTTGGAGCGTCGCGATATCCAGTTTATCTCTTTTACCTCACCAAAGGTTTGGTCGAAGAGGTGTTGGAACACGTCGGCACCGGTCTGCCCACCACCAATAATGGCCACCCGTTTGCCACTTAAGTTCGGTTTTCTTAATGCCAATTCGCTGGCATGAAAACAGCTATTGCTAATGTGAGGCTCACAAAATGTCGGCACCTGTGGCTGCATGCCTGTGCCCACTACTAAGTGTTTGCTTTGATAGGCTTGGTTGTCGGTTTCAATATGAAAACTGTCGCCATCATAATCAATGGCCTGAACATTTTGATCAAAGCGAGTATTGCTCAAGCTATGAGCTGCCCAGCTTAAGTAATGGGAAAACTCTAAGCGCGAAATCACCGATTGGCCAGATGCAATAAAGGGATAAAGCTTATGTTGCTCAACCAAATAATTTAAAAAGCTGTAGGGGTTGGTTGGGTCGATGCCAGTGACCAAATCTTTTAAGTATGAGGTTTGCATTTTGGCGTCGTTCAGCAACAAACCAGGGTGCCAAGCAAACTCTTTCTTACGTTCTAGAAACAAGCTACTAAGTGCTGGCTTGGTGCTGGCTAGAGCCGCGATGCTTAGATTAAAAGGGCCAATACCAACGCCGAGTAGATCTACTTTCTGAGTGTTCATATTACTATCCCTAAATCGCATATTGAGTGAAAAAACGTTGGCGGTCACATTGCAGCAAGGCCGCTCGTTTGTGTGGAAAATCAAACTCGAACTGCTTTTCTAAACCGAGTCTTTCGGTAATGCTTACTACGCGATGGTTATCGGCACGTGGTTCGCCCATCACGCGTTGGGTTTTAGCTTCATCTAAGAAGCAATACTGCAAAATAGCGCTGCCCCAAGTATCAAAATACACCCCCCCTCTAAAGCTAAAGTTACCCACTAAGATATGAACCCCTCGGTCGTAGTCTTGGCACTGATAATGTGGCCCAAGTCGGTCTTCGGGTGTCCAATACACTTCAAAATAACCGAAGGGAACACCGTCAAATTCACCTATCACTGCGTACTGGTGAGGGTCTTTTTCCATTTTGCTGAGGTAATCAACATGGCTTTGCAGATCGCCTTCCAACTCCCAAACCGGCGAAATAAGCGGGTGGTTGTGCCAGCGGTTAAAGCAGCCAATGTCTCGCTGTTTATCAATTACCCGAAAGGTGACTTGTCGCTTTAGATGATAGAAGTAGCGGGTAAATACTTGCCCAGTTGGTTTAATTGGACGGCTAGGGTGGCTAATCCCGTTATTTGCCTCCACCAGCGTTTGCTCGGTTTCTGTGGCTTGAGGCTCCCGCCATAAAGGCGCGGTTTGTAAAAACTGGGCTAAGCTCAAGGCTTTGTATGGTGACTCCGCAACTAAGGCTTTGGCGGTTGTGGGGTAGTAATCACTTTGTAGTGCTTCTACTTTGAGTTGGAAGAAACCATGCTCGGCGGCACTCCACCATAAAAGATCATCGGTTTTATGTGCGGCATTAAGCTCGGCGTGGTCTTCTTCAAAGCTTAGTTGGCACCAGTCGCCTACTTTTTCTAGTTGCCCGCGACTTAGGCTTTCACCATGTTCTCTTACTTCAAACTTAATCGCATTGTCTGAGATTTGCTCATCGGCAAAACATAGGGTTCGGCCGCCAGCCAAGGTTTTAAAGCTAAAGGCTTGGGGTTTGCTTTGTTTTAATGGGTTAGCAATGGAGCAGTAAATCTGGCTTGGATCGGCCAGGGTGGCTTCGTTGTGGTCGGCCAAAAAACAATAAAAGTTACGCTTCCAATGCAAGCTAGGTGAGTTAAGTAGGTACTGATAAAACGACTGATCTTGTGGGTTACGGGCGCTAAGTTCACTAATCTTATCTCGGCATAGGTCCCAGAGCTTGGTTTCGCTTATTAACCATCCTGCGCCTATGGCTGCAATGGTGTTGAGCAGGGTGTTTCCAATCAAGTAATAGGCGTGATAGGGGTTAACTTGTTCGGCTTCCATAAAGTATTCAGGCGCTGTTTCGCCAAGTTCTTGCTTAAACAAGCTTAAGGCTTGGCTAGTTAAGCCAATGCCTTGGCAGTCTCGAAAAGCCGAGCCTGTAGGCAAGTTGTTTTCCACCCTAAGTAAAATGTTTTGCTGGTGGGCAAGCAGAACAAACCCATAATCAGCACGAGCAATGCACAAGGGCTTTATTACCTTGTCCCAAAAGGCCGACATCCATTGTCTAGCAGCATGTTCAAAACATAGCTGTTGTTGCTGAGCATAGTGCTTAATCCAACTAACAATCTTGCTTTCGCTTTGCTCTGCAACTATTTGATTCACACTTGCCAAACAATACAAATTGGCAGCGTTTAGCTGGCTTCTCTCTTGATTAGATTTATGGAAGGGGTTTTCTCTAAAGCTTATCAGTGGCAGGTCTAAAGTTTCGCCATCAATATCAATAATGCTAGCCCACAGGGGTTCTTCGATAAAGTAGCTAGTGGCTAAGCGTTGGCGTAGCTCGGCTCCTTTTTCACTGTTAAGCAATTGGCTAAATTGAATGCCACGTTTAGCCTCTTTGCTGCTTAATAAACGTAAGGAGTTAGTTAGCTTTACCGGCAAAGAAACTTTAAGCATCCAAGCTTGCTGGGGGTGATAAATCGCTCGGCTAGATGAGGTGGCCGTCCATCCAGGTGAGCCTAGGGCTAAGTCTTTTACTACTTCATTTAAGCTTAAGGCTTGTTGGCTTTCTCGCCAGGCTTTAGCCTGCAAAGGATGCATAGGAAACGGCACCCATTGCTTGTCGATAAATTGAATGTCGCTAGGTTTATCAGAAATCTTCACGCTGTTGTTATACAGCTGTTTTAGTTTGTCACTTAGCTCACCCACTTCGCTCTCTCCAGCGAGGTGAGAGCTATGAACGGCAAACCACTCTATGGAAAATTGCCCAGCAAATTCGGGAAGATATTGTTGTTGCTCAAGTTCACTAAGTGGCTCACAGCTTTTGCCCGCAGGGTGCATGCTATGCCCGCCCGTTAGGTTTTGCTCAGAAGCGATAAACTGATCCAGGTTAAGCGAAGAACGCTCAGACAAGGCTTGTTCTGCTCTGGCTATGTAGTGATTAGAGTCCTGAACTCGCTGTAGGAATAAGGCTTTTTTGTCTTCACTTAGTTCCGGGTAAAGTGCATTTACCACATGCTGCGCAGCCTGTTGAAAGCTCACTGATGTTTGCTTTTGCTGCTCATGTAGCACTATCTCGCCGCTGTAATGATGTCGCCAACTTGGCGATACATAACTGAGTTTAAGTTCTAGGCTAGCTTGAGTGGATAAGGGAAGAAAGACCGACTCCCCCTCTAAATGCTTGTTGGCTGTTTCGGCCAGAAGGCTATTGAAAAATGCCTGCTGACAAAGCTTATGAGTGTTCATTTGTTGCTTCCTGATTGACTGTTTCAGACTGCCCCCAGGGGCTTAACTGAGTGGCACCTAGCCACTCAAAACTGTGCTCACTTACATCGCTGCGGGCTTTGCTTCGTGGGTTAGTTGGGCTGCCCAGAACTAAAAAGCCCACAGGTTGGTGCTTATCTTGTAAGCCTAATAGTTGGCGTACATTGGGTAGTTCTACAGCGTCAGTGCTATACCAAACGCCGCCAAAACCCAAGGCATCGGCGGCTAGCAAGATCATTTGGCAGGCGGCTGCGGCAGAGAATACTTGGTCTTGCTTGGAGATAGGGCTGGGCTCGGTTAACGCAGCCGATACCAATACAATGCTGGGCGCTTGCTTTAAGTAGCTGGCCAGGCGTTTGGCGCGTTGTGGATCGAGGCTACTATTTGCTTGCTGCCAAGCGTTTTGCAGCAGGTTAATTAGCTCGCCAATGCGTGCTTGGTTTATCACTACAAAATGCCAAGGTTTTAACTTGCCGTGGTCGGGCGTGCTCATGGCCGCTTGCAAAATATCGGTCATTTGCTGCTGATTAGGCGCAGGTAACGAAAGTTCATGCACGTGATAGGACACGCGTTGATTGAGAAATTGTTGAATGCTGTTCACGCACGATTCCTGTAGCTAATTAGCAGTAGCAGAATGAAATAAATTGAGCCGATAACCGAGACCATAAGTCCGGCGGGGATCTCGTTAGGTGCCATTAAGCCGCGGCCAAGGCTGTCGGCCCAAATCAATAAAATGGCGCCAGTAATGCCTGAAGCGGGCAATAGGTGTTTGTGGCGGTATAAACCCAACAAGCGTGAGCAATGTGGGGCTAGCAAGCCAATAAAGCTGATAGCACCAATGCTCGAGACACAAATAGCGGTAAGAATGGCCGACACTGCCAATAACAACAGACGTTGTCGTTGCAGAGCCAAACCAAGGGTTTTGGGAATAACTTCCCCTAATGGCATTAAATCTAGCTGGCGCAGTAGCGGCGTGATAAATACTAAGCAGAGCAGAATAATGCTAGCAATCGGGATTATTCGGTCAACGCTCGCGCCGTAAGTGGTACCGGCTAACCACATCATAGTGACCGATGCGGTAGAGCTACCAAAGGTAAGCAGAATTTGGGTTGCCGTGCCAGCAAATGCGGTAATCACAATGCCAAATAAAGCCAGTTGAGCAACGCTTAGTTGCTGCTTCAAGCCCCAAGATAGTAAGCCAATCACTAAGCTTCCACCTAGCAAAGCCGCGAGTGTTAACTGCCATTGATTAGCTGCCGGAAAATAGACTAAAACTACGGCTATTAGCAGCACGGCCACGGCACTTACTCCAGAAATATCTGGGCTAGCCATGGGGTTTTTAAACAAGGTTTGTAATAAGGTGCCAGCGCACGCTAAGCCAAAGCCGCCTAAGCCTGCAAGCAGCACGCGTTGGTTAATCCACTGGGCGCCAATATCACCTGGGCTAGCTAAACATAGGTATAAACTTAAGGCCAGTAAGCCGCTTAACAAGGCCAGTACCACGCTAGGCCGGGCATGAACAATTGGGTTTAACCCAATATTTTGTGCTTCTACCGCTGCCAGTGCTTTGCCACTGCGTTGAAATAGCAAAAACACAAAATAGGGGGCACCAAGCAAGGCGGTAAACGCACCGGTGGGTAAGCGATAACCTAAGAATAGTAAGCTTCGTGAACACCACTCGGCGGCTAGAACCAGTGCGGCACCAATCACTATCGTCACTAGCCATTGCACGCTCACATTGTTATTGCCTCCTTTGCTTAGCTTTAAAACTAAACGAGTAAGGTGTGGCGCCATAAGGCCAACAAAACCAATCATGCCAACGATAGAGGTAGCCAAAGCAGCTTGGCCAACGGCTAGCAACAAAATTGTCCAGCGCCATGGTTTTACCGCTAAACCCAGTGCTGCCGCGTTGGTATCGCCAAGTAAAAACAAGGCTAACTTGGGCAACACTAATAGGCTTAAGGCAAGAAAGATAAGCATCGGTAAGGCGGTTTGCTGCAGCACTTCAGGATGGGTTTGCAGAACTTGCCCGCTACCCCAAAGAAATAAACCGTCGGTTTGATTCTCAAAATATAAAATCAATAAAGATGATAAGGCGCCGGCACTTAAACCAAGCGCCATGCCAATCAACACAACTGGCAACTTGCCGCCACCAATTAGCTGGCTAACTGCTAATACCGCTAACGAGAGCAACAAACCGCCCACCAAAGCGCCAGCCCAAACAAGGTTTAAGCCTGCCTCGGGCACAATCACACGCATTAACACAGCACCAAGCAAAGCGCCTGCGGCAATGCCGAGGGTTGAAGGTGAGGCAAAATCATTGTCTAAGCTGTTTTGAATTAAAAAGCCTGAGCTTGCTAAGAGTGCGCCGGTGCATAAAGACATCAGCGCGGTAGGTAGCCATATGTTAGCTAACATCGCCTTAGCTAGGGCTGGGTTGGCTATTTCTGGACGACTAAAATAGTAAGCACTTAGCAGCAATAACAGTAAGGCTAGGCTTGAAAATATTGGTTTAACCACCTTGCTGCTCCTGCCAAAGTAATAATGATTGAGCAAAAGACTCAGCCATTTTGATCGATGAGAGCGGCCCACCAAAGCTAAACAAAGGTGCAACGTCCGAAAATTGATTTTGTTGAACAAATGGCAGCAGCGGCCAAACCGGGGAGTGCATCATTCGCTCGCCATCTACTTGGTTTCCTGCGAGTAGCAAATGGCTGTTATTCAGTTTGGGGAGTTGTTCCAGCTGCAGGTGGGTGAAGTCTTTTCCTGGCAAACCTTGCAGCCAAACGTAGTTCAGCCCAAGTTGCTGGCTAATTGCACCGGCTAAGCTTTTATTGGTGAATACCCGCAGGCCATAACCCATGCCAACAAACTTAGCGTAGGCTACGGGTTTATTGGCTAAGCCATTACTCGCCAACTGCTGCTTTAGCTGGCTTAGTCGTTGGTGTAAGTGCTGAAGCTTTTCTTCAGCCAAGGCGCTTTTATCAAGCAACTGAGCAATGCCGCTAAATACCGCTTGTGATTGCTCAAAGTAGCTAAAATCGGTTTGTTCGGCAGAGGGAAACTGCTGATACAACAGTGTTGGAGCTATTTGTTCTAAGGCATCTAAAATACGGCGATGGCGAAACTCATAACCAATGATTAAATCTGGTTTTAAGCGGGCAATGGTGGCTAAATCTGGCTCTTGGCGACGGCCAATTTCAGTGACTGAATCAGGCATGGCCGGATGATTAGTTTGCCACTTTTTGTAACCCTTAAGTAAGGTTACACCTACCGGCACTACCTCTAGGCTTAGCAGCATTTCTGCAGCCGACCAGTTTAAGGCAATAACTCGCTTTGCCGGCTGTTTAAGGCTTACGCAGTTGCTTAAACAGACCTGTGTGCCAGTGGCCGTTGTGGCTAAGGGAGCAAGCAATAGAGCGGCAGAGAAGGCCAAATGTCTTAGGGAAGCGCTCATGCTTGCTCCTCTGGCCATAATACTTGCTGTTGGCCTAGGCGGTGACTTACCACCGGCGTTTTATAAACCTCGCTTACGTCTTCTGCATTAATCACGCTATGGGCATCGCCGCTGTTAATGATTACGCCATGATTAATCAAAATGGCTTGGTCGCTAAACTGGGCAGCTTGGTTTAAATCATGTAGCACCCAAACAATGGTTTTTTGGTATTTTTGATTTAAGCGACGCACAATTTTTAGCAGGCTCAATTGATGGGAAATATCCAGCCAAGAGGTGGGTTCATCTAGCATTAGTACCTCGGTGTCTTGGGCTAGTACCATGGCCAGCCAAACCCGTTGTAGCTCTCCGCCAGAAAGGTCTGTTAGTAGCTGCTTAGCGTAGTGTTTAACCCCGGTCTCCTGCATGGCCCAATCAATGATCTCTTTGTCTTGCTTAGAGATATTTTTGTACCAAGGACGATGAGGATGACGGCCAAAGCACACCAAATCGGCCACATTTAAGGTAGCTGGCACCGGGTTACGCTGTGGTAACAGGGCCAGCTTTTTGGCCAATTGTGCGCGGCTATAACTCTCTAGGGTTTGGCCCGCAAAGCTCACTTGGCCACTGCTCGGTTGCTGCAAACCACACAGTACCGACAGCAGGGTGCTCTTGCCTGAACCATTAGGGCCAATTAGCGCGGTAACCGCGCCTTGGCTTATGGTTCCACTCATATTCTTGAGAATGGTATTTCCCCTCAATTGGAGGGAAATATTATTAAAAGTAAACAAGGCCTATCCTCTAGAATTCAGCGTTGTAGCTAAGCGCATAGGTTCTGCCTTGGCCTTTAAAGCTAAACAGCTCTGGCGCAGAGATACTGCTATACAGAATTTGGGCACGCTGCGACCACAGAGTTTCGTAGTCTTTGTTGAATAGGTTTTGAATGCCAAAGTTCAGGCGGCCAACTGGCAGAGCGTAGTAAGCACTTAAGTTAGCTAGCGAGTAACCTTTTAACTCACCGCCATCGTCGTCGCTGTAATCCGCCAGAGTTTGCCACTGCAGCTCGGCGCCATAGTTTAGGTTGTCGTAACCACCCCGTAATACCGCATTAGATGGGCTGGTTTCTTCGGCGGCCAAGGCAGACCAAGAACCATCAGATTTGGTTTGGCTTTTAATTAAGTGAGCTTGAATGCCGGTGTACCAGTCATTGGTAAACAGGTAGTTAGCTTGACCTTCTAGGCCATAAATACGGCGCTCGTCATCATTAACGACTACCGCTAAGTTGCTGCGATCGTAGGATGTGGTTTTATCTGATAGTGAGTAGTAAGCTGCTAGCTGAACATCGTAGCTCTGCTGGGCCATACGCCAACCAAACTCAAGCGAATTAGTTTTTACTCCTTCCAAGCGGTTGTCAGCTACGTTGATGCTGTCTACTAAGGTTGGGCCGTCGCTGTAAGTACCGTTGTAAGTACCGTTGCCGTAGTATTTGGCAGGATCGGGTAGGTTGAAACCTTGGCTAAAGTTGGCCCAAAGTTGCTGATTTTGATTAATCCGGTAAATAGAGCCGAGGTTAAACAGGAGTTCGTTGTAGTTGGTTTTTCCGCCTTTAATGGCATCTGGCGACACTGGCCCATAGGCGCCAAGGCCTGCAAGGTGTTGTTGTAGCACGCCCACATTATCGCCCACTTCATGTTCAATGTATTGATAGCGTAAGCCGCCAGATAGCGACCAATCTTGATTAATCTCCCAGTCTGCTTGGCCAAAAGCAGATATTTTCTGAGTATCTATGTCTGGGTAGCGTTGTAGGCTTTGTACTTGCTGAAAGTTCATCCCGCCCGAGGCCAGCGCTGTATTGGTATCGTAGATTTTTTGTTTGGCGGAGAAAGACTCAGATTCGGCATCAATCCCGTAGCTCAGCGATAAGCTGTCAAAATCTTTCACAAACAGCAACTTGGCTCCAATTACGTCGGTTTCTTGTAGGGAAGCTCCGTAAAGAGGGTAGCTATTGCCCGGCAGTGGCGAACCAGTTACCTGATAAATGGATGGGAAGGGGTAAAACTGCATAGACTCGCTGCGGTAATAAGCTTGAGCCAGCATGGTTTGGTTTAGTAGGTTGTCGTGGCGATATTGGGCGTTGATTAATACTCGCTCGGTAGCTGGTTGCTCTTCAAGCTGCAAGCCTTTTTGCACGCTTATCAGCTCTGGCGCGCCAAAAATACCAGCCAGATTAGGGCCGAGGTAAGTGCCATATTCGGTGTCTTGTTCACTGTTGTAGTATTGGCCAGTTAGCGAGAGTAACTGCTCGCTAGTGGGTTCAAATTCAACATTACCCATGATGTCGATGCTTTGGTTAAACTGCAGATCGGTTTGGGTGATATCCGGCAAAATCATTTGGCCATTGGCGTCATAGGCTGCGCCGCGGCTTTCATAGGCCGCTGATAACCTACCGCGTAGCTTGTCACTACCGCCAGATACCGCTAGAGCTAAGTTTTTATCTAGATCTTCGCTGTTATTAAAGCCAGAAGATGCGCCTGCTTTAACTTCAAACTTAGTCTGGTTGGGCGTGGCTTTTTTGGTAATGATGTTGATGATACCGCCTGCTGCGCCTGCACCGTAGATGGAGGTGGCACCAGAAAGCACTTCTACGTGAGCAACGTTGAAGGGGTCAATGCTATCAAGTTGGCGGCTAATGGCGCGGGTAGAGTTAAGTGATACGCCGTCAATCATTACCAAGGCTGAGCGACCACGTAGGTTTTGGCCGAAATTTGTACGCCCTTCGTTGGCAAAGTCGAAGCTAGGAATAAGGCGACCTAATGCAGTTTTTAAATCGGCGCCGGTATTTATTTCACGCTCAAGCTGTTCTGAATCAATCACCCACATGGTAGCGGCAATATCAGAAATTGAGGTATCTACGCGGTTGGCGGTAACCACCACGGTTTCCAAGGTATTGGCAGCGTAGCTATAACTGGCAAATAGCACCAAGGCTAAGGGGCTTAATTTGGTGCTTAAAGTGTTTAGTTTGTTCATTGTCGTCCTTGAACGTTAGTTATTGTTGTTAAGTTAAGCTTGGTTGTGCTTGGGCTTGCTGGTTTACTCGAATAATCAGAGTGACCATTGCCAAACTAAACAAGCAAATAGGGACCAGCAGCGGCACGCCTAGCAATAGGCATCCACTGGCCACCGCAGTACCGATGAGGTAACCAGCGGTGTGTGCTCTGGCTAAATAAGCGCTTCGTTTTGCTCTAAACGAAACGGATGGGTTGGGTAAATAAGCCTGCTGGCTATACCAACTAGGAAGGCCGGAGATAGCAAAGGCCAGCACGGCTAAGGACACCAGCAGTAGTGCCCAGGCATTCGATGCAAAGCTCAGCAGTAAGCTTCCGCTGACTAATGAAACTAAAAATACCGCTGGAATCAGTGAAGGCGAGCGCGATACCACAGGCAGCACCACAAACTGATAAACGATCAGCGCTAGGCTTAAGTACAACAGCAAAGAGGCATATACCTTGGTAGCCTCTGTTCCTTGGTAACCAAAGCTAAACAGCAAGGGAAGAATGTAGTACTGCACAATGCTAACCAGCGAAGTGGTGAGCACCGCCAATAGTAAAATATGCTTAAAATGTAATGAGCTAAGTACCTGCGCTGGGCTTGTTGGCGGAGCCTCAACTTGGCTAGCTAGCGTCCACTTTGGGTTGCAACTTAGGCAATATAGACAGGCTGGTAATGCCAGCAGAATTGGGCTGAATAGCAGATAATTAGCCGCCAGAGGGAGCAAGGCTAAACATGGGCCAAGCAGCCGACCTAGAGTAATAGCGCCGCTGGTTTTGGCCAGTTGACCGAGGTTTGTTTTACTGACAATACTAAGATGACTATGCGCAAGAATAACGAATGCACTGCTAAACACACCAAGCAGCAAACGGCTGCACGCAACCAGCAGCAGCGAGGGCTGGTCGCTGGCAAATAAGCTGCACCAAAACACGAGGTTCGCTAGTAAAAAGCCAGCCGCTGCAATGCGGGTACATGGCCATATACCTAAGTTCCCTAGCTTATTACCCCAGAACTTCACGCCAAACCAATAAGTGATTAAGTTTAGGTTCAAGAGTAGGGTGATAAATCCAAGATCTTTTTCCGTTTGACTAAAACCTAACAGGCTCGACAGCTCAGGCAAAAAAGCCAGCACGAGAGTTTGGTTTAACCCCAAAAGAATGAGTAAACAGCGATACAGCAAATCTACAACTCAAATACAAATGATAATAGTTTGCATTATCATTGTTTATTTTTGTGGCCCATGTCAATATATTGATAACAAAAACACCAACAAAAAATAAACTTACTATTACAAAGGTTTAGGAGTAGGGATGTTCAAACAAGCTCAATGGCAGGCGGTAAATAAGCAATTGGTAGCTAAGATTTTAAGTGAGTTACAGTTTGAAGAACGGCTTAAATTCAGCCTTGAAACTTGCTCTCAGCAAGATCAAAAAAATGCGCGCTATAGTTTGCTTACACCGCATCGTACTTGGCTGTTTAAGGCCGAAAAGACGATTTGGGGCATGTACATCGTTGAACCTAATAGCATCGTAACTAGTGATAGTAGTGCTGTATTAGCTTGTGAGTTATTGCTCGATATTCAGAGCTTAATCGAGATTAACGACATTCACTTAGCGGGTTTATTGGAAGAGATTCAGCAAACTTTGTATAGCGATGCCCAGCGTTGGCAACAGCAACAAAACATTAACGCGACTGATTTGGTATTGCTTAACGAAACCCAGCGCCAAGCCTATTTAGATGCTCACCCCAAAGCAATTGCCAACAAAGGACGTTTAGGTTGGGGCAGTCAGGATCTAGCTCGTTATGCCCCAGAAACAGCAAGTGCTATTCAGCTCAAGTATTTGGCAGTAGAAAAACAGCTGTGTGAGGTTGGGTTTAAGCCGGGTTTAAGCCAAACCAACTTGCTTAAACAAACCCTAAGTGACGAGGGCTTTAAGGCCCTAAATCAGCAATTGCCGAATGATTGGCAAGCGCAGTATTACATTGTGGCTGTGCACCCATGGCAATATGAGCGTTTTATCCAAATCCAATTTGCTCAACACATTTCTGAAGGCGCAATAATTTTGCTGGAAGTAGAGGCAGGCAATTGGCTGGCGCAACAGTCGATAAGGACCCTAAGTAGCGATAAGCCGGAGCGGAGCTTTGATGTAAAAACGGCCTTAACCATTCTTAATACTTCTTGTTATCGGGGTATTCCGGGGCAATTTATTGCACAAGGGCCTGAGCTTTCTGCTTGGCTGGCGAAACTAACCCAGCAAGATCCGCTGTTTGCTGAACGCGGGCTGTATGTGCAGCAGGAAGTAGCTGGGGTATTTTGCCCGCATCCACAACAGCAGCGGTTACCCGCGGGCGCTTATCGCTATAAAGAAATGCTCGGGTGTATTTGGCGAGAGCGAGCTGAGTCGGTGATTCCGGTCCAGCAACGGCCGATGTCTATGGCAACCTTGATGCAGCAAGATAATAATGGCGAAGCGGCAATAGTTGCGCTGATTAGTTTAGCGGAAGTGAGTGCCGAGACCTGGCTAAGAAAACTGTTTAAGCATGTGGTGGTGCCTTTGTATCACTTAATGTGCCGCTATGGCGTGGGCTTAGTCGCCCACGGTCAGAACATTACTTTGGTACTAGATAAACACCAGCCTGCGGGGTGTATTATTAAAGATTTTCATGGCGATTTGCGCTTAGTTGACCAAGACTTTCCTGAACTAGAAAGTTTAGACAGTGCGGTGAGAGCAAACTTAACCCGCTTGCCGGCCAACTATTTAATCCACGATTTAATTACCGGACACTTCGTTACCGTGCTGCGTTTTGTCTCGCCAAAATTAGCCCGCATAGGAATTAGTGAACCGCAGTTTTATGCTTGGCTAGCGGAAGAGATTGGTAGTTATCAAGCCGCTAATCCTGAGCTTAAACAGCGTTTTGCCTTATTTGATTTGTTTAAACCACAGATAGAAAAAATTTGTGTCAATCGAGTGCGCTTTAAAATTGGTTATGGCGACAGTGATCAGCGCCCTTTGCCGGAGATTGGCGAACCGATTGCTAATCCCTTGTGTCACTGATGAAAGCAACGAGTTGACCGAGATAAGCTGCTATCAATCACCTGAGGGCGAGTTGTTGCTCTTCGGTGATTGCTCAACCTACCTTACCGATAAGTAGTAGCCGCAGATCTTCCATTGTCCATCTTCAAAAACTGGCGTAATGGTTTCTATCACATTTGGCTGGAGTTCTGTTTCTAACTCAAACTCTATGATTACGTAATCTCCCACCGGCGCATTTGGCACCTTACAAATATGGTGAGTGCTTTTTAGTGTTCGGTTGGTGGTTTCACCTATCTGCTGATTTACTTTTATTATGCGCTTGCTCAATTCGCCTAAGGTGATTTGTGAGCGAAAATATGGGGCCGAAATACTATAGGCTTTGGCGTAGTGGCTTAGGTCGATTAAATGTAGCCAGCTTAACGCGACTTCTAGAGCCTTAAGTTTTAGGTCTGGCGTTATTCTCATTATTTGCTCCTAGCTATGTGGTGCTGTTGAGGATGTTATTGGGTTCAGCTCAAGCACCTGGGGGAGGTATTTGCTTAAACAGTTTATTGATTCTCGCCAATTCGCCACAACACGCCGCTAGGGTCGGTGAGGCAAAAATCGCGCATTCCCCATGGTTGAGCGCTTATTGGGGTGAGGCTATAGCTCAGGCCTGAGTCTGCTAGCTTTTGGCTAATGGAGTGGTGCCATTGCTCTATGTCTTTCACCAGTAAATGCATCATGAAGTTATCGCATAGCTGCTCTTGGTAATAATCTTGGAGTAAAAAGGCGCAATTTTGGTGATGAAAATAAGCGATACCGTGCTGGTTTGACGCCATGGTAAAACCGATGGTTTTATAGAAATCGATAGAGCTATCGAAATTTTTGCTCGGAACAAAAGCCTTCATTTCAATTGATTGTAGAGACTTCATGGCTTTCTCTTTTAGCTATGCAGCATTAAACATTTCTTGGGTGAGGTTGACCGAACGGCATAGCGAAGGGATATCAGGCAATAATAATTTAGAACCTACTTCTTCAATCAAGCCTTCGGTTTTAAGTTTCTTCATGGTTCTAGATAAGGTTTCTGGGGTCATGCCTAATTGAGAGGCTAGCAGTTTTTTACTGCAGGGCAGGGCAACCCGATTTTCTTTGTTGTATTGCTTTTTGTAGATCTCGGCCAGCTTCATCACTAAGCGTTGATTAGCGTTTACTTGAGTTAATATGTCTATGGTATTCATTAACTCGCAAATACGGTTGCTCATAAAACCCAGTATTCGAAGAGATAGCTCTGGGCATTGGCGAATGGTGCCGAAAACATGTTCATAAGAAAAAGAAGAGAGTATTGAATCTTGTTCGATGCGAGCACTCATTGGGTATTTTCTCGGAGTGAGGAACAATGCCACTTCGGCAAAAATGTCACCCGCCATAAATACTTTAAACAGCTTTTCATCGCCATTCGGCATTAATCTAAACAAAGATACTTTGCCTTTTTCGATGCGATACATACTGTTAGCCGATTGCCCTTGGCTAAAAAGTAAATCGCCTGCCTTACAATATATTTCGGTTCTTCCCGCTAAAAACAGCTGTTTCTCTTTAGCTTTTAATATAGACATCATTGAAGCTGACATAACTAAACCTCACGCTTGATAATTATCAAGAAGACAAATTCATCACTCGAACTACAATGTAAATGATAATCAATATCATTTGAAAGGCAAGTTATATTGGAGCGCTTATGGCAGGTTTGAGTAAAGAGTTTAAGTGGATTGCATTGGCTTCAATGACGGTTTGCCTCTGTTTGTTGATGTATTCGTCAGTGATTTAGGCTGGTGTTTATTAAGGTGGGTTTTACTGCTTAGCGCCGGTAAATACTTGGCCTTGATGCCATTCCTATCTAGTTTGTTAGTGCCTGCTAAGCGTTCGCGGATAAATCTTGTTTGAGATTAAATCGCTTTAGTCGAGAGATGGAGTCTATAGCCTAGTTATGCAAAGCACCGACACTCTGGTCATTTATTTAGCAATAAACGTTTGCATATCTCAAAGATCTTAATGATAATGATTTTCATTTGTATTTGATTGGGCGGAATTGTGAATACTTGGCAAGGAATGATGAATATAGGCAATCAGCTTTTTAACCAGCAAAACTGGCCAGAAGCAGAGCGTTATTACGAAGATGCCATTTTCCTACTGGAGGAGCGACTAACTAAAAACCCACGTTGTGTAGAGTCTATCCAAGGGTGGATTTGTGGCTATCATAATTTGGCAGAAATGTTCATTCGCGCAGGCAAGATAGAAGATGCCCAGCGATGCTTATTTACCCCTCATCAGTCCATGTTACATCTTTATCACGACCGCCAAAGTGATGAAGACCTACAACTTATTGCACTTAAAGCTATTAAGCTCACTCTCAATCCATTGCTTGAATTTGCTAAAGAGCATCCTCCTTGTGAGGCCTGCCTTGCAGAGCTTAAGTCTCAGGTAGAGCTAGCCTATAGCGATCAACAAACTTACCACTAAACCTAAAAAAGGACTTTTATGAAAAAGCTTGCTGTAAAAACATGGGTAATGCTTGCGTTAGCAGCCCCTTATAGCGTGTTTGCCCACCCTGGACACGACCATCAATCGAGTTGGTCGATGTTGATTCATTTATTGTGGCTAGCGCCGATTGTGGTAGCGGGTGGTTTGTTATTTGCGACACACAACAAAACCACTTCAAAGAAATAAGGATGGTTTCATGCTTTATAGTGTATTAGCAAAACTTGATGGTGTACTTGCCTTTGAGAAGGTGTCTGCACACTGCGATATTCCCTGCAAAATTTATGATCCTATCTCTGCGCAATTGGCTGTTTTAACCATGATACGTATGGTTGATTTACTCGATGAGCTAAGTGCTAAATCGGCGCTAAGTGCTAACGAACAGGCTCAGTTTGGCAGACTGGTTGCGCAAAAAGAGGAACACGGTTTAAAAGTAAAAGAAGAGATTAGGGTGATTTGGGGCGATTACATCAAGCAGCCTCAACTTGATGCCTACCCGCAACTGCATGAGCTTAGCCACAGTATTATGCTGGCGGCATCTAAGGCCAAGCAAAATATCGATAAAACTGCCTGCTTAGACTTACTCGAAAAAGTGAACCAATTCGCTGAGATATTCTGGCAGAGTAAAGGCATTAACACCTTTAAAGCCATTAGCCCTTATCCGCCAGCGCAAGCCTTGGTTTATCCGGACTTAAAGGCCTAACTCGCTTGTTTGGTTTAAGCATAAATAAAATAAGGGGAGACAGTATGTCTCCGCTATTACCTAAAAATAGCTATGTGATGTTTCATCGTTTCTATCTAAGTAAGCATTTTAAGCCCGGCGATGTGGTAAAGGTATTACATCCAAAGTTTGGGTTAATAGTAAAAAAGATAGGCAGCGTAGATAGGTATGGCTTTATTTGGCTACGTGGTGAAAACCCGAGCAGTGTATCTACCATTGATATGGGACCGGTGCGTTCGTCGCGGATCAAAGGTAAAGTGCTGTTTTGGATTACTCCCAGCTAAATACGCCAATGATTTAGCGGCTCATCTTCTGCCTGCATACTCTATCTCTACTCTTGGAGGCTCGCTGACAATTCCTTTCTTTACCCGTATAAATCCTACTGATATTGTTGTTATTTATTTGTTTAGCTTGAACTATGTATTAAGCTTGGCTTAACTAAGCGTGTGACCAAGCAAATGGCATTGCTTTGATAGGGTATAAGCGTAGTGACGGTATTTTCTAGCAGGAGGGTTGGATGACCGAACAAGAATTACTATCCCGTGTGAATGAATTACCCAAAGTTTCCAGTGTGGTTCAGCAACTGGTTAGTATGCTTAACGATCCTGATTGTGACTTTGGCATGCTGGCTAAGAAAATATCCATGGATCAAGTGATTAGTGCGCGAGTATTGCGCTTATCTAATTCTGCCCACTTTGGCCGTAGCCGAACCATTGCTTCGGTTAATGAGGCAGTTATTCGCTTAGGTATTGCCCCGCTTAAAACCATGATTGTAGTGTCTTGGCTTACCAGTGCTTTTCCCAAAGTGCCTAAGTTAGATATGCAAGCTTACTGGAGTGATACCTTTGAAATCGCCAGTATTACCAGCAAAATCGCAGAGAAAGTACGCATAGACCCCAATGAAATGTTCACCGCGGGTATCTTGCATAACATTGGCGATTTAATGGTGTATACCTTAGCTCCTGATATAGCAGAGCAGGTGGCCTTAAGAGTGGCAGAAGGTGAAGACCGACAAGCGGTGCAGCAAGAACTCCTTGGCACTACCACTGCAAAATTGGGTGCTGAGCTAGCCCGCGCTTGGAAGTTTGCTCCTCGTTTGGTGGATACCATTGAGTTTTATGTGAATCCAGATGCCGCCAAAATAGAACCCCTTCGTGCCTTAGTGCTTAATTTTGCCTGTCGAATACATCAAGACTGGGATCATCTAGAGAGCAAGGCCGCCAAAATTGACTACTTTGCTAGCCACGCAAATTCTGGTGCTTTGGTATTGCCGTCTTCATTTTATGTATCCATTGATAAAATCCGCGGTCAAGGTAGAGAAATGGCGCTGCAAATGGCCAGCTAGCACTAAAAGCGCTTATTGAGCTTGGCTTTCTATGGTTTAATAGGCGCGTTAATTAGCTAGTGGATCTTTTTGTGAGCGCATCAAACGAAAAACGCCTAAATAAATATATCAGTGACTCGGGATTTTGCTCTCGCCGTGAAGCCGATAAACTGATTGAGCAGCAGCGAGTGACCATTAATGGTCAAAAGCCTGAGCTAGGCACCAAAGTTCAGCCAGGTGACAAAGTTGCGGTAGACGGCAAACTGATAAAAGCCATCGCTAGCAATAAATCAGACCGCGTTTACATTGCTTACAACAAGCCTATTGGCATTACCAGCACCACCGAGCGGCACGTTAAAGGCAATATCATTGATGCGATTGGCCACAAGCAACGTATTTTCCCTATTGGCCGTTTAGATAAACCCTCTGAAGGGCTTATTTTTCTGACCAGTGACGGCGATATCGTGAATAAAATCTTACGCGCCGAAAATGCTCACGACAAAGAGTATGTGGTGACCGTAGACAAACCTCTAAGCGAGCGTTTTGTGGAGCGAATGCAGCGTGGCGTGCCGATTTTAGATACCGTGACCAAACCCTGTAAGGTGAAGGTTAACAGTAAATTTGTATTTACTATTGTGCTTACCCAAGGTTTAAACCGTCAGATCCGCCGTATGTGTGAGTACTTGGGTTACGAAGTGACCAAGCTTAAACGTACCCGCATTATGAATGTGCATTTAGACAAACTTCGCCCTGGCCAATGGCGCAACTTAACAGATGCGGAAATGGCTGAGATTAATCAAGCAGTGGCCCATTCAAGCAAAACCGCGCCAGAGAAAGCCGCGAGCACCGAGAAAAAGGTGTTTGTGAATAAAGCCGCCAGTAATAAGGCGCGTGACAAGTTCCAAAAAGCCCGCAGCCAAGGGACCAAAAAAGCCACCTTAAGCCTTAAAAAGAAGTAAGCTTAGGCGGGCAAGCAATCGGCAACTTAGATATTCATTATGATAGATAAACAAGCTCGGCAATACCTGCAAGAGATGGACATAGACGTATGGCTTAAACGTGCCAGCCCAGTAAGTAAATCTATGCCACCTTCACCATCTTGGCCCTTAGTGGTAATTATAGAGCCAAGTGTTTTAGAGCAGCACTTAGCTTTATTTAAAGGCATTGTTGCGGCGATGAAGCTAGAGTGGGCTGATATTCATACTTGCAGTGCGGCGCATTATCCAGAAGCTTCCGATGCTTGGATATTATGGGCCGATCCTACTAACACGGCGCCTAAACATCCCAAGATACTTTCTTGTGACCCTCAGCAGTTAGCCACTGATAAGCAAGCCAAACGTGTTTTATGGCAGCAGATATGTGCCCAGATCTTAAACTAGCCCTAAGCCCTTTATCGGTGATGGATGTGCCAAAGATGTTGGCTATTGAACAGCAAGCGCATTCTCACCCGTGGAGCCGAGCTTTGTTCACCAGTAACTTTGGTGGTTTGTATCGTAACCTCGGCCTTTGGCAAGGCGACGAGCTGGTGGCTTATATTATTTTGCGAGTGGTGGCTGGTGAGGCTGAATTAATTAATATCGCGGTCACGCCAAAGCAGCAAGGTAAGGGCTTAGGTACGCAGCTTATGCAGGCCATGTTCGCGATGGCTGATGAGCAGCAATGGCAACAAATTTTGCTGGAAGTAAGAGAAAGCAATGTTAGCGCGCAAGCGCTCTATCTGCGTTTTGAGTTTCAGCAAATAGATCGCCGCAAGGGCTATTATCCATGTGATAAAAAAGGGCGTGAAGACGCCCTTATAATGCAACGATTCTGCTAGCTATCTGCTAGCAAATGCAGTCGCCCACTTATTACCAATGCCACTGAAAGTGGATACCTTGATAATTACTGCCACCTTTAATTCGGCCAAACAGCGATGAGTTTTCGAAGATGCCCGAGCGGTGATGAATGTTATAACCCAACCACATTTTTTCCATTTCTGGTTTTCTAAATAAGTCGCCTAGGTTTACATCTAGTGAAAAATCGAGGTAGTTAAGCAGCTTACTTGGCTTGTATCCCTTTCCGTCTTCGGCTAAATCGACTTCTTCAATATAGGTGATGTTGGTGACGTAAGATAAACCTTCAGCTACACCAAAACGCCAACGAATTGGCCAAGTGAAGGTATAGTAGGCTTTAAAGGCCACCACATATTCTAGAATAGGGTCTTGTACTTCCGAGCTGTGGTGATAAGCCAAGCCTGGTGTTAGGTAAACATCAATCGGGAAGCCGAGTAAAGTTTCACTGAGTAGGTGACCATAAAAAACCGAAGACAGCTGGTTGTTATATTCATCTTTTTCGGCTTTAAAATGGATAATATCGCCTAGGTTTGAAGGGGTAGCCCATGCATGAGATACCCTCAAGTAGCCTTTAGGCCAGTCACCTTCGGTGGTTTGATATTGTTGATTGAAAAAACTAATGCCGAGAAAGCTTTCAAACTGAAAATCTTTGTCGATGATTTCTACACTGCGCACTTCTTGCCCGTAATAAGTACCACCTAAACGACCCACTAGATAGAAATCTCGCCATACGTGGTAGCGCATGTCGATACCGGCTTTTATATCTATATCGGCTTGAGCTTCAAAAAGTTCGAGGCCGTAGTAGCGGGTATTGTATCCATTACTTTTTAGGTGTGCGGTCGCATAGGGCGCTAAATACCAGCGATTGTAATGCTTTTGCCAAGTAAGGCCCAAGTTGCCATGAAAATTACCTGAGTCATCACTTAAAAGCTCGGTATTAAAAGAGTAATCTGGTTTGAAGCGCCATTGGCTGCGAACGCCGTAATCAATGCCGTCGCCACGAATTTGGTTTTGATATTCAGAAGGAATGTCGAAGAAGCGATAGCGGCCCATAACAGAGATATCAAAGTCGTCTTCTTTCCATATTTTGTAGCCAGCTTCTAAGCCATCTAGGTATACACGATCGCCTTTGTAATAAAGCAGCGGCATAACATCGGCAACGGTATTAGTTTCTGAGCGAAAGGGAATAGTGGCGTTTCTAAATCCAAAAGCGATGCCCCAATCGTCATCCATTAAACCGTCAACCATTTCACTGGCTTGGCTACTAAGGCTAAAACACCACAATGTTAGGATTAGAGAATAAGAGAGTAGCGAGTTAAGGTGGTGTTTCACCGCTTGTTTCTTCCATGTTGGCTGCTTTTCGAGCCAATATTGTCGCACGGGTCACAGATAAACTAAAGCTTGCTTCAGAAAGTGGCATGAAATTTCCCTTCTGCAAGGTATCTTGCGCTACCCAAATTTGATTCATTTCTAATACTAGATAGCTTGAAACGTGGTGCTCAGGATCAAACATCACAAACAAAGATGGATAAGTATTAAGGTTGAACTGGTCGGCAAAACGCTCGTGAGTGCGGTCGGTATCAATGTCCACCTGCACCTTCACATAGTCTTCAAGCATGCGTTTGATTTGAGGATTGTTTAGATAGTCATATTCAAAGGCAATACAGCGCTGACAGGCTTGCCTGCGTAAATACAAAAACACCGGCTTTTCAGTGAGTTTCGATTCTCTAATACCTTGGTGATAACCTTGAATATCAAATAGCCAACCGTCTTTGGCACTCACGCCACGGCCGTGAACGTGGTAGATAAAAATGTAACTAAGAGCGGCACCACCTAGGGCTATCAATACCAAAGTAAAGAAGACTTTTTTGAATAGCTCAAAGCTCATCGCTTGCCCCTTGGTGAATTAACTAAGCATTTGTTTATAAACGTACTTAGTTAGCTATCGGCCTAACAATAGTAAGCTTTAGTTTGTTGATAAATCAAGCGAAGGCTGGCTTGGCGGGTTTGGCAAAAAAAAAGCCCCGCGAATGCGAGGCTTTGGTTGGTGTGCTTACTTATTTAACGAATTCTAAAATCGTAAGTTGCTCACCTAGGTAGGCAGTGTTGTTACCTGGAACAGGGTATAGCTGCGAACTACGAGACTCGCCATCGTCGTTATCTGCTAGTGCAATATTCCAGTCAATGGTTTTACCCGCCAAGCTGTCTACTGGCAACTCAATTGAGAACTGCATGATGGTGCCATCTTCATTCCACTTAGCAACACGCTTGCCTGGGAAGGTATTTTCTTGGAAGTCTTGCCCCACAATGCTGCGCAGCTGTACAAACTCTTCTCCAACCTTGATGAAAATTTCAATGTTGTCGGCTTGCCAATCATCGCCAGTCGTTACCGTTTTATTGTCATGGCGGTGAACAACGCCATGCAAGGTATTACCAGAGTAGGCTACTCGCCAAGTGCCATGAATAATGTCTTGGCTCGGTGGCGTTTGGTTGATCGGGTTAAGTTGGTTGAAAGCAAACGGGTAGTGGTAAGCATTTTCCCATTGTGATAAATCAAAGGTGCTTGTCGCATCTAAGCCATCAACAGGTTCTGCTTTAAAGCTCACTACTTGGCCTTTTAGCTTATCGCTGATTTCAGTGTTTTGAGCAGTAAA
Organism: Agarivorans sp. Alg241-V36; assembly: GCF_900537085.1. Taxonomy (NCBI): domain Bacteria; kingdom Pseudomonadati; phylum Pseudomonadota; class Gammaproteobacteria; order Alteromonadales; family Alteromonadaceae; genus Agarivorans; species Agarivorans sp. Alg241-V36. Next base: position 156,723 of record NZ_UNRE01000004.1, on the reverse strand, counting down.
GAATACTTCACCAAAATCATGACCTTGCCAGCCGTTGTTAGTGCCAGGCACTGGGTAAAGCTGAGCATGACGACCCGCTGCAGGGCCAGCATCGTTGTCGGCCAAAGCAATGTTAAAACCTAAGGTAGTGCCAGATAGTGTATCGGTTTGTTTGGGCGTAATAGAGAACTCCATTACGGTGCCATCTTCACTCCAGTAGTTTTGAATGTCTGCTTGGAATGCGGTTGCTGCGAACTCTTCACCAACAAGTGCTCGGATTTGTGCAAACTCTTCACCAAAACCTAGGAATACTTCTACAGAGTCATTTTCCCAAACTTGCTCTTTGTTACCGGTAACGGTTTTGTCGTCTTTACGCTCTACACGCCCATAAAGGGTGTTGTCATCGTAAAGTAGGGCAAAGCGACCAGAGATATTGCTTTCTGCTGGTAAGGTTAAGTCTTTACCGCCTAACTGGTTGTAAGCAAATGGATAAAATACTGCTTCTTTCCACTTGGCAATATCGCCGTCTAGCGGCATGGCTTGTTTTGCTTCGTTACTAATAAAGGCTTCGAAGCGACGACCTACATCAGCTAATGGTGCTGGTGGCTCCCAATCAAACTTGGCTGCGGCTTTATCGGCAAATACTTTATTTACCGCTGTGTAAGCCGGTTTTTCTTGGTATTGCTTATCAAACATCAAACCGTGGTCGTAACCCTTAAACCAATGCGGGATCCAGCTGTATTTGTCGCTAATACCCCAAGTAGTGAAGAAGTTAACGTTGTCAAAATAAGCTGTTAGTTTGGCTAAGTCTTCATACATGTTTGCTTGTTGCTGCAACATGCGATCGGTAGCAGGATCTTGCATACGAATATCAATCTCGGTGAAGTGGAACTCCAAACCCAATTCTTGAATACGCTCAATGTTAGCGGCAATGTCGGCTACACGTGGCTGAACACCAACCACCAAGTGGGCTTGAGTACCAATACCATGAATTGGCACACCTTGCTCTTTGAGTTTTTTCACTAAGCGGTAAGCCGCGTTGGCTTTAGGTGATTTACCTTCGGTAGAGTAATCGTTGTAAACCAAAATGGCATCGGGATCGGCTTTATGGGCAAACTCGAATGCCTTGGCAATGTAGTCTTCACCTAGGGCTTTGTACCAAAGGGTTGGGCGCCAGCCACCGTTGTCGTCTAAGGCTTCGTTTACTACGTCCCAGTATTTCACTTTACCTTTGTAGTGGCTCACTACAGCGGTAATGTGCTCTTCCATAATTTTTAGCATTTCTTCTTTAGAGAAGTCGCCATTTTCTAACCAATCAGGGTTTTGAATGTGCCATACCAAGGCGTGGCCACGAACCATCATGTTGTTCTTCTGAGCAAAATCTACCAGCTTGTCAGCTTTATCAAAGGTGAACTTGCCACGCTCTGGCTGCAAGTAGCTCCACTTCATTTCGTTTTCGGGGGTCAGTTGGTTGAATTCGCGAGCCAGTGTCTCAGCGAATTGCTTGTCTTGAAGGTGGCGAGTTTCCAAGGCCGCACCAATGAAGGTATCTTGACCTTTCACTACATCTCTTAACGGAGCAGCGTTTACTTGTAAGCTGCAAAATGCAGCAGCAAGTGCCGCTACTTTAAAAAATCCTGTCTTAATAGCATGCTGACGCATGAGTCTTACTCCTTAAACCGTTCTTAGCTTAAGGCTACCTTAGCCCTCCTTTTATCTGGGGAGCACTGCGAAACTTGATAATTACGTTGCGAAAAAGCGCTAATGTGAGCTTACTCATGCTTGTATGATAATTAATGAATCTCTCAACTATAGATGAAACGCTTGCTGAATTAATCACAGTCCGCATCACTATCTATTTGTTAGTAAAGAAATTATCTTTTCGCTTAGGTTTGGGGCTTACTTTCTTCTAAGGGTGCTGGTTGGCTTGGCTCGTTATTAGCTTGCTCTGCTTCTAGCGCTGCGCGCTCTGCTTTGGAAATGTAACGAGGTTTGTTGCTGCCGTGCTTTTTTGCATTGGCCTTCTTGGCTTTTTTCTTCAGTGTTTCATTGATTTTCTTTTTGCGGTTCACGACTTGCTGCCCTTACTTAATTAATGGCCTTAGTTTAGCAAATCACCAACATTTGTGCTTTAGCTGAATGCTTCCTGGGAGACTATCAAAAAGTGTAAGTTATCGAACTGGGATTTAATTGTCTTTTGGTCGATATTGGTGATGTCCGTTTAAGCGCTTTGTGCGCCATGCTGGAAATTTAGCGACTTTAGGCTAATTGCTGCTTTAGTAAGCCGCTAAATTTTAGCTGGTGATTTACACTTAAGTTCATTGCTAGTTGCCCCAGGATTATTGTATGTCGTCACACTTATTTCCCTTCTCTTTTCTACAAGATGGCAAACCCTCTAAAGGCCTTGCTGAGCTGGGCTTGATTAATTCAAGTATCGTTAAAGTGAAGATTGCTCTAACGGCCGAACAGCTAAAAGAGGCAAATGCTCTCAGTGAGTTAGTGGTATTGCCGCTGCCAACGATTGAAGCGCAGCATAGTTCAGCCAGCCAATTACGCAGTGAGCGACTTAGCATAGCGCTTAGCGAAAACGGCCTTAGTTTTAGCAATGGCGAAGGCGAGCTGCTGCGTTTAGGGGAAACAGCTTTCACCCAACAGGGCGATGACAAGGCGACAAGCCAGCATTTTGTTAGCCAAGGCGAACAGGCTTTTTATGGTCTTGGCCAATACCCCGATGGCATTTTTAACTACCAAGGGCAAAGTCGTGAAATTTGCCAATCGAACAAAGGCATTGCTGCGCCCATGCTGCTGTCGACCAAAGGTTATGCAGTGTTGTGGAATCAATTGGCTTTCACCCAATTTACCAGCGAAGGCGGGGGCTTTAGCTTTAGCTCTGAGGCAGGGGAGTGCATTGAGTTTTACTTTATCTATGGTCCAGAGTTTGATCAGCTAATTCAGCATTATCGCCAGCTAACTGGCGCTGCTCCCTTATTTGGCCGCTGGGCTTATGGCTATTGGCAGAGCAAAGAGCGTTATGTAGATGCCGCCGAGTTAGTGGCAACTGCTAAAACCTATCGCGACAAAAAGATCCCCATCGACAACATTGTGCAAGATTGGAAATATTGGGGTGAGTTGGGTTGGAGCGCGATGCAGTTTGACGAACAGGCGTTTGGAGATGCCGCGAGCAGCATTGCCCAATTACATGACATGCACTTTAAACTAATGGTGTCGATTTGGCCGATTGTCGGTAAAGGCAGCCCGGTATTTAACCAACTCTTGGAAAAGGGCTATTTGTTTGAAACCGAGCATTGGGCCGACGGCCATATTTATGATGCTTACAGCCAAGGCGCACGTGATATTTATTGGCAACACGTAAAAGCCGGTTTAATGGACCTAGGGGTAAACGCGCTATGGATGGATGGCACCGAGCCTGAGTTTATCTCAACCCAGAATCCTAAAGATGGGGTGGACTTTTGTTATCAACAACGTGATACCGAGCTAGGTTCTTGGAAGCAAGTGCTTAACGGATATTCATTGATGACGACCCGTGGCGTGTATGAGGCGCAGCGACAGCAGATTGCACAAGGCGGCGAAGATAAGCGAGTATTCACTCTCAGTCGTTCTAGTTATTTAGGGCAGCAGCGTTATGCCGCGGCCTGTTGGTCGGGAGACATTAGTGCAACCTGGCAAGTATTGCGGCAGCAAATTCCTGCCGGCTTAAATTTATCTGCAGCGGGTTTACCTTATTGGACGACCGACATTGGTGGCTTTTTTACTAGTGGCTTTGGTGCAAACTTTCCCGAAGGCGTAGAAGATGACGCCTATAAAGAGCTGTATGTTCGCTGGTTTCAATATGGCGCATTTTGCCCCTTGTTTCGCTCACACGGAGCTAATACCCCGCGCGAGATTTATCAGTTTGGTGAGCCCGGAGATTGGGCCTTTGATGCCTTGTTAAAGTTTAATAAATTGCGTTATCGCTTGCTGCCTTACATTTATTCACAAGCATGGAAGATTACTCAGCATGGCGGCACCATGATGCGTTTGTTGGCCTTTGACTTTAGGCAGCAGTCGCAGCTACATGATATTAGCGATCAGTTTATGTTTGGGGATAGCTTGATGGTATGCCCGGTTACTCAGCCAATGTTCCATCAACAAAACTTACAGCAACAGCTAATTGCACCACAGCACTTGCAAACACTCGAGGGTTTGCAAGGCATTAGCGAACAACATTTTTCCGACGATAGCTTTGAGCACTTAGTTGCCTCTCAACTAGTTGAAAGCATAGACGGAAATTGGGCCGGTGGACCGCCTGCGGGTTTACCTTTAGCTGGCTATAGCGTGCGTTGGCAGGGGCGCTTAACTGCTCCGGTTGATGGAGAGTACAACTGGCTGATTCATGCCAACGATGGGGTGCGCTTCTATCTTGATGGCGAACTGCTTATCGACAGCTGGCAGCAGCAGGCGCAGCTTAATCACAAAGCTAGTTGCCAACTGCGGGCAAATCAACAATATGATTTGGTGATTGAATATGCCCATTGGCAGGGCTCGTCTAAGTGCAGTTTAAGTTGGGCACACTCGGGTATTGCTCATCAAAAACTGCAGCTATTTACCCCAGAACGACAGGTGGTTCTGCCTGCTGGGGGCGCTTGGTACAACTATTGGAATAAGCATTGTTATCAAGGCGGGCAAACCATTGCGATGGGCACTCCTATCGACATCATGCCTCTATTGGTAAGAGCCGGAGCCATTATTCCACATGGTCCTAATGTGCAGTACCACGATGAATTGCCCTGCGATCCGCTAACCATTGAAGTCTACGCCGGTGAAAATGGCTGCTTTGTTTTGTATGAAGATGAAGGCGACAGCTATCGCTATGAGCAAGGATCGTTTACTGAAATTGAATTTGAGTGGGACGATGCCACGCGCCGCTTACATATTGGCCAACGTAAAGGCCACTTTGATGGCATGTTGCAGCAGCGCAGTTTTAATGTTCACTTGATTGGCCCTTTTGATGTTCAGCAACAAAACCTTAGTTATAAGGGAAAGGCCGATAGCCTGCAGTTTTAGGCGCCCCAGCGCTCTGGCTTAAAATGGTTTACTTTGCACTTAAGGACAAAAATATCGATAGTTAATGTTTTAATAAACTAAACAATTACTTGGCATATTCTCTATACTGTTTAACACAACTGAAGTGATGGGAAAGTCGCTTCAGCTCATCTCAATAACATAGAGAACACGGATATGTTGAATCAAAAAACCTTTGAACGTGGCGCAATGGAAGCTGCTATAAAAATTGGTTTACTGTTTTTATTAGCTGCATGGTGTATCGACATTGTGCGACCGTTTATCACCCCGGTTATTTGGGCAATGATATTGGCCGTTGCCTTAAACCCACTGTATTTAAAACTTAAAAATGTGGTGGGCAAAGGTGGTGTAGCCGCCAGTATTATTGTGCTGGTATTTTTGGCTATTATCTTAATTCCAGGGGTTAAGGTGACCACTGCGGCTATTGATAGTTTGGCTGTGGTAGCTAAGCAGGTGCAGGAAGGCAGCTTTGAGATCCCCCCTCCATCTAATTCCATTAAATCTTGGCCTTTAATTGGTGAAAAAGTGCATGCTCAGTGGTCCTTAGCGGCCAGTGATATGCAGCGCTACTTAGGCACTTATGCGACTCAAGTTGGTGATGTTGCCGGAAAAGTCATTGCGTTCGCTGGTGGTTTAATTGGCGGCTTGTTGATGTTTTGCTTCTCGGTAATTATTGCTGGGGTATTTATGGCTAACGGTGAAAAAGTGGTGCTAGGTGCTCAAGCTCTCGCCAATGCCTTAGCAGGCAAGCACGGTGGCTACCTTACCAACTTAGCCAGCAATACCATTCAGAGTGTGGCTAAAGGCGTGCTTGGTGTTGCGGTGATTCAAGCTACTTTATTATCCATCGGCTTTTTTGCTGTGGGTGTGCCGGGTGCTGCTGTTTGGTCGGTATTAGTGCTGGTATTAGCCATTGCCCAATTACCGCCATTTTTAGTGGTTCTGCCGATAGTTATTTATGTGTTTAACCATGAATCTACCTTGGTAGCAGGAGTTTTTGCAGTATGGAGCATATTGGCTGGCTTTAGTGAAAACGTGCTAAAACCTTTATTGCTGGGGCGCGGCGTAGATGTGCCAATGCTGGTGATACTGTTAGGTTCTTTAGGTGGCATGCTCATGTCTGGCTTTGTTGGATTATTCCTTGGCGCAGTAGTGCTAGCGGTGAGCTATCGCCTGTTGGTGGCTTGGCTTGAACTAAATAGTAAAGAGCAAGCTGAGCTTAGTGAATAAACCGCTAAGCCATAGTATTTATTAGATAAACACGGAAGTAAGAGAGACACGATGTCTGAACAAAATGAAGCCTCAGAAGCCACGCCAAGCAACCCTTTACGCAAAAGTTCGTTGTTGGTATTCGCCCTGTGTATTTTGGTTTTTATTATTTACGTAGTGGGTGACAGAGTGACGCCCAATACCGACAACGCTCGGGTATTTGGCTTTGTGGTGCCAATTGCAGCGTCGGTATCGGGTAAGTTGGTAGAAGTAAATGTGGTAAACAATCAGCTGGTTGAAAAAGGCCAGCCGCTTGCCAAAATTGCTGAAGAAGAATATTCGCTGGCGGTTACCCAAGCCGAAGCAGCCTTAGAGTTAGCAGGGCAGGAAATTGGCGCTGGTACTGCTGGTGTTTCTGCCGCTCAAGCTCGCCTGTTAGAGGCGTCGACTTCTTATCAAGCCATTCTTACCGACGCCAACCGTTTGTTTGCGGTAGAAGATCAAAATGTGGTGCCTCAGCAAAACATTGATAGGGCTCGCAGTGACGTTGCTAAAGCTAAAGCCTCAGTGGCTAAAGCCACCGCCGAGTTGGAACAAGCCAAGCAAAGCCTTGGAGTAAGCGGCGAGCAAAACCCTAAGTTACAATCTGCCCTAGCTCAGTTAGGTAAAGCGCGTTTAGATTTATCTAAAACTGTGATTGTCGCTCCCTCTGAAGGCGGGGTGACTAACCTGCAACTTGAAGCCGGTTATTATGCCAATAAAGGCCAGCCGCTAATGACCTTTGTAACCACCAAAGAAGTGTGGATTGAAGCCTATATGCGCGAAAATAATATCGCCAACATCAAGGCTGGAGACCCAGTAGAAATTGCTCTCGATATCGCTCCAGGAAAAATCTATCAGGGTGAAGTGGTATCAATTGGCTTTGCAGTGAACTACGGGCAATCTAATAATCTAGGCGCTCTACCAACTATTCCCCAAACTGCAGGTTGGCTGCGCGATCCTCAGCGCTTCCCGGTTATCATCAAGTTCTCTGACGATGCCGCCCAAGGTTTACGCCGAATTGGTGCTCAAGCTGATGTCACCGTATACACCGAAGGCACTTTCATAATGAAAGCCTTGGCTAAGCTGGCCTTAAGAGTGAAAAGCTGGTTCTCCTATGTCTACTAAGGCATTAACTTCGGCGCATGCTAAGTCTCTAAAAGCGCATATGTTGCGCTTTAGTGTTGTGAGTGCCTTGGTACTAGTACTGGCTGTGAGCTTAGAGTGGAGTATGTCTTTTGTTACTGCCATTTTTACTGCTCAGTTGTTATTGCCAGGCAAGCCACCACTAAATTTAGCGCTGGTTAAAACGCTGGCTTTGGCGGTATTGAGCTGCTTTTTAGTGGGGCTTGGGGTGGTGCTTATTGCTCAGCCTTATCCGATACTGCTGTTTATTATTCTAGCTTGGTGTTTGTTTTTTGTCTTTTACCGCGCCAGCACTGGCTTAAATGATTTAGTGGTGTTGTTTCTGTTGGTGGCACTGATTGCCTTACCCATGTTAGCCAGTACTAGCAGGGCGGCAGCCTCTGGCTTCGTGGTCGACTTCATGCTGGCCTTCGTTTTGGCCTTGCTGATCGTGGCCTTTGTGCATTGGCTGGTTCCGGTTAAAGACGATTTTCACCAAGCTGCTGAAAAGCCGCAGGCGCAGTGCTTAAATCATCAAGATGCCACTCGCCAAGCCATAGTGAGCACCATTGTTATATTGCCGCTTATTATTTACTTTTTTGCCTTCAATAAACTAAGTGATTTGCTGGTGGTGATCTTTGTGGCGATTTTGGCGCAAAACCCCCAGCTGACTGCAGGGGCTAAAGCCAGCATAGGCATAGTTTTTACCAATATTGTTGGCGGACTTATTGCGGTTTTTGTATTTAATTTGTTAGTTGCTGTACCGCAATTCAGCTTTATGGCACTGCTGATTACTCTAAGCTTTATGTTAATCGCCCAAGCTATTTATTTGCACCCGAAAGGCGCAATAGTCGCGGCGGGTTTATCGGCCTATATCATCATATTAGGCAGCACTATTGGCAGTGATGGCGGTTTGGCTAGCGCTAAGTTTTACGCTCGGATCTTTCAGTTAAGCTTGGTGGGCTTATATGTGGTGGGCAGTTTTTACTTGGTGCATAAATTAGCTTGGCTACAAGGCCCTACTAGGCAAAACGCTCACTAAGCTAGGCTATAACTACGCCTAGTTTGTGCCCTCAAACGACAAAGAGAGTTTACCGAGTTAGAAGTAGCCATCACTTTCCTAAGCAATGATGGCTACTAGCCCGCTTATTTAACTTGGTAGCGATTATTGGTGCGAATATACAGGCTTACTTCTTGGTCACCGTTATTAGTGATGTGGTGAGTATAAGCGCCTGAAGACTCAACATAACTACCCGCTTTAAGCTGTTTCGCTGCGCTTTGTTGCTCCGACTTGTAGCCTATTTCACCAGAGATAAGCACCAAACGAAACTCACTGGCTTGGGTTGTGATGGTGCCGGTAAAGCCCGCTGGTAGTTTAAGCATCGAGCCACCCATATCAGCGCTACTTCCCCACACATAAGTTGATTGAACGCCTTTGGCGCTGATATCGTGCAGGTCGTTGCTGTCTAGCCAAACGATGTTGTCTTTATGCAGATTTAACGGGCGCTCTCCATTATCAAAATTTTCTGCTGAGGGTTTTACTAGGTAAGGGCCTGCATCAATTTCTAGGTAAATTAAGTTAGTCTCGCCATTGGCTGCGGTAGTGTGGTCTTCACCTGCTGGCTGAGTCCAGAACGAGCCTGTTGGCATCCACATTTTTTTAGCTTGTGGGTCAGCGTTATGCATTTCGCCTTCAATCACGATGCCGCGGTAGGTGATGTTGTGGATGTGAGGTGGTGACTCAAAACCCTTGTTAAATCTCACCAACATACCAGTAGCAGTATTGGTAGTGCGGTCTCCCCAAAGATCTGCCGCGCCAGGGCTTAGTACACCGCGTAAAGGGTTAAGGTAGCCCCAATTAATTTCTTCAGTAGCGACAACTTTTGAAGAAGACTCGGCAGCTAAACTTGGTGTTGATAGAAGAGCTAAAGATAGGGTAAGCATTGTTGCCTTGGTAGAAAGTGTCATATTGAATTCTCTGTATTGGTGACTTGTGGCCATTTTATGCTGGGTTATTCATTCGATAAACGGGCAAATATCAAATACACTTTCGTTAAAACGTGGATAATGCTCTATCGAGAAGCCAATAGTTATCTGCCTAAATAAGCTAATGGAGCGTTTATGAAAATTGCCGACTTGCAAGTATTGATGAAGATAGCCGAGCTCCAATCGATAACCGCGGCTGCAAATAATTTGGACATGAGTTCTTCTGCTGCAAGTGTTGCGCTAAAACGTATCGAGCAAACACTGGGTGCCGAGTTATTTGTGCGCACCACAAGACAACTACGACTCTCCCCTGAAGGTGAGCGCTACCTTCCCTTGTGTCAGCAAGCGCTGGAGTTATTGCAGCAAGGCCAGGTGTTAATCAACGAAGAGCAACAATCAATAAGTGGTGAAGTTCGAATTGCAGTTTCATCAGAGATGGGACGAAATTTAATGCGCGTCCTGCTTAATAAAGTGATGAGCCAACACCCAGAAGTGAGTTTACGCTTGCATGCCAGTGATAGCCGCAGCGACTTTTATCGGGATGGAGTAGACGTTGCGCTGCGCGCGATGACTCAGCAAGCGAGTAAAGAGTTGAACCTTTATGGCTTTAAGATTTGTAATATTCCACATGTTCTATGCGCTGCGCCAAGCTATATTGCCGAATATGGTGAGCCCAGAACTGTAGACGACCTACCTAATCACAATGCGCTGCTCTACAAGCTATACGAAACTGTTCATGATGGGTGGGAGCTATATGAAGGCGCAAGCAAACATAAGGTTAAGATGCTGAGTAATCGAGCCGTTAATGACGGTGATATTGTGCGGCGTTGGTGTATTGATGGAGTGGGGATTGCAAAAAAATCGGCAATTGATGTGGCTGAAGATCTCCTAGCAAAGCGCCTGCAGCGGATTATGCCGCACTATTCAATACCCTTGACTGAAATGTGGCTGGCACTTCCTAGCCGTCAACTTATTTCTCCTGCCATTCGGCTGATTAGAGATGAGCTCAAACTCAAAATTAAGCAGTTGCGAACACGTTTATTTGAGGCTGAGATCATTGAAGCTAGTGAGTGGCCAGATACTGATTAAGACAATTAGCGGTAACTTCTCACTCGCAATGGCCCAAAACAAAACGCCGCTTACAGCGGCGTTTTTGATCTTACTTCAAGCGCCTTGCCACTAAGCCAAAACAAGCGAGGGCAAATAGGGCAATGCTGCCAGGCTCAGGAACCGAGAAACGAATGTTATCGATAGCACCAGAACCGTTTAGATGAATGCGCATTGAGGCGACTTCGGCCACCTCAAAGTTCAAACGATCCCAAGTATTGTCACCGCCAGTGTGTGGGGTGTAAAAATCTGTTGGGAAAATTTCGTTGTTTTGCGCATCAAACAAGTGAATGGCATTTTGTGGTGTGTAGCCATTTTCTGCTAATTCGATATCGAAGAAGTCGATGCTTTCTAAATACACCGCGCTAGAGAAGTTAATGGTGAAGTAACCGGCTGGGCGACGTCCTTCATCATCAGGGTTTTTACAGACAAGGCCATCACAAGAACTAGGGTTCTCATGGATGATCAACACATTGCCTGGATTAGAAATACCAAGGCTTGGCTGATTAATGTTACTAAAGGGTGATTCAAGATCAGGGTCTTGAGTATTGATTAAGCTGGTATCAAAGGCGACGGCCAAATTGTTTTGGTCTAAACGTACATTGGTTCCATCTATGCTAACACCATGGCTTAGCTGGTATTGGCCATTAACAATTTCACCGTTGCTCAACTCATCAAAAGTGATAATGCTGGCGTGGCTTGCAAAAGAGGCCAGTAAGCCTACAACGGTAAATAATACATGCTTGCGGTTCAAAACAATCTTCCTTGACATAAATGGTTCGACCAGTCCCAGGCAAATACTGTACCAAAAGTGTAAGTCTATAGCTAGTCTGACCTTTTTTATTGATTTACTTAACATTAAATGCTGGGTGTAAAGAAAGCTGACGGACTTTTAATTGTTGAAGTTAATAATAATTAGCCCTGTTTAACCTCAGCAAGTCGCTAGCATAATTATCCTTTTGGTGTTTTTAAGTGCCTCAACAACAGCGATTTTGCTTTTAGCGGGTATTTACCTTGGCTTTTATCTTGTCTAAGTGAAGCGCTGATTGTTTATCAAAGCTAGATCGGTGAAAATACCCGCCAATTACGATTAACTAAACGCTGGGTGATTGTGCTGTTGAGGCCAAGTTGCCGCTTTGCTGCATCCTCGCGTTGCCAAATTAGAAGAATTGATTCGATGTCTAACGCTTCACTCTTGCAAGATATTGCTAGCAGAAGAACCTTTGCGATTATCTCTCACCCGGATGCGGGTAAAACCACCATTACTGAAAAAGTATTGTTGTTCGGAAACGCAATTCAAAAAGCCGGTACGGTTAAAGGTCGCGGCAATGCGACCCATGCTAAATCTGACTGGATGGAGATGGAGAAAGAACGTGGCATCTCGGTAACCACTTCGGTGATGCAGTTCCCGTTTAACGATTGTATTGTAAACCTGCTAGATACTCCCGGACACGAAGACTTCTCGGAAGATACCTACCGTACCTTAACCGCCGTTGACTCCTGTTTAATGGTGATTGATGCCGCTAAAGGTGTAGAAGATCGTACTCGTAAATTAATGGAAGTGACGCGCTTGCGCGATACTCCTATCGTTACTTTTATGAACAAATTGGACCGCGATATTCGTGACCCAATGGAAGTGATGGACGAGGTAGAAAGCGAACTTAACATTATGTGCGCTCCAATTACTTGGCCAATTGGCTGCGGTAAATTGTTTAAAGGTGTCTACCACATTCTTAAAGATGAAGTGATTCTCTACCAAACTGGTAAAGGCCACACCATTCAAGATGCGCAAATCATTAAGGGTTTAGATAACCCAGAAGTGGAAGCGGCCATTGGTGATGAACTTTGCGAAACCTTACGTGATGAGCTTGAGCTCGTACTAGGCGCATCTAACGAGTTTGACCTTGAATTGTTTTTAAGCGGTGAACTAACGCCTGTTTACTTTGGTACTGCCTTAGGTAACTTTGGTGTAGACCATATGCTAGAAGGCCTCACCAACTGGGCGCCAGCACCCAAACCTCGCGCCACCGATGTGGGCGAAGTAAGTGCCAATGATGCTAGCTTCTCTGGTTTCGTATTTAAGATCCAAGCCAATATGGATCCTAAACACCGAGACCGTATTGCCTTTATGCGCATTGTGTCGGGCGAGTACAACAAGGGCATGAAAATGCGCCATGTTCGCTTAGGTAAAGACGTAAGTATTTCTGATGCGGTAACCTTTATGGCAGGCGACCGCGCCGCTGCTGAAAAAGCCATTGCCGGTGACATTATTGGTTTGCATAACCACGGTACTATTCAGATTGGCGACACCTTCACCCAAGGTGAAGCGATGAAGTTTACCGGTATTCCTAACTTTGCGCCGGAAATGTTCCGCCGCATTCGCTTAAAAGATCCTTTGAAGCAAAAGCAACTGCTTAAAGGCTTGATTCAGTTATCTGAAGAAGGCGCTGTGCAGTTATTCCGCCCAATGCGTAACAACGACTTAATTGTTGGTGCAGTAGGTGTGCTGCAGTTTGATGTAGTAGTGCATCGCTTGCGTACCGAGTATAAAGTAGAAGCGGTATACGAAGGCATTAGTGTTGCGACTGCACGCTGGTGTGGCAGTGACGATACTAAGAAGTTTGAAGAGTTTAAGAAAAAGGCTCACGACAACCTAGCATTAGATGGCGGCGACAACCTCACTTACTTAGCGCCTACTATGGTTAACTTAAACCTAGCCACCGAGCGCTATCCAGAGGTTAAGTTTATGCAAACCCGCGAGCACTAAGCGGCGTTCAAGCATGTTTTAACTGTAATCGCACAATAAAAAAAGGTCGCATAAAGCGACCTTTTTTGTGGCTAATACTAGGGGCTATTCGCGTTCTTTGGTGTAAGGAACACCAATTGCCTTTGGTGCGACTGCTTTGCCGATGAATCCTGCAAGTAAGAATACTGTAAGCACGTAAGGTATTGCTTCAATGGCTTGTACTGGAATAGCAAAGTCGGCAATAGAAACGCCTTGTAAACGTATCGCCATTGCATCCAAGAAACCAAACAGTAAACATGCAGCCAATGCGGTAAATGGTCGCCACTTGCCAAAGATTAAGGCAGCCAGTGCCATATAGCCTTTACCGGCACTCATGTTAGGAATGAACTGAGCGGTTTGTGCTACCGACAAATACACGCCACCAATACCCACCAGTAAGCCACATATAATCACCGCGCTGTAACGCATTTTAACCACCGATATACCGGCGGTATCAATCGCTGCTGGCGACTCACCCACGGCACGCAAACGTAAACCAAAGCGGGTTTTAAACATTACATACCATGCTAAAGGCACGGTTATGATTAGCAAATACACCAAGGCCGAGTGGCCGCTAATTAGCTCTGAATACAACAACCCGATCACTGGGACGTCGGCCATTGCCTCAGCGCCAGGTAGTTGAATTGGCGCAAAGCGGGCATCACCACTTAAAGCGGGGGTTTGACCACCCTGATGGAACCAGTGGCGTCCTAGGGTTACCGTTAAACCGGCGGCTAGAATGTTAATCGCCATACCACTTACCACATGGTCGCCGCGATGGGTAATCGTGGCAAAGCCGTGTAATAGCGCTAATAGTACTGAGATGCCTATCCCTGCCAACAGTCCGAGCCAAGCCGAACCGGTTAAATGCGCAGTAGCAGCGCCAACAAAAGCGGCCGCTAGCAACTTGCCTTCTAAGGCAATGTTCACAATACCCGAGCGTTCGCAGAACATACCCGCCAGTGAGGCGAAGATAAGTGGTGTTGCTACCCGTATGGTGGCGTCTAGCATTAAGATAATTGTTTCAAACATCTTAAGCGACTCCTTCTGATGGGCTTGGTTTTTTAGCAAAAAGCTTGAGGTAAGTACGTTCAAGCGATGGTTTAAACATGTGCTCTAAAGCGCCTGAGAATAGAATCACTAAACCTTGCAGAACCACCACGATGTTACGGTCTACCCCGTATTCAAAACTTAACTCTGCTCCGCCTTGATAGAGGAAACCAAACAGTAAGCTAGCGAGCAATACGCCTAGAGGGTGGTTGCGCCCCATCAAGGCAACAGCAATACCGGTAAAACCAAAACCTTCTACAAAGTTTAATTTGATTTGGTGCAGTTCACCTTGCAACACGTTAAGGCCAAAGAAGCCGGCCAGCATGCCCGATATCAACATCGCAATAATTACGATTTTAACGTAGCTAATGCCTGCATAAGTGGCGGCACTAGGGTTAGAACCTACCGAGCGTATTTCGTAGCCCCAGCGAGTATGCCAAATAAATAACCACAGCAACAAACAGCATAATAAGGCAAATATGAAGCTTAAGTTGAGCGGGCTTGCAGACATGCTCACACCCACCCAACCGAGCATTTCATGCATTTTAGGTAGCCACGAAGACACCGCAAAAACTCGGCTTTCGGTAGCCATGGTTGTATCTGGTTTAAGGACATCAACCAGTAAATAAGCCATTAATGAGGCTGCAATAAAGTTGAACATGATGGTGGTGATCACAATGTGTGAACCACGCTTAGCTTGCAAGTAGGCAGGGATAAACGCCCAAGCCGCGCCAAATAAACCACCCACCACGATGGCTACAGGGAATACTACATACCAAGGCGCATACTCGCCTAGGGTTAAGCAGACTAAACCAACCCCTAAGCCACCAATATAGGCTTGGCCTTCGCCACCAATATTAAATAAGCCAGCGTGAAAGGCGATAGCTACGGCTAAACCGGTAAAGATAAATCCTGTGGTGTAATACAAGGTATAACCAATGCCTTCGGCATAACCAAAAGCGCCGGTCCACATCACTTTTATCGCGTCGATGGGTGATATGTCGATATACATAAACAGTAAGGCCGACACTAAAAAAGCGGCCAATACATTAATAGCGGGTAACAGGGCAACACTCACCCATGCAGGTACTTGAGCTTGGCTCATATTTCACCTCCCTGCGCGGTGTTTTTTAAGTGCTCTGGCACAATATTGGCCATCATTAATCCTAAGGTTTGTTCATCTGCTTGCGCTGCGCTTACTTCACCGACAATTGCGCCGTCAAAAACCACGATAATTCGGTCTGCTAAGTTAACAATTTCATCTAACTCAACCGATACCAATAAAACCGCTTTACCTGCGTCACGAGAGTGAATGATCTGTTGGTGAATATACTCAATGGCACCAATGTCTACGCCGCGGGTAGGTTGGCCAACCAGAAGAATATCTGGGTCTTGTTCCATCTCGCGAGCAATCACCAGTTTTTGCTGATTGCCTCCCGAGAAGTTGGCGGTTTTTAAGTTGGTGTCGGCGGGGCGAACGTCCCACTTCTCCATGCTCTGCTGACAGCCCTGTTCAATTGCTTGTTTGTCTTGCAATACGCCTTTGTTGTATTGGGGAAGGTGGTGGTAACCGAGTATATAAGCTTCTTTGGCGGCAAATTTATTGATAAGCCCTTGCTTGTGTCGGTCTTCAGGAATGTGGCCTACGCCAATGGCTCTAACGCTGCGCGGATTGTAATGGCTGTTAGCGTTAATGGTATGCCCGTTTAGGGTCATGCTGCCGCTGCTGGGTGTGATAATGCCGCTTAATAAGCTAAGAATTTCTGATTGACCATTACCAGACACCCCAGCAATACCGACGATTTCTCCAGCGCGTACATTAAAGGAGATATCTTTTACGCGCTTAACCCCAGCGCTATCGATGTAGCCAAGCTTGTTTACTTCAATTAAAGGCGCTTGTGGTTTGGCTTCACCGCGCTCTACCTGGAGTAATACTTTACGACCTACCATTAGCTCGGCAAGTTGTTCTTGGTTGGTTTCAGCCGTTACTACATGCTCTACCATCGCGCCTTGTCGCATTACCGATACATTGTCGGTAATCGCTAATACTTCGCGAAGCTTATGGGTAATGATCATGATGGTGGTGCCTTGCTCACGAAGCTTACCTAAAATAGTGAACAAGTGGTCGGCTTCTTGCGGCGTAAGTACGCCGGTAGGTTCATCCAAAATGAGAATTTTGGCACCACGATATAAGGCTTTTAAAATCTCTACGCGTTGCTGCAAACCCACTGCTAGCTCACCAACAACGGTGTCTAGTGGTACGTCTAAACCGTAGTCTTTTGCCAATTGCTTAAGTTTTTTGCGCGCTGCGCTTAAGCTATCATCTAATTTCCAACCGTCTTCCGCACCCAGAACTATGTTTTCCAGAACGGTAAAGGTATCCACTAACATGAAGTGCTGGTGCACCATGCCAATACCTGCCTTGATGGCTTCTTGAGAATTATGCGGTTGGTAATGCTGGCCGTGCACCTGCATAGAGCCAGAGTCGGCATGATAAAAGCCGTAGATAATACTCATTAGGGTGGACTTACCGGCGCCATTTTCGCCAATAATTCCATGAATTGTGCCTTGAGGAATGGCAAGGTCGATACTGCGATTGGCATGAACGCTGCCAAAACGCTTATCGATTTTTTCCAGTTTAATGGCAAAATCAGCTGCGTGAATCAATTTCGATGTCCATTTCTAGCAAGTAAAAAATACGCCAACTGGAAGTTGGCGTGGATTTTTAGCAATTAGTAGTTACAGGTGTTGTCTGACATGTAGTCATGAACAGCAATCTTGCCAGAAATAATATCGGCTTTAATACCTTCTACGTAGGCTTTCAATTCTGGAGTGATTAATGAGGCGTTGTATTCATCTTGTGCCCAATCAACAGAATCTTCCTTAAGACCCAGGGCTTTAATACCTGGCTGCCAAGTATCGTTCATGCCTTCTTCCCAAGTACTGTAAGCAACCGCGCCAACTTTCTTAACCATTGAGGTCAACATAGTGCCTGGCTGCAGGTGGTTTTGGTTTGAGTCAACGCCAATGGCGTATTTGCCTGCGTCTTTTGCTGCTTGGTAAACACCTAAGCCGGTTCCGCCAGCCGCTGCGTAAATAACGTCAGCACCTTGAGAAAACTGAGATTTAGCAAGCTCGGAGCCTTTGGCTGGGTCGGCAAAAGCCGCTGGTGTAGAGCCGGTCATGTTTTGCAGTACTTTGGCGTCGGCATTAGCATAACGCGCACCTTGCTCATAGCCACAGGCAAATTTACGGATAAGCGGAATATCCATGCCGCCTACAAAACCAACGGTATTGGTTTTAGATACTTTGGCCGCTAATGCGCCTACTAGGAAAGAACCTTCGTGTTCTTTAAATACCACCGACTGCACGTTTGGTTTATCAATCACCATGTCGATAATGGTGAATTTAGTATCAGGGTATTCGGCTGCCACTTTCTCAACAGCTGAGGCCATGTTAAAGCCTACCGCAACAATGGGGCTGAAACCGCGGCCAGCTAAACGGCGTAAACCTTGCTCGCGTTGTGCTTCATTCTGTGGCTCAAACTCACGTACATCAACGCCTTTTTCTTTTTTAAATACTTCTACGCCATTGCGAAAAACAGCTTCATTGAAGGATTTATCAAATTTGCCGGCAGTATCATAAACAACGGCTGGTTTCGCGGCTAAAGCGCTAAAAGAGGCAACTGCTAAAGCTGCAGCTGTAAGGTTGGTTGTGAATGTTTTCACGTCAAACTCCCTGTTATTATTGAAATATTTTATCCAGTTAGGTCAGCGTTACTGGAACAAGCCCAAGCGGTACACTTGCGTAAATGGCGAAGCTCGCAGCCGATGTATTCATTGTTGATGAAGTGCATTTATTCAAGAATAGTAAACACCTATTTAAACTCTCTAAGTGTAATCTACTATTGGAAATGTGGTGCACCATCGAGCATGACTGACTAGATATCGTCGGTGTCGCGTTTCGAATACTTACTATTTTCCCTGTAACCACTCTTTATATACAGTGATCCATTGCTAGGTTAGGATTAAGAATTACTGAATTCAATAAGCTACTCTCAGTATTTCTCTTAATTTTTCGGATATTCAAGAGATATTACCTATATATGTGGGTGAAATTGCTATAAGTGACAGGAAACTCAGCAGAAGAGGTCGTTTATGTTAGCTCGAATAATTACCCTTTTTCGCCAATATATTGCTCGTTACGATAGCTGGTTGTTAAAAAATGGTTTGGACAAACCTTGCAGAACTTGCATTCCTCGCAACCATCCAAAACAGGGAAGCGTCCAGTAATGGCTTGGTTTGATACACATTGTCACTTGGACTTCGCGCCATTTAATCTCGATTTACCGGCCCATTTAGCTGAATTTAAACACCACAACATTCAACAATGTTTAGTGCCTGCAGTGGGCCCGGAAAACTGGCAAACCCTTGTCGATTTATCTTCCCTAAATATGTTGAAGATAGCCTTGGGTTATCACCCGTGTTTTTTAAATAAAGCCGCTTTGCAGGGAAAGCCTGAATTATTGCTTGGCGAACTAGAGGCTTTAGGTCTGTTAGTTCAACAGCATCGCGAGCTAATTAGCGCATGGGGAGAGTGCGGCTTAGATGGTCGTTTTCCTGAAACCATAGTTCATCAAGAGTTTGCCTTTAATTGGCAAATAAAGGCGGCCCAGCAACAAGCGTTGCCCTTGCTTATCCACTCGGTGCGCTTGCACGACCGTGTTGCCCAGCTATTAAAAAACGCCCACTTTGAACAAGGTGGGATTATCCACGGTTTTAGTGGCAGTTATGTTCAAGCCAGCCGCTTTGTTGATTTGGGTTTCAAAATTGGGGTAGGCGGCACCATAACTTGGCCGCGTTCAGAAAAAACCCGCAAAGCGCTAAAACGGCTACCGTTAGATGCACTGGTGTTAGAAACCGATGCGCCAGACATGCCTTTATTTGAGATGCAACAACAGCACAATACGCCGCTTAATCTTTCAATTATTTTTGAGCAACTCGCCGCGCTACGCAGTGAGTCTCCTCAAGAGCTTGAGCAGGCTTTGTGGGATAACAGCCTGCAAGTCTTGAGTTTAGAAGGGTAAAACGCCGAGGCATTACTAAGTATTTTAGTTCTCGAAATAGTCAGTAAACTCTCTCGGACTTAAGCCTTAAATTTTTCGATATGGTCGGCATTAACGGCGGCGACGGCAGCACTTACAAGAGCTGTGCCGCTTAGCGGCTGCCCACTTGCGCCTAATCGCATTGCGGGTGTTTCACCGTTTTGGTCGGTGATTACGTAGTTAAATAAAGCACGATTAATTTCAAATAAGGCGTCAACCGAACTGGCACTTTTCAGCTGTTTCGACATGTTTTGCTCAAGGTGTTCAAAGAAATGTTGGCAAGCTTGTGGTCGAGGTAAGTCGATGGGCGCGGGGACTTGTTGGCCTGAGCTAATACCACAAAACGCACCAAAGGGAGCCGGAAACCAGCGGTCATTCCACCAACCTACTTTGTTACCCGCTGCGCCCATATCTGATTGGGTGCGAGGGTGCTGATAGATGTAATACACGTCGGCGGTCTTTTCACGTATTTGTTCAGCACAGCTCATAAGCGCAGCACCACGAATACTACTTTCATGTTCAATGTAGTGGTGAAAATGCTGAATTTGGTGGGTAAATCCGGATAAAAGCTGAAAATGCGCGTAGGCACAAATTGCTGGTTGAATAATCTGAGTGCCACGCAGGTGCGAAGTGGGACCGTAGTGTAAATCCTCAAAATGATAGCGGTTAAGAGTAAGCTGATAACGGCGCTTTAAGGCGTCCACAATCGGGCTCTCTTGCAGAGCTGGTAGCCGAGTAGACGCTTGTTGCTGGTAGTAAACCGAATCATTAAGCTGCAATTGCGTTTGGTTATGGGTATGCAGCAATACATAACCTGATTGTGCCTCGCTAGAACACAGCGCCCAAACACGCTTTTGTTCGGAAAATTCATGCACGTTACTTTCGGTATGAATCGCTAAGAATTTGCGCTCGAGAGCCACCACCTCTTGCTGGCGCGAGTAAAAACGTAAGCAGTGAAATAGCCGTTGTAGTAGCTGGTAATAGATTTTGGGAGCAATGCTCAGTTGCTGCATTATTTTTTGCGGGCTGTGACCCAAGCTTAAGGAATTAAACAAGCGGCACAGCTGCTCACTGCCTTTTACGTTTGCTTGGGTAAACACGCTTTGGCATTTGCGGCATTGGTAACGCTGGCTATTAGCACCGGTTTTTCCGTAGCGCTTAACCCCGGTAGTCGGGCCTAGAAAAAAGCCCGGTTCACAATTGCTGCAGCCGCAGGGGGCTTTGCTTAAGTGCAGCTTGGTACGCTCTTCAACAATTAAGTTTACGCTGTGGCTGTCTACAAGGGGCGGATAACTGCCACAGGCTTTGCAGTGCAGGGCGGGATAACCTAATTGATAGCTTTCGGCTAAATAGTCTGAGCTTTCGGTTAATCCAAAGTTGGGACAGCGGCAGTTCTTACAGCAGTTAAACCGTTGTCTAAAGGCGAATTTTTGTTCTTTTTCAGGTTCAAGCGCTGCTGTCACTTAGTATTCCTTTTCAACATATTTAGTAACTAACTCTAGTTTGACTAATCTTTGACTATTATCCCGTGATCAGTCTCACGATTTTTAACAACTTAGAAACTTAAACTGCCAGCCATGAACTGAGGGGCAAAACAGCAATAAGGCTGTGCCTTTAGCAAGTTCCCACGCATTTAAAGGACGAAAGAAAATGTACGAAGTTATTATTGCCCTAATTACTGGCGCGGTTGTTGGCGTAGTTTTTAGTGCTATTAAACTGCCACTACCAGCTCCACCGGTGTTATCAGGCATTATTGGCATTTTAGGTATCTATTTGGGCGGCATGGCTTACCAAAATGTGTTGGAACGTTTTTTTTCGTAACAAATTCGTTAAGCAACTTCGCTAATAGCTTGGGTATAAGATTTGATGTTTCCTATAGTTTGCTTAGTAAGGTTGTGAATCGATAGTCGCCTTGGGAAGAAGTATGGCATAAACACATTTGGTAAGTAAGGTCTCTGAAACGGCTAATAAGTCGATTAGATTTGATCTAGTTATCATTTAGGCCAAAAACCCTAGGTATGATCGCCGGCAGTAGAATCCATTACAGCTCAGTCGGCATTTAGGTATTTACCTGATCAGATAGTGAATGTAATGGAATACTAAACAGACACGTTGTAGAAGGCTTCTTGTGCTGGTGGCAAGAAGATAGAAACGATGTAAGTTTCACAAAAAAATTAAACAATAGGGACACGTATGAACAGTACTGTAATGAGCTTGGTCGGCGTACTCGCGCTACTGGGGATTGCATTTTTGCTTTCCGACAACAAAAAACGAATTAACAAACGTACCGTATTGGGAGCTTTTGCTATCCAAGCTGGTTTTGGTGCATTTGTACTTTACCTTCCATTTGGTCAAGACGTACTGGCTGCTGTTTCAGGTGGTGTTCAATCGATTATTGATAGTGCTCAAGCGGGTATAAACTTTTTGTTTGGTGGCTTAGGCACTGATGCAATGTTTGGCAACGGTGTTGGTTTTGTATTTGCCATTCGCGTATTACCTATCATTGTATTCTTCTCTTCATTAATTGCGGTGCTTTACTACCTTGGCATTATGCAGAAGATTATTTTGGTCATTGGTGGTGCTTTACAGAAAGCATTAGGTACTAGTCGTCCAGAGTCTATGTCTGCGACTGCAAACATCTTTGTTGGCCAAACTGAAGCACCAATTGTAGTTAAACCTTTCATTCCAAAAATGAGCGAGTCTGAGTTATTTGCCATTATGGTGGGTGGTTTGGCTTCGGTAGCGGGTTCTGTATTAGCCGGTTATGCGGGTTTAGGTGTAGAACTTAAGTACCTGATTGCCGCATCATTTATGGCGGCACCTGGTGGCCTATTAATGGCTAAAATCATTAAGCCGGAAACTAGCGCTTCTGAGCAAGATATGGAGGCAACCTTAGCAGAAGAAGATCGCCCAGCTAACGTTATCGACGCTGCAGCAAGCGGTGCTTCAACCGGTTTACACCTTGCCCTTAACGTAGGTGCAATGCTACTTGCCTTTATTGGTTTGATTGCATTGCTAAACAGCATGGTTGGCGGCATTGGTGGTTGGTTTGGGGTAGAAGGCCTAACCATTGAACTTATCTTAGGTTACATCTTCGCACCAGTTGCTTGGATTATTGGTGTGCCGTGGGCTGAAGCCATTCAAGCGGGTAGCTTTATTGGTCAAAAGCTTATCGTTAACGAATTTGTTGCTTACATTAACTTTGTAGATATTCGTGAAACACTGTCAGAGCACACGCAAGTCATTGTTACTTTTGCGCTATGTGGTTTCGCTAACTTATCTTCAATTGCAATTCTATTAGGTGGTTTAGGTAGCATGGCGCCATCACGCCGTGGTGACATTGCTCGCCTAGGTCTTAAAGCTGTAGCCGCTGCATCATTAGCTAACTTAATGAGTGCTGCACTTGCTGGTTTCTTCTTCAGCCTGCTATAGCTAATAAAGCTTCTCGGCGTGTTGCCGAGAAGCTGTTAATTCGACTCAATCTATTGCTGCTCTGGGAATAGGTTTAATCTAAACATTTTGAGGAATAGTTATGTCTCAGTCTCTTATCGCTGTGGCGCGTGAAGCCCTTTCTTTAATGGATCTCACTACCCTTAACGAAGACGATACTCGCGAGAGTGTAGCGGCTTTATGTGCTCAAGCTAAATCGGCACAAGGCCAAGTTGCGGCTATTTGTATTTACCCTCGTTTCATTCCTTTCGCTCGTAAAGTACTGGCCGAACATGGTGCTAGTGAGGTGAAAATTGCCACCGTAACTAACTTCCCTTTAGGTGAAGATGATGTGGAATTAGCAGTGGCTGAAACCAAAGCTGCAGTTGCCTATGGCGCTGACGAGGTAGACGTAGTATTCCCATGGCGCGCGCTAATGGCGGGCAATGAGCAAGTTGGTTTTGATTTGGTGAAAGCCTGTAAAGCTGCCTGTGGCGATATAAAGCTGAAGGTGATTATTGAAAGTGGCGAACTTAATAGCCCAGCCTTAATTACCAAGGCCAGCGAGCTTTCAATTAAAGCCGGTGCCGACTTTATCAAAACTTCTACCGGTAAAGTGCCAGTAAATGCGACGCCAGAAGCTGCAGAAATCATGCTAAAAGCGATTGCTGAATTTAACCCAGAGTGTGGCTTTAAAGCTGCTGGTGGGGTTAAAAGCGCCGAACAAGCGAAAATTTACTTAGATCTTGCGACTAAAACCCTGGGTGACGACTGGCTGAGCCAAGCCCACTTCCGCTTTGGTGCTTCAAGCCTTTTAGCCGCTTTGCAAGCCACTATTTCTGGTGATGAAAACGCCCAAGCTGGCGCAGGTTATTAGGGGCGGTTGATCTTTCGAGCTGATTTTTGCAGTAGTTTATGACCGGTTTATGCAGGGCAGAGGCTTTGCAGTGTAGCTAGCCTACATGAGAAGCCGATAGGCCAGTAGAAACTAGTCACAAACTCTGCCCGAAGGGGTCGGCTAAAATCGTTTTATGCTTTGTTAAGGAGCGTTTACTTAGAATGCTAGGCTACACACTCCTTGCCGCGCCTAAAACGATTTTGTCTCGAACAAAATATAACCGCGAAAGGTCAACAGACCCCAGTTAATTCTTAGTTGAGAGTTAAGGAACGCTCATGTTGTTACCCCAAGAGATTATTCGACGTAAACGTGATGGCCAAGCGCTGTCGCTAGAAGAAATCCAGTTTATGGTGGACGGTATTACCAACGGCCAGTTAAGTGATAGCCAGATTGGCGCCTTTGCAATGGCTGTTTACTTCAACAGTATGAATGGCAGTGAAGCCACGGCGCTTACCTGTGCAATGCGTGATTCGGGCCAAGTGCTGAGCTGGGATCACCTAAACTTGCCTGGGCCAGTTGTGGATAAGCATTCTACTGGTGGCGTGGGTGATTTAACGTCCTTACTTTTGGGGCCAATGGTAGCCGCATGTGGTGGTCATGTGCCGATGATTTCGGGGCGTGGTTTAGGCCATACTGGCGGTACGTTGGATAAGCTAGAAGCCATTCCTAATTACTCAATTAGCCCTAGCTCTCAGCAATTTGAAAGCATTGTAAAAGATGTAGGCATTGCCATTATTGGCCAAACCGGTGAGCTGGCGCCTGCCGACAAGCGCCTTTATGGCATTCGGGATGTAACCGCCACGGTGGAGTCTATTCCACTAATTACCGCTTCTATTTTAAGTAAGAAGCTAGCTTCTGGCTTAGAAGCCTTAGTGATGGATGTTAAAGCTGGTAGCGGCGCATTTATGCCCGACTTTGCTCAGTCAAAAGCTTTGGCTGAAAGCATCGTGGAAGTCGCCAACGCTGCGGGAGTAAAGTGCTGCGCTTTGCTTACCGATATGAACCAGCCCTTAGCGCCTAGTGCTGGTAATGCGGTTGAGATAGCGGAAACTCTGCGTTACTTAAAAGGCGATACGTCAGCTCATCGCTTACATCAAGTTACCACCGCTTTAGCCAGCGAGATGCTGTTATCTAGCGGCTTAGCCAGCTCTGCCCAAGATGCTGAGCAACAGCTAGCGGCTAGCATTAGCTCTGGTGCCGCTTTGGAGCGTTTTGCTCAAATGGTTAGCGCGTTAGGCGGCCCTAGTGATTTTGTGGAACGCAGTGAGCACTACTTACCACAAGCCAAAGTGATTAAACCGGTATTAGCTAAACACAGTGGCATGATTCAACAGCTAGATTGCCGAGAGTTAGGTATGGCAGTTGTTGGTCTGGGCGGTGGCAGAAGTGTACCGGGAGCGGCGATTGATCACAGCGTAGGTTTTACTGAGCTAGTAGAGTTAGGTGATGTGGTAGACAAGGGACAAAACTTGTTGATGCTACACGCCGATGATGAAGATGCGTGGCAAGCAGCAGCAAAACAAATTCAACAGGCGATAAAGCTGGATGAACCCAGTTCAGCGCAGGCCGATGTAAATCCTGTTTATCAGCGCATTGGTCCTTGTTAAGGAGACCCCTATGAAACGTGCAATTATATTAATGCTAGATTCCTTTGGCATTGGTGCCAGTGATGACGCTGAGACATTCGGTGATCAGGGTGCTAACACCATGCTGCATATTGCCGAGCAATGTGCCCAAGGGAAGGCCGATATTGGCCGCAGCGGCCCGTTAACAATTCCTAACTTAAACCGTCTTGGTTTAGGCCAAGCATGTAGCGAGAGTGGTGGGGTATTTCCTCCAGGCTTAGACCCGCAAGAGCAGCCTATTGGTAATTACGGTTACGCTGCAGAGTTGTCTAGTGGTAAAGACACCCCAAGCGGTCACTGGGAAATTGCCGGTGTACCGGTATTGTTTGATTGGGGCTATTTTAGCGAACCCGAGAATAGCTTCCCTCAAAGCCTATTAGATGAATTGGTTAAGCGTGCTGACTTACCTGGCTACCTAGGCAATTGTCATGCTTCGGGCACCGAAGTATTGGAGCGCCTAGGTGAAGAACACATGGCCAGCGGTAAGCCAATTTTTTATACTTCTGCTGATAGCGTATTTCAGATTGCAGCTCACGAAGAGAGCTTCGGTTTAGAGCGTTTACTTAAGTTATGTGAAATTGCTCGAGAGTTGGTTGACCCTTACAACATTGGCCGAGTGATTGCTCGCCCCTTTGTAGGCAACAGCGCTAAAGAGTTTGCCCGAACGGGTAACCGCAGAGATCTTTCGGTGTTACCCCCAGCTCCAACATTGCTGGACCGCATGGCAGATGCCGGTGGCGAAGTGGTGAGCATTGGTAAAATTGCCGATATTTATGCCCAGCAGGGGATAACTCGCAAAGTTAAAGCCACCGGTTTAGAAGGCCTGTTTGACTTAACTTTGAGCGAAATGGAGCGCCAAGTAGATAACAGTATTATCTTCACTAATTTTGTGGATTTTGATTCGGCATATGGGCATCGCCGCGATGTACCGGGTTATGCGGCCGCGTTGGAGTACTTCGACCAACGATTACCGGAGCTATTAGCCAAGCTGAGTGATGACGACATTGTTATCCTCACCGCAGATCACGGCTGTGACCCAACTTGGCCAGGCAGTGACCATACTCGTGAACATATTCCGGTCATCTTTTATGGTAAGAATTTACCGGCCAAGAATGTAGGTAAACGAGATACCTTTGCCGACATAGGCCAAACCATCGCCGATTACATGAAACTGCCTGCTCTAGAGTACGGCACTAGCTTTTTACAAGAATAACAATGACGAGCAGCTGCTAATTGCTAGCTGCTTGGAACAAACTTAATTAGGAGACTATATGGCAACCCCACATATCAATGCAGCACCAGGTGATTTTGCAGAAACCGTATTAATGCCAGGTGATCCTTTGCGTGCAAAACATATCGCAGAGAGCTTTTTAGAAGACGTTGTAGAAGTGACTGGTGTGCGTAACATGCTAGGTTACACCGGTGCTTATAAAGGCAAGCGTGTATCGGTAATGGGCTCAGGAATGGGCATTCCAAGCTGTTCTATTTACGCTCATGAGCTTTACACTCAATACGGTGTAGAAAACATTATTCGTGTAGGCAGTGCAGGCGCAGTAAGCAACGACATTAAACTGCGTGATGTAGTTATTGCCATGGGTGCATGCACCGATTCAAAGGTAAACCGTAGCCGCTTTAAGGGCCACGACTTTGCTGCTATTGCTAACTACGACTTGCTACGTGCTGCCGTAGATAGTGCCAAAGCGCAAGGCATTGATGCCAAAGTTGGTAACATCTTCTCAGCCGATCTTTTCTACTCGCCAGAGCCTGATATGTTCGACGTGATGGAAAAACACAATGTTTATGCAGTAGAAATGGAAGCTGCCGGTTTATACGGTGTAGCCGCTGAGTGCGGTAAAGCCGCTTTGTGTGTTGTTACTATTTCTGACCATATTCGCAGTGGTGAGCAAACTACCGCGGAAGAGCGTCAAACTACCTTTAACGAGATGATCACTCTAACGCTGGAGTCGCTGCTTTAAGCGGGGCTTTTATCTTTAGAGTTGTCGCTTCTAGCAGCAATGTCTGCTAGAAGCTTCTTGGCCTTTTTCGCTTCTTTTCGCTGAGCCCGCTTATTGATATTAAATAAGGTGGCTAAATGCCGCTTTCTCGACAGTACCCGTGTTAACAAAAAACCTATGCTAATCGACATCAAAAACATGATCATGATTTTCTGTTGGCCATTAGTAATGTAGGTACTGGCTTCGGCAAGCAAGGTGGTGTGTTCTAGGGTAATTCGCAAGTAACCCAGAGTTTGGCCTTCTTCCCCACGAATTTCTGCAATGTAAGGTCTGCGACCTAAACCTTCTAAGGGCGTGTGGCTTTGTCCGGCTAAGGGTAATAATTGCGCAAGCGGCAGAGCTTGTTGAGAGGCGGCCAAGCGCAAGCCCTGGTGGTCGTAAATGGTGGCATCTTTAACAAAATGCTCTTTCACCAAGGCGTTTACTAGTTCACTTAGTTCTTGTTGGCTATTGGCACCAATATAGCCAGCGGCATTGAGAGCAGCCAAAGAAGTGAGCGAGCGAGCTAATTTCTCAGTTTGATTTTCAATTAATTGCTCACCATTGTGCTTTAGGGTCACATAGTAATAAAGTACCCAAACACAGCACACAATGGCGAGAAGTAATTGGGTGAATTGAATAATTCGATAGCGTCTTACTGCAGATTTGGCCACACGAACCTCTTTTTTATGCTTAAAGCCATTGTAGGTGCTTGCCAAACCAAAAAGCAATACGCTATCTTGATGCGCCGCAATTTTTAGAAACAAGGATCTCGTTTTGCAATCTCCACATAGTCTTGAAAGCTTACCGCAATCATTAAGCCAATGGTCTGTGGCTTTAAAACAGTTTCCCTACCGGGTTTGTCCTGACCAAGGCTTAGTTGAAACTCGAGAAGCCCTAAGCGGAGCTTATATCTTAGTTTGGGCTAAAGAACTGCTGATACCAGACTTTGCTGTGTTGCGTCCCTTGGTTGATGACTCTACTGCTTTGAATTTTTGCGGGCTAATGCCAGAAGCGGGCAACATTTGTGTATTGCTACAAAGCCAAGCAGATAGCCAGTGGTGCAAGGATAAGTTAGCGGGGCTTGAGTTTAACTTTGATTTGGTGGTGTTAGATAAGTTACCAGATCTAAGCCAACCAGGCGTGGTGTTGATGGATATGGATTCCACCACCATTCAAATTGAATGTATTGATGAGATTGCAGTTTTAGCCGATATTGGCGAACAAGTGAGCGCTGTTACAGCGGCTGCAATGCGTGGCGAGTTAGACTTCGAACAAAGTCTGCGCAGCCGAGTTGCACTGTTAAAAGATGCCCCGCAAAACATATTAAAGCAGGTGGCTGATAACATGCCGCTGATGCCTGGCTTACAGTGTTTAATTGATACCATCCATTCTGCTGGTTGGAAAGTGGCGATTGCCTCAGGGGGCTTCACCTATTTCGCTGAACGTTTGCAACAAGATCTAGGCTTTGACCACGTGCAAGCCAATGTTCTTGAGATTGAGAATGAAACCTTAACCGGCCAAGTACTAGGCCCAGTGGTAGATGCCCAAGCAAAAGCCGATATTTTGATGCAGCTTAAACAGCAGTATTCAGCCAGCCAAACTATGGCAATT
The DNA here is from genome assembly GCF_900537085.1 of Agarivorans sp. Alg241-V36. Lineage (NCBI taxonomy): Bacteria > Pseudomonadati > Pseudomonadota > Gammaproteobacteria > Alteromonadales > Alteromonadaceae > Agarivorans > Agarivorans sp. Alg241-V36. The sequence goes on along the minus strand of NZ_UNRE01000004.1, from coordinate 127,697 downwards.
GGTGATGGTGCAAACGATCTTAAAATGCTGGCGGCAGCTGATTTTGGGGTGGCTATTCACGCTAAACCGCTGGTGCAACAGAAAGCGCAGATGTCGATTAAAAACAGTGATTTAGACGGCGCGGTATGTATTCTACGCGCCGCTAAAATGCTAGCTGCTTAGTTTTAATGGCTGGGGTGCAGTGCTTAAGTTAAAGCGCTGCATCAACTCTTCAGTTACGTCTGTCACTTCTATAACACCCGCAACACTCCACAGTTCGTCTTCTAACTGCTTAGCGCGGTGAATCGCATAATGGCTAATGTAATCAAGTTCACGTTGAATATACTCGGTATCTGGTCGGCCAACGCGTGATAGTTGCAGATTAAAGGCATGCACCTTACCTTGGCCTAAACTCAGGCTGACAAACTCTCGCAATTGCTGCACCGAAGAAAAGTTAGCGCTACAACGCACCGATAGCAGTTTGTCGTCTTTTTTGGCGGTTACCGTAATTACTTCGATGTGTTCTGGATTATCGCTAGGCGCATGGCTGCGAAGTTGAGTGGCTAAAAATGAAGCCAAATTTTCGCTGGCTAAAAACTTACTTAAGTCAGCGGTATGAGCGCTGCTATCAATGTTTAACCAGTTGTCGCTCGCTTGGGCAAAGGTCCCGTAGTTCACACATTTAACATCTAAAGCGCCAGGCACTTTATGAATGAACATGGCACGGCAAAACAGCGGCGCGCAGAAAATTTGGCGTAGCGCGTCAGATAAACCGGCAATCGCTTTGCCTTCTGGAAGGGTAGGCAGTTTATCTAAGTTGTTATCGATAAGTTGTTTGAAAAAGGCGCTGCCTTGGTGCTGCTCGCCTTTTACTTCAATGACTTTTAGGTTGTAAATGGTATGGCTGTTATTGCAGTTTGTCACTTCATAGGCGAGGTGTGATAACTCGAAACTTTTAACCAGCTTTTGAAATTGCGGAAGTGCTAAATGCACCGTATCGCCAACGCTATATTCTAGCGGCGTTTCTACTTCTATTTTCATCCCACTAATTGAGAAGTCGCTGGTCCAGCCGGTCTCGCTGCTGCCTTGATGTTCTATTTCTATCAAAGAGCGGTATTGATAGCGATTTTCTTTACGCAGCTGCAAATACTTATAATTTACCTGCTCAAATTTGCTAATGGGTTGTTTGCTTTGATTAAACAGTGACAGCTTATTGGGATTGCCATCTAAAGGATAATTTTGCTGGTAGCTTTCATCGATATGCTGATTAGTAACGTCGCTTAACAAACCAACCATGCTTAGCCCTGCTAAGGCCTTGGCAACGCGCTCTCGTTCGATTTGAGAGTCTTTTTTAGGTAAGGGTGAGCTCACTTCGGCATCGCTGGCTTGAGCGGTTTGATACTGAAACTTAAATACTTTCCAGCTGGGCTTACGACAACCAAAGGCAAAATAGAGTTCACGTAACTCTGGGTGCTCGTTTAACTCTTCGCTGCTGGCAGAATAGAAGAACAGCCGGTTGTTAGCGGTATGGGTAAAGCAATAAATCAGACTTTCTCCGCTGCTCAAGGTTTGGTAACGCATCATCCGTGGTGGATGGAACAGCTGAGATAAATGGCTGTGATTAGTTTCATCTCGCCAATAAGACAGCAAATCCAGGTTGTTTTGCGTGGCTAAGGCATAGCGCAGGCTAGCTGGATTTTGCCCAGAAAAATACAAGGGCACACTGCTTAAGCGTGGCATGAGGTATTGCTCATAGCCCTTGGTGATAACCGCCGCGGTGATGTTGTCTACATCCACCTTGTAACGCCCGCGGTACGAGCGCAAAAAGTTTTTGAAGAAGTTATTAAACTCTTCACTAGGGTCAACCACAATCATTCTTATCCATTGCTGTTGACCTTTACGATCTATTCCCACTACTTGGTATTCGGTGCCCGCGCTTAATACTCGGTTTACAAATTCTTTTTCTAAACCGGTAAAGTAAATAAAGTAGTGCTCACCTACTGAAAACTGCCGTTGGCTATCTACTTTAGCGCGCAGGCCTGATACCGACATGTTTGAGGTTTTGGCATCAAAGAGTACGCCGTCTACACCCGCCATTCGCAGCGGGGCAGTGAGATGCATACGCTCTTCACTGCGGCCGATATAGTGGCCTAAACGCACAGCGCGAGCGATGATGTTTTTGGGGCGTCGAGCAGCCGCTTCTTGTGGGCTAATATTTTTCTTCTGCATCACCTTGAAGTTGTTCTCGGTGGTTTGCAGTTTCTCGTAAATGCCCAAAGTGTATTGCTGGTTATAGAGTTTGAGTTGCTGTTTAAATACCGCAATGGCAATGTCATCGAGGTAGTGAGTTTTGCCTTGGTAGTGAAACTCTTGGCATTCGCCGTCTACTTTTCCTCGAAGGTCTACCAATCGTTGGCAAGGCGCGGATAGGCGATTCATTTCCATTTTGAGCAAGAAGCTTTCATTATTAGGAAGGTCTTGAGTCGCGCGCTTAAACACTTGGTGAAAGTCGCTGCTTCCCAATATTGGCAGTAATCGTTCTATTAAGGCGTAGTGCTTGCTTTCCGACATGTTGCTGAGTATTAATCCTTAATCATTGGTTTTGCTGTCAAAACTCTGTCTCAATCTTTACAATCTTTAAGTTCAAAGCAAAGATTGTGCCTTGAGGAAGACTCAAGGCAAGTACTTTTAACACTATTTTAGCATTATGTGACTGCTCGGAGGGTAAATGGCAAAAGCGAAAACGGCCTATGTATGTAACGACTGTGGGGCCGATTTCCCTCGTTGGCAGGGGCAATGTGGTGAATGTAAAGCTTGGAACACCATTAGCGAAGTGCGTTTGAGTGCTGCGCCCTCACGTAATGACCGCTTTACTGGTTATGCTGGTAGCACGGCTGGCAAGGTGCAAACCTTAGAGAGCATAGACCTTGCTGAGTTACCACGTTTTTCCACCGGCTTTAAAGAATTCGACCGAGTATTGGGTGGCGGCGTAGTGCCCGGTAGTGCCATTTTGATTGGCGGTAGCCCCGGAGCGGGTAAAAGTACTTTGTTGCTGCAAACTATGTGTGGCTTGGCGCAAACCATGGACACCTTGTACGTGACGGGTGAGGAATCACTGCAACAAATTGCCCTGCGTGCCCAGCGCTTAGGTTTACCTAAAGACAAGTTAAAACTGCTCGCCGAAACCAGCGTAGAGCAAATTGGCCAAGTAGCCTTAGAAGTTAAACCAAAGATGATGGTAATTGACTCTATTCAGGTGATGCACATGGCGGATATTCAATCGGCGCCAGGTGGTGTCAGCCAAGTGCGAGAGAGTGCTGCGTGGTTAACTCGCTTTGCCAAACAGCATAATATTGCCATGTTTATGGTGGGTCATGTGACTAAAGATGGCTCTTTGGCTGGGCCAAAGGTTCTAGAGCACTGTATTGATTGCTCGATTATGTTGGAAGGTGACGCTGATGGTCGCTTTCGTACCTTGCGTGGCAATAAAAACCGCTTCGGAGCAATTAACGAACTGGGTGTATTTGCCATGACCGAGCAGGGTATGCGTGAGGTGTCTAACCCTTCTGCTATTTTCCTGTCGCGTGGACAAGAAGCCGCGCCAGGTTCGGTAGTAATGGTGGTGTGGGAAGGTACTCGCCCATTATTGGTAGAGATTCAAGCCTTAGTGGATTATAGCCAAATGGCTAATCCAAGGCGGGTTGCCGTGGGGCTTGAGCAAAATCGCTTAGCCATGTTGTTGGCGGTAATGCATCGCCATGCTGGTGTGCAAATGTCCGATCAAGACGTATTTACTAATGTGGTTGGTGGTGTGCGAGTCGCCGAAACTGGCGCCGATTTAGCACTATTGGTGGCCATGGTATCGAGTTTTAGAAATCAAATACTGCCGCAGGAGTTGGTGGTATTTGGCGAGGTGGGCTTGTCGGGAGAAATTCGCCCAGTAAGTAATGGTCAAGAGCGGCTTAATGAGGCTGCTAAACATGGCTTTAAACGCGCCATTGTGCCAACCGGCAATCGACCTAAACAAGCTATACCAGGGCTTGAGGTGATTGCCGTAAGCAAGTTGGCCGAAGCCTTAGAAGCGGTTTAACCCTCTTCTTGTTGTTGGTCTACCAAGTGTTCTAACTCGCGATGCAGTAAGTCGTCGTCACCTAGGTTTAATTCAATTAGACGTTTTAGGTGGCTGGCGCTTTCTATGTCGATGTGCAAACAGCGCAAACCAATTTGCTGATTGCGAGTATGCTTTACTTCTACATCCATGGTGATGCTAAGTTCTTCTACCGCTACATCACTTAAGCTAAAACTCAAAGTGAGCTGAGTAAGCTCTTCGTCCCAGTCATTGGGCAAGGTCACTAAGGCACCCTGTAAAGATAAATCCAACAGTTGGCATGACCAAGATTGCTCCCCATGATTTAGGTAGGCGGGGCGGTCAAAAAGAACTCGCAAAAATTGGCGACGCTCGTGCATGTCAGGGTTCCTGTCTATTCGATGTACGTTAGCCTAAGCCTAGCGTAAATAAGCAAATTTTGCAGCTAAGTCGAAGGCGTTTGCCGTAAGGCCTTGGCAATTATCTGTTGAGTGTGTGAAGCCAAAGATTGTTCATCCATTTGCGCTACTTGCTGCGCTGGGATTGTTGGTAGCGCTTGGATGTAAATAGGGTGGTGGCCTGTTAGCTGTAAGCTTTTTTTAGGTAAAGCTTCGGCAGTGCCGTGAATAGCAATAGGTAATATTGCTACCTTAGCTTGCTTCGCCAAAGAGAACGCTCCCATTTTAAAAGGTTTTAGCTTGCCATCGGCTGAGCGACTTCCTTCAGGAAATAAATATACCGAACTTCCTTGTTTGAGGTGATTCTCGGCCTGTTGAAGCATTGCTTTGATGCTGTGTTTATCGCCACGTTTTAGCCCAATATACTGATTAAGCCACATATTCCAACCAACAAATGGCACTTTAAACATCTCTATTTTAGAGACCCATTTAAAGGGAATGAATAGGGCAAAAGACAATAAAATATCTAATCCAGATTGATGATTGGATACGATGACATAAGCTTGTTTTTTATCGATATGTTGCAAGCCTAGTCGTCGTACTTGCCAATGAGGCACTATGATTAAATACAGGCTTGCCCATGCACAAGTGAAGTAATGCAAACAAACTCGGCGTTTATCAAAGGCTAGGGTGAGCACAAATATGATGCACGCGATAAAGAAAAACAGTATCGAACTGAGAGCAATAAAACTAAGAATAATTAACGATAAAAGCTTGAGTAACACCTAGGCTCCTTGAGTTGCTGGGGCAAAGATTTAGTTTTTATGGTTTATTAATCAACATATTAAGTGGTAACTATGAAACTGTCACGTGAGCAACTGTCAATTTTGTTAATTCAGATCCGCGATGATAGCGATACTCGCATTGAAGAGTTAGCCAGTTTTAGCCATTTTTGTGGAATAGCGCTTGAGCAGATTCGAGTATTAAACGTTTTTGATACACCTAAATGTGGAGACTTCTCATTAGACAACATCGATGCGGTGCTGGTGGGCGGCTCTAGCGAGGCCAGCGTGCTTGAACCGGAGCGCTATTCTTTTGTGAGTGAGATTCAACAACTGCTATTACGTTGTATCGCGCAGCGCTTACCGACCTTCGCTTCGTGTTTTGGTTTTCAGCTGGCAGTGTTGGCTCTAGGAGGCAAGATCGTTCATCAGAAGCGTGACTTTGAGATGGGCACCTTAGCTATCTCACTCACCGAGCAGGCCGAGGAAGATCTTTTGTTTGCTAGTTTGCCTAATCCTTTCATGGCGGTATCGGTACACCGATATAGTGCCTTAAGCTTGCCCGAGGGCTGTGTATCATTAGCCTATACAAAGCACTGTGTGCACGCCTTAAAAGTATCATCAGCGCCATTTTGGGCAAGTCAGTTTCATCCTGAGGTTAATCGCAGTATCTTGGTTCAGCGTTTAAGCCAGTTTCGCGAGCATTACACTCAAGGAGATAATCATTTGCAGCAAGTGTTGAGCACAGCGCAAGAAACCCCTCATAGCAATGGTTTGTTACAAGCATTTATAAATAAGGTGGTAATAGGTTGAAGATCGTCTTTAAAACGCTGCTGTTGTGGCTTGCCTGTATTGGTTTTGTCTCAGCCAAACCAAACTTAGGAGGCTTTAAGCCAGAGCAAGTTTGCCAAGCTGCGATAGCCAGTTTGCAAGGAGTGGACCTAAAAAAGGTCGACAATTACCGCAGCGACCAGCCGTTGATGCAAATGCGAGTGAGGCACAATGGTCAAAGCACTAGCTTTTATTGTCAGCTTGAAGGTGACCAAGCGCTATGGCGAAGGGCGCAAGATAGTCGTTGGCAAACCACTACTACGGTGCGCTTTCACTACAATAACAGTGGCAAGCAGCTAATTATTAAACATTATTTGGCCGCTGCTCAGCTCGCTGAGTACCGTTATCGTGGGGAAGATTTTTAGAGGAAAGCTAATAAGCTCCTCGCGGTTAAACGTTTATTGCTGGCTACCCTAGTAGTAAATTTTGATAATAATCAAGATAACTAGTTAATGATGTTTATTTTTGGTTGTTTTGCAGCTTAAAAATCTTGATTGACTGGTTTTTTACTTGTATTCTTGCGCGAAAATCTATTCACGCTTTGTGAATATAACCACAAAATATACCAAATAGAGTGATTTTATATGCGAGACGCCAAGCCAGCATCTATGCCAAATGCCCAAGCAAACCATCCTGCAGCAGGTTCTGCTTGGAAGTTTGTATTGCCATCATTGTTGGGCATTTTTCTGTTTATGTTGCCACTACCTTACGATGGTTCGTTTACCATTCCGGTGGCGATTATGGCAAAAAGCTTGGTGGCGGCTTTAGGTGATAGCGCTTTATGGCTGGTGGTTGGTTTAATCACGGTTAGCGCGCTAATGTCTAGCTATGCGCTATTCGCTAAACCTCGTTGGCTTGGTAAAAATGCTTTGCTAACGTCATTGTTTCAGGTCTCCCTACCTTGGTATGTTGTAAGAATGCTAGGTTGGGTATTAGTAATAGTATGCGCCTTTGAGTTGGGGCCTCAAGCTATTTGGTCGGGCGATACTGGCGGTCTTATCTTAGGAGATTTACTGCCTACCTTGCTTAGCGTATTCATTTTTGCTGGTTTGCTATTACCCTTGTTGCTTAACTTTGGCTTGTTAGAATTTGTAGGCACTTTGCTTAGTAAAATTATGCGCCCTTTATTTGGTTTGCCTGGTCGCAGTGCCGTAGATTCAATGGCGTCTTGGTTGGGCGACGGCAGCGTGGGTATTCTTCTCACTAACAAACAATATGAAGACAAGCATTACACCCAGCGAGAGGGGGTTGTAATCGCCACCACCTTTTCTGCGGTGTCTATTACCTTTAGCTTGGTAGTATTAGCACAAGTGAATCTTGAGCATATGTTTGCACCTTTCTATCTTACGGTGTGTGTGGCCGGCTTTGCCGCGGCGGTTATTGTGCCTCGATTGCCACCTCTATCTGGCTTTAAAGATCAATTCATTGATGGCAGCCAACGTAAGCAAGACGACGAAGTTATTCCTGCTGGTTACAACACCATCACATGGGCTTGGCAGCTGGCGGTTGTTCAGGCTGGCCGAGCAAGTCATCCTAAGCAGCTAGCTAAGCAAGGTGTACATAATGTGCTGGACATGGTGCTAGGTGTATTGCCAGTTATTATGGCGGTGGGCTCGGTCGCCTTAGTGGTAGCAGAATATACCCCTATCTTTAGCTTTTTAGGCAAGCCATTCATTCCTTTGCTAGAGCTACTGCAATTGCCAGAAGCAGCTAGAGCGTCTGAAACTTTGGTGGTGGGTTTTGCCGATATGTTTATTCCGTCCATTCTTGCGGCGTCTATTGAAGCGGATATCACCCGTTTTGTTATCGCGGCAGTGTCGGTGACTCAGCTGATTTATTTATCGGAAGTGGGCGCGATAATTATGGGTAGCCAACTGCCAGTTAAACTGTGGCAGCTGTTTGCAATTTTCCTCATTCGTACTTTAGTTACTTTGCCAATTATTGCTCTAATGGCCCATTTATTCTTTTAATGTTTTAGCCGCTTAGCGTTTACTGGAGAGTGTTATGCATTTTAGCGCTGCTGTGTTTGATATGGACGGCTTGCTGGTCGACAGTGAGCAAGTCTCTTACGATACTTTTGCTCAAGCTTGTAGTGAGCTAGGTTTAGCTTTTAAAGAACAGGTTTACCTTAGCTGTATTGGCACTAATGCTGAACAAATAAGAAAGACCATTTGTGAGGGATATGGCGAAGCCTTGGATTATCCAGCTTTGCGTGACTGTTGGTTAGAGAAGTATCATGCCTTGGCGATAGACCAAGCATTACCAATTAAGCAAGGTGTCGTAGATTTGTTGCAGTGGTTAAGTAGCCAAGGCATTCCATTAGCTGTTGCCACCTCTTCCGGTAAACCCACCGCTGAAGCTAAGCTGGGTAACGCAAACTTACTTCATTTCTTTGAAAGTGTTTCTACCGGTTGCCAAGTAAGTAACAGTAAACCGCATCCAGAGATTTTCTTAAAAGCGGCCAAGTCGCTAAATATTGACGCCAGTAAATGTTTAGCATTTGAAGACTCAGAAAACGGAGTTAGAGCTGCAGTAGCAGCGGGTATGCAGGTTTTTCAGATCCCCGATCTCATTCAACCTAGTGAGGAGCTAAAACTGCTGGGACACAAGGTTCGCGCTTCATTATCCGATGTATTGTTAGAGCTAAAATAAGCCAGTCAAAGTAGGTAGCAAATAATTGACGCTGCTTGCTGGCATCGATTTTGCTCATTGTAGATTATTAGAATCAGCAATGAGCAAATTATGATAGAAATTCAGATTAGTAACGATGTGCAAGCTTGGCTTCCTCGTGAGCTACCTTCCCTTGAAAACGCCTCTGTTCGTCATAGCTGGAGTGCTCACGCATTTACTGTAGAATCACACGAATGCTTAGCGGTAATCGAGCGTAACAGTGGCTATGTAATGCTATTTTTTGATTTAAATAAACGTGACTACCAAAACTTTTCTCGAGTATGGCAACTACGTTTATTAACCGAAGCCATTGCCGTAGCCGATCTGCAAGACGAAGAAATTGATGCCTTGAAGCAAAATATGTTGGCTGATTTTCAAAATGTATTGGTGACCGATGGGGTAAACCACCCGGTAGCACCGCAGTTAGATAAGCTTAAAAACTTAGTACAAGTAATGGCTAAACGAGAAGGCAGAGTGCCAAGCCAGCAAATGGATGAGTTTCGTTGGGGGGTGATTCTTAACGATTATGCTCAGCGTCAAAATGGCCTAAGCCCATATCAAAAAATGCAAAGCCAATGGCAAGCTATGGCTGCCACAGCGCAGTTTCATCAAGCCTCAGCTCAATCATCTAGTGCGACGCTTTTGCACTAGTTAAAAATTGAGCAAATAACTTGCAGCCATAGCATAATTACTGCTTAATCAGGGTTTAACTCATTGATTAAGTGGCTGCTGTGGCGCTCGTTTCTTCACATTCATCCCGTCTCTATTTTGGTCTAGCGTGCTCGGCAATAGCTTCGTGCATGTTTGCCTTTCTTCCTTGGTATATCCATCAGTTCCCTTTAAATGAAAACAGCGGTAATTGGCTAGCGGCTCAGCGTATTGTGTGGAGCTGTTTGCTGATGTTTGTTGGTTTGGCTGGCTTCAAGCAGTTGCCTTTACTGGTTCAGTACATGAGTAATTGGCGGGCCTGGCCTCGCTTGATGGTGGCAGCGGTATTAGTAGGCTTGCAGTTTTGGTTGTTTATTTGGGCGCCAGCCAATGGCCAGACACTGCCAGTTGCGCTGGGCTATTTTTCATTGCCCTTGGTATTAGTGTTGGTAGGGCGCTTTGTTTATAAAGAGCGCTTAACTAGCCTACAGTGGATATCGGTAGCCGTGGCAGCTGCTGGGGTGGTTTACGCCTACCTAATGGCAGATGGCTTGTCGTGGATTGTACTGCTGGTCGCCTTGGGTTACCCCTTGTACTTTATGTTGCGGCGTAAGTACCCCTTGCCCAGCCATATTGCTTTTACCATCGATAATTTGATGTTATTGCCCGTGGCGGTAGCATACTTAGTGATGAGTGATGGGGTAAGTGTGGCGCAAAGCCAAGTGGTGACTTTGTATAACACAGCACCGTGGTTATATTACTTGGGGCTTGGCATAGCTGGCACTATTCCTATGTTACTGTTTTTACTTGCTTCTAACTATTTACCACTGAGTTTGTTTGGCCTAATGGGTTACTTGGAACCGGTATTGGTGTTTTGCGTTGGCTGGCTACTTGGTGAGCGTTTAAGCCCTGAACAGTGGCCAACCTATATGTTAATCATTTTTGCCTTAATGCTATTGGCTATAGACGGCCTGAGGCGCGGTGTTAGTCAAGCAGCAGGTAGAAAAACACACCAAGAAACGAGTTAAGGTAGCGTAAAACTTGCAGTTAAAGGGCGGTGATCGCCACCTACTGAGTCAAGTGCTCGAGCACTGGCAAAGTTAAGATCGGCAGAAGCTAATACGTGATCTATTCTTGCGCCGTGCCATGAAGTGTATTTGGTGTAGTTTACTCCGCTACCCACTTGGTCAATGCCATTGTTTAAACTTGCTAAATGCCGTTGGTAAAGATTCTCTTGTACCGTCATATTAAAATCACCAGCAGCAATGTAACTGCTTTGTTGCTTTGCCCAAGACGCTACCAAAGAAGCTTGCATGTTGCGGGCAAAGTGTAAGTTGTTAAATGGGGCGGGCTCAAAGCTGCGATGGATCAAGGCGTTAATTGTTGGCCTGGGTGTGTCCATATGTATATTGGCGATACTTAGTGTTTTTCCTTGAATGGTGGTGTGGTAAAACACCGCGAATTTACCAAAGCCTCCAAAGGTTTCACGCGACAAGCTTCCTTGATGTTCGATCGGGGTTTTGCTTACGGTGCAAAGGTGGTCGCAGTGGCTATACCAACTATCGTCAAATACTTGTTGCACCCGTTCAGGCTTTGATTCCTGCATAAAAACTATATCGGGTTGAAGCTCTGCCACTAACAGGCGAATGCGCTCTGAGCTTGCGCCATTACCGTTATTTAACGACAAAATAGTAAGTTTCCCAGCCTCCTGTTGAGGCAGCTTAAGCTGTAGATCTTGAAATTGAACAAACACCACCGCGCACAATGTCCAGCTTAAGTATTGCCATTTACCCAGTTGGCGAATAAACAAAATGGGTGTTAAGGCCAGCAATACCGCCCACCAACGTGGAGAGAATAGGCTCAAGTAGCTAATCGATATTCCTAGAGGAGTATCTGGAAGATGCGGCAAGCTCAATATTGCTCCTGCTGCCAGCAAGCAGCATATAGACAGCGCGATGGAAGCGATTTTTACTAGCTTATTCATTAGCTTATTGTTACCTTCTGCGGCCTATAAAATCTGGACATAAGTATATACGCGACATCTGACAAATTACCATCTTAGGTAGTTTTAGCGTAACAAAGTTTTTGTACTATGCGCAGTTATGGAAACGTAAACAATATGTAACAGCAGTGCCGGTGGCATTTTGCTGTTAATGGTGGTTTTGTTAACAAGTAGGTTGATTTCAAATGTTTTCTAAGCAAGGATCTGTTGCAGAAATTGGGTTCGAAAATAAGAACTTAAGCTTAAAAAAAACCAAGGCAGGTGGTGTGTTTCAGCTGTTACTAATATTACTCGGTGCGGTAGTGCTGTTTTTTAATCGCCGTGATAGTAGTGAAAGAGTGTGGGCTCGTTTACCTACTTTAAATGATTATCAGGCACGCTACCCTGAAAAAACCGACGATACCAATACTATTCGTTGTATTCATTGCAATAGCGACCAAACCTGGGAGTATGGCTTGGAAAGCCTTATGGATCACCGCCGGGAGTGCGTTTGTCTTGCTTGTGGTCATCGTTTGTGGCGTAAAGAACAAGAGAGCTTAGCGATTCAGTAGCTGCTTATACTTTGTTAATCACTTCTCAAGATATTTAAAAATACTGGTGAGTTAAATAGCGCTTGTCGTTCTATCCTACAGGTTACGTACTGATAGCGCTTACCGCGATGCTTAATGCCCACATTGCGGTTGTCACTTGGTGGGCCTATCTCTTCAATGGTGTGTGGTACGTTTTCTAGCATCACAAAAGCGATGTCACGGCGAACTCTAATGCCAATATAGCTTAGCGAAGTATTCATGATGAAAGCTTTAAATAAGTTTTCGTAAACTTGGGTGATGGCGTTTACTCGCCCCGTATATATGGAGTAGATATATAAACTGGCAGGTTCATTGTTGCCTGCTAACATTTCTTCGCTTACGTCGGACTCATCTAAGCTCTTATCCAACAGTTGCTCAAAGTAGGGCTGTTTTATTTTTAATGCGAAACAGTGCCCGGCTAACTGGCCAAGGTAGAAGTAGTAGCTAACTTCTGCAGCGGGATGGTTTTGCAGTGACTCTAGCCAAGAACTGTCCCAATGCTCATAGCTATAGGTGAGATTGTCTATGTAATTACTTAAATGTTGTGTACTGTATTGAGCAAGTGGGTGAGGCGGTGTGACTCGCTCAAAATTTACTTCGCCTTGTGGTAGATAAGGGTGAGCACCTAAGTAATGCTTAAACTTGGCGCGAGCTTCTAATACTTTGTTCATCGCCTGATTACTGGGAAGGTTTTTTGAGCGAAAACTGCTGGCGGTAAAAATCTTGTAAGCTTCATCGCCAAAGTAGCGAATAATCTCCAGTTGTCGATTTAAACTCGGTTCTACTTTTCCTCTTTCCCAGCGGCTCACTGCCAGCGCATCCAGCTCACTAAACTCAGGGCTAAAGGCCGCTAATACTTGGCAAAGTTGCTCTTGGGTTAGCCCTGCTTGGTTACGCTTTGTTTGCAAATAGTCGGCAATGTCTTGGAAGTCAGCCATTTAGGGTCATCAAGTAATTGTTATTATGTGGTTTATTCTAGCAAGTTGTTGTCACTTCGCCCAATTCCTTCCTGCTAGGCATAGGCAAATAAAAAAAACTTTTGGCATGCCCTGATGTTTGTTTGCGCCTTGCTTTATCTTACCTGCATATTTTTTAGCAACAGCGAGAACCATGAATGAACAAAATCGGAAGCTCTATTAGTGTCGTTTTACTTGCAAGCACCATGCTTGCTGGCTGCGCCTCAACGGATGGCGAGCCTGATCCTAACCAAGGAATGAAAACTGGCGCAGTAGGCGGAGCCGTATTAGGTTTAGTTATGGGAGCAGTAACCGGTGATGCTGAGCTAGCTGTAAAAGGTGCAGCAGTTGGTGCCGCAGCAGGTGGTGTTAGTGGCGCAATGCGCGATTATGAAAATAGCCATGAGAATCGCCGTACCGATACAACAGCAGAAGCGATAGCCCAGCCAAATACCGTGATTATGAATGGTGACAATGCTACCGCCAATCAAGGTGAGCATCTGAACAAACTGCTGGGTCAATGGCAGGTAAACGTTTGGGCGATAAACCCAGATGGTAGCACCATCGAAGCGCAGGGCCTTGCTCGCGGTAAAATGCTGGAAAGTGACGCAGCTACGGTAGAATTAGAGCAGTTAGAGGTGGCAGGCGAGAATGTTGAGTTACAAGCCAGCACAACCATTAGCTATAACCAACAGCAAGGTCATCAGCTAAGTGTGAGTGCCTCTAACCTTGAAAATGACGTGGTGTATGCGGGCGAGTTTCAAGCGGGCATGAACCGTTTTAGCTACTATCCTTTGAGCCAAGTGACTACAGCCAATATGCGTATGGAGTTACGCGTGGTAAGCCCGCAACTATGGATTGTAGAAACCTACTCGCAGCAAGGTAGTGAAGAGAAAATGATTCAATCTTACCGCTTTAGCAAGATGGGCTAGGTAAGCTTCAAAGGTAAGTCTAGTGCGTGTTATTTCGGCCTATTTAAACTCGCGGTTTAAATAGGCTCTTTTTGTATATTAGCTTCAACACTTAAAAACTGACTGGGCCAAGTTTGCCTTCTTCCCGCTTGTTTGGCTTGATACAAACCTTGGTCAGCACGTTCTATCCAGTCGTCGATGTTTTCATCGGTTTGTATTGTTGCAATACCGGCGCTAAAACTTATAGACAATTGGTTTGGAGCCTTTAAGCCCTTAATTTTAGACACCAGCTTTTCACTGGTTTGATAGGCCATATCAAACTTAGCGTCATGCAATAAAATAAGAAACTCTTCGCCACCGTAGCGAAACACGCGGTCATTTACGCGAGTGTTTTGCTGCAAAAAGTGAGCAAACCATACCAATATTTGGTCACCCACGTTGTGGCCATGTTGATCATTAATCGCTTTAAAGTGGTCTAGGTCCAGCAAAATAATACTTGCTGGTATACCACTGCGTTTATGTTGTTGGGTAGCCTTTAGCAATTCATCAAACAGTGCTCGGCGGTTATAACAACGCGTGAGTGAGTCTTTAAAGGCGAGCTCTTTTAGCTCATTGTTTTGTTTAACCAAAACCCGTGCTAGGCCCCAGGCAAAGATGTGTGATGCCACTACGCCAATGCTAAAACGTATTCCTTGGTGAATACCCAAGTGATGAACGCCAAGAATTATTGCTAAAATACTGACCGCCAACACCAGTCGTTCTGCCATTTGCAGCGGTAGGTGGATGAAACAAGCCAATATCAGCGCGGGAACAAAAAACTCCCCATGCATGTTCGATTGGGTTAGCGCCAATAACACTGGTGGTATGGCTAATAACAAGAACCAAACATCGGCAGTTTTATAGCGATTTGACTCAGGTTGAGTAAACAAGAAAAACAGTGAAACTAAAATAGCGAAAGCGCAAGGAAGCACCACCAAGCCATACCAAAATACGCCATTCACTAAATGAGTAATTGAAAAGTAAGCGCTAGGTATAAAGCCCGCCAAATGCATGACAAGGCTCATTTTTCTTTCTGTAAATTCGGCTGGAGACCAGTCTGAGACCATCGTAAAAACCTTTGCCAAAAAGTGAAGATACGCGCTAGGGTGTTTTCCTTATGTTATTAAAAGTAAACTCTTTTTGGCTGATTCGTCAAATCAAATTACGGCTTAATTTTGATTAAAGCTCAAGCTTCTAGTGCCCTTTAGTTGCATTAACGCTTGTTGCAAAATTAGTTCAATAAAACTGTTTAAAGTAGGGCTAGATTGCCGGTGCTGGTTATATGCTGCATACATTGGCCGCCATAAAGCTTGTTCGAAGGAGAGTAAGTGAACAAATTGCTGCTGTACATAATGTTCAACTGCCCAATACGGCATGGCTGCGACACCCATCCCCGCGGCGACCATCTGCAATAACATGGCGGGGTTGTCGGCATGTTTCCATTGTTTTACCGATACCTGGCTGGGTTGCAATATGTAGCGATAAAGGTCCAAACGCTGTGGTGTGACCGGGTAACAGATAATAGTTTCTTCACTTAACTGAGCCGCACTTACGCTAGTTTGCTCGGTTAGGCGGTGTTGCGGCGGGCAAATCAGCACCATTTCATATTCGAACAAAGGCTCAAAATGGATTTGATCTTCTGGGCTAACTTCTGAGGTGAGCAGAAGGTCGGCTTCACCGCGCTGCAGTAAGGGTAGCCCGTTGTAGTCTTTGTCTTGGCAAAAGTGGCTACTTACTTCTGGCCAAGCTTGCTGGAACTGCTGTAAAGCTGGCAGTAGCCATTGAAAACAAGCATGGCAATCAACACTAATGTTTAGGCGAGTTTGCTGGCCTTGGGCTGCGCTAAATTGTTGCTCTGTTTGTTCAATTAAAGGTAATACTTTCGCGGCTAGTTGAAGCAATTGTTGGCCGTGTTGGGTTAGCTGTAAGGGCTGTTGCTTTCTTATGACTAAGTGAGCATTGATCCGTTGTTCAAGATCTTTGAGCTGATGAGACAAGGCTGAATCGCTAATAAATAACTTTGTGGCAGCCGCCTTAAGTGAAGAGCTAGATGCAATGGCTTGTATGCAACGTAAATGCTTTATTTCTAACATTTAGCTGGCTAGCTCCCTGATTGGCTTGATGAATTGGCAGCTTAGGTAGAGCGCACTCGTTTGTATATATCCCCAGCGGCTTAGATGCTTTAACTTGAATTTTTTTCAATATCACGGGCTTGGTTAGAGATTATCAAGGCTATGTTTAGGTTGTACCTCATCTTTACTTGAGAGAAATTCAATTTAACTTGATGGCTTTTCAATTGTGTTGTGCTTTAGCTCTGGTCAATATGGATTTACACATCTAGACGGCTAAAAGGATATAGACATGAGCACTACTCACGTATTGGGATACCCAAGAATTGGTAAGCAACGAGAGCTAAAATTTGCACTAGAAAGTTACTGGCGTGGTGAGTCTTCACAGCAAGATTTATTGCAAGTGGGTAAAGACATTCGCCAACAAAATTGGCAAGCCCAAAAAGGCAGTGGCCAAGCTTGGGTTACCGTAGGAGACTTTGCTTGGTACGACCAAGTACTAAATACCTCATTACTGTTAGGCAACCTGCCCAAGCGTCATCAATCTGAACAAATTAGCTTAGATAGCATGTTTGCGGTTGCTCGAGGACAACAGGGCTGCGGCTGTAATCATGCTGCGTCTGACATGAGTAAGTGGTTTAACACTAATTATCATTACATTGTCCCCGAGTTCTCTGAAGACAGCGAATTTAGCTTACAGTGGACACAATTATTTGATGAGATTCGCGAAGCGTTTGACCAAGGCCATGCGGTCAAACCGGTTATTTTGGGGCCAGTTTCATACTTATATTTGGGCAAAAATGATGACCAAGCCGCTGATGGCTTTGAGCGTTTGTCCTTGCTCCCCCAGTTATTAACGGTTTACCGTGAGATTTTCCAGCGCATCGCTGCTTTGGGCGTAGAGTGGCTTCAAGTTGATGAGCCCATATTGGGTTTAGAGCTGGACGCCCAATGGCAAGATGCCTTGTTAGCTGCTTACCAAACGAGTATTAGCCCAACTAAAGTGCTATTAACCAGTTATTTTGCCGATGTACTGGATAACGCAGAAGTAATTCAGCAATTGGCAGTAGATGGCTTGCACCTAGATTTATGCGTCGCGCCACAGCAGTTAGAGCAAGTACTTACTTGGTTACCTAAAGAGTGGGTATTGTCGGCTGGGGTGATTAATGGCCGCAATGTGTGGCGGGCTAACTTGCCTGAGCTTATTGAGAATTATAGTTCGCTTAAAGTTCACTTAGGGGAGCGTTTATGGTTTGCTTCATCTTGTTCATTGTTGCATAGCCCGCTAGATTTAGAGGCGGAAACAGATTTAGGTGATGCTAAGTACCGCTTAGCCTTTGCCGAGCAAAAACTGACTGAACTGCAAATACTCGATGAAGCTTTGAGCGGTGAAGCCGACGCATTGCGCCTGTCTCGACAATACAGTGCTGCCTTGCAAAACCTTAGCAGCAAACACAATTCTCGCTTGCAGCAGCGAATTGGCGCTTTAACACCGGCAGAACGCGAGAGGGATTTAAGCTTTGATCAACGGCAAAAGATTCAACAGCAAAGTTTACAATTACCGCCTTTGCCAACCACCACTATTGGCTCCTTCCCGCAAACCAACGAGATCCGTCGTCAGCGTCGTGAGTATAAAATGGGGCAACTAAGCCAAGCAGATTACGATGCAGCATTAGCCTTGCACATTAAAGATGCCATTGAGCGCCAAGAACGTTTAGATCTTGATGTATTGGTGCATGGTGAAGCAGAACGCAACGACATGGTGGAGTATTTTGCCGAGCTCTTAGATGGCTTTATTGCTAGCCGTTTTGGCTGGGTGCAAAGTTATGGCTCGCGCTGCGTGAAACCAGCCATTATTGTTGATGATATTGAACGCGCCAAACCACTCACCGTTGAGTGGAGTCGTTATGCGCAATCATTAACTAACAAGCCCGTAAAAGGCATGTTAACTGGCCCTGTAACCATTTTAACTTGGAGCTTTGCCCGCGAAGATCTTAGCCGCGCCCAAATTGCTGAACAAATCGCGTTAGCACTTAATGATGAAGTGGCGGAGCTGCAGCAAGCGGGCATTCAAGTGATTCA
The DNA here is from genome assembly GCF_900537085.1 of Agarivorans sp. Alg241-V36. Lineage (NCBI taxonomy): Bacteria > Pseudomonadati > Pseudomonadota > Gammaproteobacteria > Alteromonadales > Alteromonadaceae > Agarivorans > Agarivorans sp. Alg241-V36. Next base: position 109,674 of record NZ_UNRE01000004.1, on the reverse strand, counting down.
AATTGATGAACCGGCGATTCGTGAAGGCATGCCGCTTAAACGCAGCCAGTGGGACGATTACTTAAGTTGGGCGGTATCGGCCTTTAAGCTCTCTGCAGCCAGCGCCAAACCTGAAACACAGGTCCACACTCATATGTGTTACAGCGAGTTTAACGACATAATGCCGGCTGTGGCAGCGCTTGATGCCGACGTATTAACCATTGAGACCTCGCGCTCGGCGATGAGCTTGCTGCAAGCGTTTGAGCACTTTGAGTACCCCAATGAGATTGGTCCGGGTGTTTATGATATTCACTCGCCAAACATTCCTAGTATCAATGAGATTAAATCTTTGATCGACAAAGCCGCTCAATGGATCCCTTTGCAGCGCTTGTGGGTGAATCCAGATTGCGGCTTAAAAACCCGTAACTGGCAGGAAACCGAAGCCGCCCTCAATAACATGGTGCTAGCGACTAAAGAGTTACGGACTAGCCTCGCTTAAGTTCGCTGCCAAAAAATAGCCCCTTAAATTAAGGGGCTATTTCTCCAATGACTTCGTTTTGATTAGCGCCTACACTAGAAATTACCCTGTTGTTTCGAGAATTTCTATGCCAAAGGCAAAGTTCGTTTCTGGTGACATTTTTCGCCATATCGTAGTGATGTCCTCTACTAACGCCATTGGCTTAACTGCTTTATTTTTGGTTGATTTGGCAGATCTGTTTTTTATTAGCTTGTTGGGTGAAGCCGAGCTTGCCGCAGCAGTGGGCTACGCCGGAACCATCGCATTTTTTACCACTTCAATTTCTATCGGTTTGTCTATTGCCATGACCGCTTTGGTTTCTAAAGCCATTGGCCAGCAAGACAAAGCACGCGCCAAGCAGTTAGTCACCAATATTTTGTTTACCGGCTTTTTAATCAGCGCCGCTTTTGCTGCTTTGGCTTGGTATTTTGCCCCAGAACTATTGAGCTTGATTGGTGCGAAGGCCAGAACCCATGAACTTGCCGTTGAATACTTAAGAATTTTGCTGCCCTCTCTGCCTGTTCTTGGCTTGGCCATGAGTGGTGGTGCAGCGCTGCGCTCTGTGGGAGATGCAAAGCGGGCGATGTGGTCTACCTTGGCTGGTGGCGGCGTTAACGCGATACTCGACCCAATATTCATTTTTGCCTTGGGCCTTGGTTTGCCTGGCGCCGCGATTGCCTCGGTAATTGCGCGTTTTGTGGTAGCCGGTGTTGCTTTGTCTGGGGTGGTTTACAAACATCAACTGTTTGCTGGGTTTAAGTGGAGCAAGTGGTTGCAAGATTTACGCGCCATTTTAAAAGTGGCTGCTCCCGCGATGATGACCAATGTTGCAACGCCTTTAGGCAATGCCTATGTAACAGCAGCTATTGCGGTGTTTGGTGATGCTTATGTGGCCGGTTGGGCGGTAGTTGGGCGAATTATGCCCGTCGCTTTTGGTATGATTTTCTCTTTATCCGGCGCAATTGGTCCAATTGTTGGCCAAAATTTTGGAGCAAACAATTATGCTCGAGTGCGTGAAGCCTTAACCAAAGCCCTTTGGTTTAATGGTGGCTTTGTGGTGACGGTGTCGCTGATCTTACTGTTTGGCCAAGACTTGATTGCAGATGTCTTTGGAGTTGGCGCAGAGGCCGCTACGGTGATTGGCTTCTTCTGTACTTGGATAAGTTTTAGCTTTGTCTTTAATGGGGCGATGTTTGTTGCCAATGCGGCCTTTAATAATCTTGGTTACCCAAGCACCTCTACCATGCTTAATTTTGGTAAGGCCACTCTAGGGACTATCCCATTTGTTTATTTAGGTGGGCAGTGGTTTGGCCCCTTAGGTGTATTGGGGGGGCAAGCATTGGGAACGGTTGTGTTTGGGTTATTGGCACTGCGCATGGCTTACTACATTGTGGCTAGAGTCACTAATAAGCATCAACGTCATATGGCAGAGCAAGAGCAGCCACTAGAACCCAGTGTACCGCTCACACCTTTCTGTTCTAGCCGAGCTTATATGTGTGCAGAAGCCGAGCTAGATGAGGCGGCTTCTACAAACGATACCGCAGCGGCCAAGCCTTAAGCTACTGAAAGCGGACTTACGTTAAACCTATCGCCCAGCAGGTTAAGCAATTCCACTTGGCCTGCTATTACCGCAACAATAATTTTCCCTTGCTTGTGTTTACTGGCAATTACCACTCTGCCTTGGTTGTTAATCACTTGGTCTTTGAGCAGCATTGATTGCAAGTGATAAGGGTTATCCGTTGGATAAAAAAGAACGGTAACATCACGTAGGTCAACTGATTGAGTTTTCATTACGAGTCCTTCCAATTGTGTTACGTCTCAGTATAACGTTAGCACTGGTCACTTAGATCACTAAGCTTTGTGATTACAGCAGTAGAACTTGCTGTAAACAATCGTTGACTTCTTATTTCCTACCGCTAATCTGACTGAAAATAAAAGGAATACCGATGATTAAGCCAATTCAAGCCAAGATGCTGATGTTTGATTTAGATGATACTTTAGTGGATGACGGCGTTGCTACCGAAACTGCTGCTAAAGCCTTGTTCTCTAAATACCAGCCACAGCAAACTAATGATGCTTTAAGCCATTGGAAGCGCGCCTTAAAGCTTCATTATCCGGCTTTTTTGCAAGGCAAGCTTAGTGCTGCTGAAATGCGTCAAGCGCGGGCGCGAGAAGCGCTGCAAGACAAGAGCTTAAGTGATGAGAAAGCAGAGCAGGCCTTTGAATACTTTATGCAGCAGTATATTGCTGCAACGATTTTGTATGGCGATACCTTGGCGTGTTTAAATCAGCTCAAACAGCAGGGTTGGCGCTTGGCCTTGGTATCTAACGGACCCGAAGACATGCAACAGCGAAAAGTGCGGGCTGCTGGCCTCTTAGACTACTTCGAGTTTGTTCTTACTGCAGAAGCAGCAGGTGCAGCTAAACCTAAACCAAGCATTTTTCAGCAAGCTGCAAAATTGGCCAAGCTAAGCGTTGAGCAATGCTGTTATGTGGGTGACAACCTAGTGAATGACGCACAAGGTGCTAATGCTGCAGGGATGGGCAGTGTGTGGTTACAACGAGACGCTAGCAGTGAGCCAGAACATCAGCCAATGGATGAGGTAAACTGGAAAATAGCCTCGTTAAATCAATTACATCAATGTACCTGTTTAGCATAAACTTGTTGGCTGGTGGTTCTAAAGGAGTGTAGGAAGCAGTATGGCAATAGTTGGTTTATGGGACTGGTTGGCCGATAGCTTACGTTTTTATCGTCAGCATTTTACCCAATTAGCATTAATGGTTTTGCCCTTTGCTGTTCCTTTTGCTGCACTGCAAAGCCAATACGTTCAGAATCCTAGTGAGCCCTCTACCGCTAATTACTGGATGTTTGTGATCATCGGCCTATTAATGCAGCCGATTTATCAGGGCGCGATCATCTTGTATATGCGGGCGCAGTTCCAGCAACAGCCTTGGTCCATAGCGCGTTGCTTTCAGGCTTCCTTAAGTATTTGGCCTCTATTGTTTACAGTGGTGGCGATCTGTTTTGCTTTAGTTATGCTGGGCTTAAGTTTCTTTGTATTGCCGGGAATTGTTATCGCCAGCCGTTTACTGGTGGCAGATTTACACTGCGTACTCAACAAAAGTAGTCCGCTTAAAGCGATTAGCGAAAGCTGGAATCAAACAGAAGCGTATAAGTGGCCATTGTTAGCTGGGGTGGTAGTTGTAGCGGGTATAACTATGATACCGGTTTGGGCTTTGCATCATTGGCTATTAGACAACCAGGCTGCCGCAGTTTGGGTGTTTGCCAATCGAGTATTTGGGCAGGTTCTCGAGGCATTCTTTCTGGTATTTGCTTATCGCGCTTATAGTGCGATGAATGCGAATAATGAATAGTCTTAGCCTTAAAAACAGGCAGTAAAGCAGTGTGACTTATGCAGCAACGAACTGCTGTTGTGGCTCTTGTAGTTGATAACCCGCCTGGTTTAAGCGCTGGCTTAATTGTTTCTGATTCAGCTCATAAAACTTACAAAGTTCAGTAAAACTAGCAAACTCATTTCTTATTTGCATATTTACAATGCTTACCAAAATATTAATGTCCATATGCAGAACGCGTTGTTGGTCTAACATGTTTGCCCCTTAAGCTTGCTGGGGGCGGTTGAAGCCCCATCTTATCCAGGCTTTTTCGTGGAAAAAATAAGCGATGCTATTTACAGCAGGTTCTACAATCGCTACCAAGCCGCCAATCATCATGTCGCCAGTTAATAACCAAGTTACCAAAAAAGCGATGGTAAAATGCATGCTGGCAAAAGTTAATGTTTTAATCATTGTTAAGTCCTCGTTTGTTTCTATATCTAAATGATAATCATTATCATTTAGTTTGCAAGTGATTTTTTGTATTTTATTTATGCAAAATTAAAAAAACTTGAGAAAGGCTGTTTGTTTTGGCGCTTCATATAGCTGTTATTTGGGCTGGTCTTGCTCAGAACAATGCTTGAAATGTAGAACGGGAGAGCGCTTTTTTTAGCGCGATAGCTGTTAATAATTGCCGTGATATTTTTTATTTAGTTTTATCTTATGCTTAATCATGAAGCGCGCTAAGTGGCTTAGTTGTTATATACTTAGGCTATTGTTAAGAGCCTAGTAATAAGGCTGTATCAGGGAAGAGTTATGTTTCGACGTTTTAGTGTGTTTTGGGGGCTGCTGTTTGTTGTAGGCTGTTCCAGCGTGATAGTTAATCAGTTTGATCAGCGCTTTGGTGAAGCGGAAGTACAAACGCGTATTTATTCCGAAAACCACCCTCCTGCGGCTGAATTTTTGGCAGACGTTAAGCCAATTTTGGACCAGCGCTGCGTAATGTGTCACGCCTGCTACGACGCACCTTGCCAACTTAAGCTAACCTCAGCAGCGGGTATTGACCGCGGTATTACCACCGACCGAGTTTATAACGCCAGCCGCCTTACCGCCGCACCTACCACCCGTTTATATACCGATGCAAAATCGACACAAATGTGGCGGCAAAAAGGTTTTAACCCAGTATTAAATGAGCGTATTCAAAGCGAAGAGGCAAACTTAGAAGCAGGCGTTATGTATCAAGCGCTAAAGCAAAAGCGCGATTATGTTGACCCTGGCAATGAGATTTTAGATCCCGAGGCATTCGATTTTGCCTTAGATAGGGCTCAGCAATGTGTGGGCATTGAAGGCTACGCTAAAGTACAAGCTTCTCACCCTGAGTGGGGCATGCCTTATGGTTTACCCGCTATAAGCGATGTTGAGTTCGATACGCTGACTGCTTGGCTAGCCAGCGGCGCCCCGATGGCCGATGACTTAAGTGCGCATAATCAACTTGGTGAGCAAGTTGCTTATTGGGAGGGTTTTTTAAACGGCGATTCGCTCAAAGAGCAACTAATGGCGCGTTATATTTACGAGCATTTGTTTATTACTCATCTGTACTTTGATGATGACCCCAATACTCGCCCAGCCTTTTTCAAGCTAGTACGCTCGCGTACCGCGCCGGGCAATCCCATTGATGAAATAGCGACCCGACGCCCTTACGATGACCCAGATGTAAGCCGAGTTTACTACCGCTTAGCGCCTGAGCGCGAAACCATTGTGGTGAAGACCCATATCCCATACCGCTTAGATAAGGCTCGCCAGCAGCGCTGGATAGAGTGGTTTTTAGGTGAAGATACCCAAGTAGATAGCTTACCGAGTTATGAGCCTAAAGTGGCGGGTAATCCATTTGTGGCCTTCCAAGATCTTACTGTGAACGGCCGTTATCGCTTTATGCTCGATGACGCCGAAACCTTTATTATGGGCTTTATGAAAGGGCCTGTTTGTCGTGGGCAAGTGGCCTTAAATGTTATTCAAGACCACTTCTGGGTCTATTTCGCCAACCCAGATAATCGCTACGAACAAGAACAAGCTGAGTTCTTGGTTGAGCAAAGTGATCATTTAAGAATGCCTTCGGTTGAGCAAAGCAATGTGCTGCCTATTAGTGCTTGGCTTAACTATTCTAAACGCCACCGCAAATACATGAATGCGAGCATTGAGCAAGCCAATGAGTGGCTCAACCAAGACAGTACCTTGCTTAATCTTGATTTATTGTGGGATGGTGATGGTGAAAACCCAAATGCCGCACTTACCATATTCCGCCACTTTGACAGTGCCAGCGTAGTTAAAGGCACCGTAGGTCGGCAACCAAAAACGGCTTGGGTAATTGATTACTCCTTGTTTGAACGTATTCATTATCTATTGGTGGCAGGCTTTGACCCTTACGGTAACTTAGGACACCAATTAGTAACCCGTTTATACATGGACTTTTTGCGTATTGAAGGTGAGGGCAGTTTTGCTTCGTTCTTACCTGCCGACGTAAGGTATGACGAGCTGCGAAGCTGGTATGTTGGAGCAGATAAAAACATTATCGACTTTGTTGAGTCTCGCCCGCAAGAGGCCTTCTTTAAAAGCGCCGTTGAGTACAGCGAAGATGCGCCTTACAAACAACAACTATTTGATATGATTGGCCAGAAACTTGCGCCAGTTTTAAGCCAGAAACATCACATTACCTGGCCGCATTATTCTCGAGAAGTTAGTGATTTTGCGATTCAAGTTGGTGCTTGGCGCGGCGGGGCTATTAAGCTGTTACCGCAAGTGGTGTTTATTCAGGTCGACGATGTAGAGCAAGTTGAGCCTGAGTATTACACGCTATTGAGGCATAACGCTCATACCAACATTTCTAGCTTGTTCTTGGAAAATAATAACCGTTTGCCAGATCAAGACACTATATCAGTATTGCCGGGCTTAGTTGGCGCATATCCTGGTGCATTTTGGCAGGTAGAAAAATCCGAGTTAAAGCAGCTACAACAAAGCTTAGTGCAAGTGCATAACGAGCAGGGTTACCAGGCATTCATGAAGCGCTATGGCATTCGCAGAACCAATAATGACTTCTGGCCATTTAGCGACCGCCTCCATCAAGCTTATCTTCAAGCAGAGCCGCTGGAATCTGGTGTATTGGATTACAGCCGCTTAGAAAACCGTTAAGCTAGAATTATTGGCAAAAAACCAAGCGACTCGCTTGGTTTTTTTATTTATGGTGAGGCGCTGTTAAAGTACCCAAAGTAAGGCTAAAGGTATAAACACTAAACTGGCGATATTTCCCAGCATAACGATGGAGGCTACTCGTTGTGGTTCGATTTGATATTGTTCGGCGATAATAAAGTTGAGTACAGCGGGCGGTAAAGCAGCAAACAAAATTAAACAGGATTGCTGTAAGCTGTTGAGCGGCAAAACAGCTATGGCTATAAAGGCACACAATAAGCCACTTAGAGGGCAGGCGATAGCGCCAATCATACCGATACGCCAGTCTTTTAAATCTACATCAATTAATCTCACGCCTAAGGTAAACAGCATTAGAGGAACCGATATTTGCCCGAGCATTTCTACCGGCGTAGCAATGACTTTTGGTAGCGAGAGTTCTAAGGCACTCCATGCTATGCCGGCAATGGCAGCAACAATCACCGGAATACGCAAAGTGGAAAGCAGCTTTGCTTTGGTATCAATAAAATATAGCCCTACCGAAAAGTGTAAGACCATTTCAACCACAAACAGAATGACCGCGATGGGCATGGCGGCTTCGCCAAAGGCTAGAATAATCAGCGGTAGCCCTAAGTTACCAGCGTTGTTGAACATCATCGGTGGCAAGAAGGTACGTGCTTTTAGGCCTAAGGGCTTAATTAGCGGCAGTAATACCAAGCCCGAGCCCAGCACTACCCAAATAGAGGCTAGCAGCAGCTCGCTATAATCAGCCAGCTCTAATTGGGTATTTGCCAGCACCGAGAAAATTAAGGCTGGGCAGAATATCTCCATATTCATTCGATTTGCCGCGCTAATATCGGGGCGATGTTTACGGCCATAAATCAGGCCCAATACAACAATAATAATTAGCGGTGCAACAATACTTAAAATTTGCCAAGCCACAGTATCAGTCCTTCATCGAATGAGAATTAAGCTTACCAGAAAGGCTCAAAGAGGCTAACTAGCAAAAGGTGGTAGTGGCTTTTACTAGCTTGAATGGCTAGGCTAATAATGCGTACACCAAAGTTTGAGGCGCTTATGTTGAAACAGCTCTACCTTGCTATGATCTTACTCGTTATAGCTGGCCAAATGCCAACAGCGGTAATTGCCGAAGATGAGTTTGATATGGACATGGATATGGACTTTCCTGAGCCAGATTTCCCTGAGCCCGAGCCTGACTTTCCAGAGCCAGAACAATTGCCTGAGTTAGAGCCTGAGCCTCCGATTGCTGAAGTATTACCCGAGTTTGACCAGCCAGAGGTTGAACTACCTATAGCACCACCACCTGAAGAAGTGATCCCGCCAGAAGAGATATTGCCACCCATTATTGTATTGCCGCCGCCAATCTATTGGTTAGATGATCCTTGGGACTATTGGTATCCGCATGACTATCCGCGCCATTATTATCGTCCGGCGACTATTAGTGTAAGAGTGAATGGTGAGATTAAGCTGCGTATTGTTGATAGCCAGCAGCGCACTTTAGTTAACCAAACTCTTGAGGCTGGCGCTTATCAGCAATGGCAAGGGCAGGCTCCATTTGCGGTAACGGTCAGTGATCCGTCGCAAGTAGCGCTGAGCTACCAAGGGAAAGAGGTGGATTTAAGTACTTACCAAGGTACTGAAAATGCATACTTTCAAGTGCCGCCTAATCGCTAATCTTTGATTATAGAAAGCAAAAAAACAGAGCCGGTGCTCTGTTTTTTGCGTTTAGCCACGGTGTTTATTGGCTTGGCGGGGTGTAACCTTCAATGTCCACTTCACCATCTTCAAACAGGTACTTAACCATCTCTGCTTGCAGTAGCTCGCGGTCATCTTGATTCATCAAGTTAAGTTTTTTCTCATTGATGAACATGGTTTGTTTTTTCTGCCATTCGGTCCAGGCTTCTTTACTGATGTTATCAAAAACACGCTTGCCCACATCACCAGGAATCAGTTGAAAATCTAAGCCTTCGGCTTCTTTCTTTAAACGTTGGCAAAATACTGTTCTAGCCATAGTAGATCCTTTTTACTTGCTCAGATTCATGCGAGGGCTGAGGCTAAATTAAAGTGCTTGTTGTGCTATTTTTAGTAGCTTTTCGGTTACGGCTGCTAAGCCAACCTTGGGCGCTTGTTGCATGTTATACCAAAGTTGTTGATTGTCTGCCATGACTTGTAAGTTAGGTGCTTCACTCAGTTCTATCAGTGAAGGTTGAATGTCTAGATGGTAGTGGCTAAAGGTATGGCGCAGTGGCGTGAGCTCATAAATCGCATCAGCGCTCATTTGCTGCTGGTTTAGCCATTTACTAATACTGTCTTCAGGGCTGATTTCCGGAAAGCAATATAGCCCTCCCCAAAGCCCTTGCATGGGGCGCTGATAGAGTAAAAATTCCTGCTGCCAATGCAAAATCAGCATTTGAGTTGGCTTTTCTGGCAATACCTTTTTAGGCTTTTTGCCGGGGAAGTCGCCTTGACGTTGAAACTTAAGCGCTTGGCAGTCTTCGGCCACTGGGCAAACCTCACAACGAGGTTTGCTGCGAGTGCAGACCATGGCGCCTAAATCCATCATTGCTTGGTTGTACTCGGTGGTTTGCTGTTTAGGCGTGTTGGCCTCGGCCAGTTCCCACAATTGGTTTTCCACCGGCTTTTTGCCTGGCCAACCTGCTATCGCTTGGTGGCGAGCGAGTACCCGCTTTACGTTGCCATCGAGAATGGCGTGGCATTGCCCTAGGGATAAAGACAACACGGCGCCAGCGGTTGAGCGACCTATGCCGGGTAGGGCAATAACTTGCTCGATTTCCTCGGGCAACTGGCCATCATATTGTTCGGCAATCACTTTAGCGGCTTTGTGCAAATTGCGGGCTCGTGCGTAATAGCCAAGGCCTGTCCAAAGGTGCAGTACTTCATCGGTATCGGCATTTGCTAAGTCAGTCACTTTGGGAAAGCGTTGCATAAAGCGCTCAAAGTAAGGAATAACCGTAGCCACTTGAGTTTGTTGCAGCATGATTTCCGACAGCCAAACTTTATACGGAGTTTTGTCTAGTTGCCAAGGCAGGTGTTTACGCCCAGCTTGGTGATACCAAGTAACCACTCGGCTGGAAAAGCTTGCTAAATTGTTAGTCATTAAAGGTTGCTTAGTTTAAATAGTGGGTTGGCAGCGAGGTTGTCGATTTCATGACTTCCATAGAAAAAGCAGAGCTTACGTCGGTAAATGCCAAGCGTTCAATCAGTTGTTTATATACTTTGTCGTAGTCGTCAATGCTAGGCACCACCACCTGTAATAAGTAGTCGATACTGCCACTCATACGGTGAGCTTCTATGATCTCTGGGATGTCTTGAATGGCTTGCTTAAATTGATCTAACCATTGTTGGTCGTGCTGCGAGGTGCGCACACTAACAAACACCGTTACCCCTAAATTGAGTTTAGCTCTATCGAGCAAAGCGACCTTGTGGCGAATAAAGCCCGCTTGTTCCAGTTTTTGCACTCGACGCCAGCAAGGGGTTGCCGATAAACCCACCCGTTCGGCGATGTCGTTGAGCGGGATGCTTACGTCTCGTTGCAGCAAATCGAGTATTAACTTGTCTTTACTATCGAGTTTCATTTTTCACGCTTTGCTCAAATAATGAAAGTTGCTGCTATTTTCCCGCGCTTAAGCTTAAGAAACAACCGCTATCTTTGTGTGGCTACTCGCCCAGTAGGCTTTGTTCTAACCAAAGCGCTTTATGGGGGCTAAATCCGCCAGCGGCTAACAATGCCTGTTTGCTTATGTGACCTCGTAGATGCTCTATGATGGCGGAAGTAGAACGATGATTGGCTTGTAACCAGCAATCTTGCGGGTGATATTCCCCTTGGTTTTGCGCTACGCCATTAAGTAATACCGGCGCAAAACGCCAGGCATGACCGGGTACATATTCACCCTGCAAGACCATGCTATTGTTGCCTTGCGTTAAGCTTATTTGATGAAAGATGCCGGGAGAACCTCCTAAACTAAAATCCACGTCAATCTGATGCTGCTTGCAAGCCAGTTTTAAGCTTAAGTGTTGATTATCTTGCTGCCCTTGGCGTTTTTCAGCAGAGAGCTGCTTTGGTTCACCGAGTTTATGTAATAACCAAGATAAGGGATGGCTAGCTGTCTCTAAAAACCACTGTTCTAAAGTAAAATTAAGCGGCAAGTTTACCTGTGAGCTTAAGCGAGCTTGCACTGGTTGATCTGGCTCTAACAAATTATTGATAAGCTGGGCGCTTTCCAAGTAATTAAAGGCATAGTTCACCCATAGATTTTGCGGCCAGCTGGATAAGGGCTCTGCTGCGTTTAAGCCCATCAGTGGCTTTTCACAGATGATAGCAGTGTGCTTAAAATGCTCGATAAGCGCTAAATGCGAGGCTGCAGGACTGGCAATAATCACTAAATCTACCGGTGGTAGCTGATTGATGTCGTTGCAGGCATTGGCAATGCCATGTTGCTTAGCTAGGTGCTGGGCTTTGTTTATGTCTAAATCAAGTAGGGCTTTAAGCTCAACTTGGCTTTGCTGCAAGGCATTTAAGTGCACTAAGCCCCAGTTACAGCCAATAATCGCTGCACTGTTAATGGCAGTGGGCGTGTTGTTCGAAGGCAAATTACGATGTCCTAATTGTTAACTGTGGCGGCAACCACAATAAAACGAGCGCCAGTAGATCCAGCTTGCACAAAGTGACTTTGGCCGGGGTGAATACAGTGAGAATCACCAACTTTCAGTTGCTGAGTTTGCTGTTGTTCACCTTCTATCACGGTAATGATGAGTTCGCCACTGAGCAGATAGTAAAGCTCTTCGGTGTGGCTATGTTCGTGCAAACCTATGCTGCCATTGGCCTCTAGGCTTGAGTCCATCACTAACTCTATACCACTAGCGAGTATGCCTTCGGCTTTATCGGGCTCTTCGCTGTAAATCCAAGTGCCATCTAAACGACCTTGTCCAGCCATGCCAGCGGGAGCTTGTGGGTTAAGGTGAGCGGGTTGATAAACCACCGTGGCCATAGCCTGCGCTTGCTTAAAGCTGTAGCCATCTCCGCTGTATAGCGGAGCATCTCCGTCATGAAATTCTTGGTCATTATATAGCCGAGATTTGGGCTTGCTCGCCATTTCATCTTCCTATTTTGTCTATTGTTGAAGTCATGCCAGTAAAGTTGTTGCTTCAACAATCAGTGGTTTTAACGGTAACGCTTGGGCCATTGCCATTCTCTTGATTGGTGTATAAGACATGACAGTTAAAGGATACACTTTTATCGGCTAAATCGTCTGAAAAAAAGATGTAAATCCGATTTAGCGCCGTTGACTTATCAACAAAAAATGGCGCGGCGTCATTGTTGGCAATAATGGTGGGTAAGGCTACGGAATCTATGTCTAACCATGCTTGCACTTGCTGGTTAAGTTGTTGAAAACTGTTACCGCCGTCCACCGCCGGATAACCTTGGTAAACCGGAAGCTGAACACCCAAATAGTCAATCTCACCGTTACCACTAATTTGATTTTGTAAGGCCGCTTCACTGTAGACTAAGTGTAAGCCCTCTCTCATCGCGCCGCCAACGGCTTCGAGGGTGGCTGCTTTGCTATCTAATCTCAAGCTGATGAACTTAGGTAAGGCGACTACGCTTAATACAGCCAAAATCACAATAACCAATACTAGCTCGATAAGAGTAAAGCCTGCTCGTTTGGAAATAGCTAAGTTCTTCAGGATATTACTCCTACTGTTTCGGCGTAAACATGATTATGTTTTTTATTATAGGTTAGTAGTCTAGGCGGGATATGTTAGAAATATCTCCTTGTTGTGAGCACTTTTGGTTTAGATTGCGAGGAGTCGGTTTTAGCCAATGTTTGCCCTAATTACAGTGGTAGCTATTACTCTAGACCAATAAGGCCAGAAGTTGATTGGCTTAATGGCAATAGCTTGAGCCATTACCCAGCGGGTAAGTGAGTAGTGTTTAAAGCGGATAACCTTAGTAAAACATTGCCAGCTTTGGCGCACAAAGCTTGCACAACGGCGAGAACTTTGGATAATGCCAGCCCTGTTCTACATTTAGAATGTCCCTGCAATATCTAGTCTGGAAATATCATGAGCGAGCAAGACCAAAACCAAGCACCTGAGGCTTCTCAAGAGCAAGTTGAAGATAAACGCCTACGTAAAATTCGCAGCTTTGTTAAGCGCGAAGGCCGTTTAACTAAACGTCAAGAAAAGGCATTAACAGAGTTTTGGCCGCAAATGGGTCTAGACCATCAAGCCAACAACTACTCACTGGCAGAAGTATTTGGTCGCGAAGCTAAAACGGTATTAGAAATTGGCTTTGGCATGGGTGCTTCTTTAGTAGAAATGGCCACTGCTGCCCCAGAAACCAACTTTATTGGCATTGAAGTACACCGCCCTGGTGTTGGCGCTTGCATGGCAGATGCTGTTGAAGCGGGCATTACCAATTTACGTGTTTTTGAGCACGACGCAGTAGAAATATTAAATGACAGTATTCCAGATGGCAGTTTAGATACCGTCCAGTTATTTTTCCCTGACCCATGGCATAAAGCGCGTCACCACAAACGCCGTATCGTGCAACTTGAGTTTGTTGAAGTGCTGCGTAAAAAGCTAAAAATTGGTGGCGTATTCCACATGGCGACAGACTGGGAAAACTACGCGGAGCACATGTTAGAAGTGATGCAAGCAGCACCGGGTTATAGCAATACCTCAGAGACTAATGACTACGTGCCGCGTCCTGAATGGCGACCATTAACTAAATTTGAAAACCGCGGCCATCGCTTAGGCCACGGTGTATGGGATTTGATTTTCGCACGCGAGTCTTAGTCGCCAGCTTAATCGGTAAAGCAATTGAGAAGGTCGTTTAGAAATAAACGGCCTTTTTTTGTGACAGCCCAATGCTGATCATGTTCATCCAATAGACCTTGTTGTTTAGCATCTTTAAGTGATGACTCAAGCTTGCTGAGCGCTAAACCGGTTAAGTTAATAAACTCTGCCTTGGGAATATCTTCGAATAAGCGTAAGCGGTTTAAGAAATACTCAAAGGCTAAATCAGCTTGCTCCACTGCCCAGTGTTTAAACATGAAATCACGTTCTTGTTCTAAATAACCTTTAGGGTGCTTAACTTTTTCGGTTCTTACGATGGCCTGTTGTGTCAGGTCGCTTATTTTGCCGTGCGCTCCACAGCCAATGCCTAGGTAATCGCCAAAGCGCCAGTAATTGAGGTTGTGTTGCGAGCGGTCGCCATTTTTACAGTAGGCCGAGACTTCGTATTGCTCAAAGCCTGCTTGCTGCAGTTGCTGGTGGCCTTGCTCGTAAATATCCCATAACAGATCCTCGTTAGGAAGTTTGGGAGGGCGCGAAGCGAAAGCGGTATTGGCTTCAATGGTGAGCTGGTACCAAGATAAATGGCTTGGCCCAAGCGCAAAGGCTTGTTGTAAATCAGCCATGGCTTGCTTAAGGGTTTGGTTTGGCAAGCCGTGCATTAAATCGAGATTGATGCGTTTAAAGCCGGCTTGTTGGGCAAACTCAAAGGCTCTGATGGCTTCATCACCACTATGAATGCGGCCAAGTTTTTGTAAGTGGCTAGCTTCAAAGCTTTGCACGCCAATCGATAAGCGGTTAACCCCAGCCTGAAAATAACCCGCAAAGCGCTCTGCCTCGGCGGTACCGGGGTTGGCTTCCATAGTGACTTCGGTCTCAGGGCTTAGGGCCAAGCGCTGTTTAATGCCTTGCAATAGATTACTGATAGCGTGGGCCGATAGCAGGCTAGGGGTGCCTCCACCAATAAAAATACTGTGCAGCGCTCGCCCTTGTAAGGCTGGGAAGCGGGCTAAGTCGGCATCTAAATCGGCCAACAGGGCGTTAATGTAATCGGCTTCAGGTAAGTCTTGCTTGAGGCCGTGGGAGTTAAAATCGCAATAGGGGCATTTTTGTACGCACCAAGGCACGTGCACATAAAGGCTAAGCGCAGGGCTAAGCTTTAGCATGCTTGAGCTTCCATCTGTGCTAACAATTGGCGTAGGGCAATACCGCGATGACTAAGGGCGTTTTTCTCGGCCTTGCTGATTTGAGCCGACGTTGCCTGATGTTGCTCAACCCAAAATACTGGGTCATAACCAAAACCGCCAGCACCATGAATTTCTTCGGTAATAGTGCCGCGCCATTTTCCGTGGCAAATTAGCGGGGCTGGGTCATCGGCATGGCGCAAATACACCAATACACAGTGAAACTCTGCGCCGCGCTGGGCTGGTGGCACTTGTTTCATGGCTTCTAATAACTTGAGCACGTTGTCGTGGTCATTGGCATCTTCGCCAGCGTAGCGTGAAGAGTATAAACCGGGCGCCCCATTTAAGTAGTCAACGGCTAAACCTGAGTCATCAGCTATGGCAGCAAGCCCAGTAATGCGAGCGGCGTGACGGGCCTTAATAATGGCATTTTCCACAAAGGTAGTGCCGGTCTCGTCGGCATCTTCTATGGCAAATTCACTTTGGGCAATAATTTGCTTGTTTAGTGGCTTAAGTAATTCTGATAATTCGGCCACTTTGCCGGGATTGCCGGTGGCGAGTACAACTTGTTGCATGCTGTGTCCTAAAGTTAGCAAATAGGCTGGGCTAGTGTAATCGAAGGTGCTGCGCTGAAATAGCCTTAAGCAGGTGTTAAGGCTATTTTATTGCGGGCTTAATCTACGTAGAATTTTTGTTGAAACTCTAATATCTGTTGGCTTTTGCCATCATCAATAGTGAGCTTAAAACGAAAGGTTTCTTCGTTACTGTGGCGCAGCTCAGCAATGTAGTAAATCGACTCGCCTTCGCGAATTTCTTTGAACTCTAGCTGCTTATTATTCCCCACTAAATTACGTGCATTTCCCGATATATTGACGGCTACCGGCGCTTTGTTCGCCGATTTACTGTCGAGTACGGTGATGTTAATCAAACCGTTATAGCGGCTGCGCTGCAAGCCATAAATTTTGGCGACTTCTGCTGGAATAAAGGTGGAGTTAAAGGCCACATAGTGCACCTCATAGTTACCCAACTGAACCTTTTGTTCAGCCTGACTGGGTAGCGAAAATAGCATTAAGCTGGCGATCAAGTTGACCAAGAAAAACTTACTCATGAGGACGACCTTTTTTACATGCATGGTTTAAGTATAGAAAGAATTTGCGCGATAAAAGTTACAGTAAACCAGCGATTATCTCAGGGATTTGTTTTGGCTGAGCAATGCTAATGGTTTTGTGGCGACCCAGTTCTCCGCGAAGAATAGAGATTTGCGATTTGGCCACTTTACATTGTTTAGCTAAAAACTTGCTCAAGTGCTGATTGGCTTTGCCATCAACGGGGGGAGCGGTTATGGCTATTTTAAGTTCCTCACCGTGTAGGCCAATAATCGCGTCGCGGCTGGCTTTAGGTTGTACGTAAACCTGCAACAGCAGGTTTACGTCATCAAAGCTAACGGGCTTAGGCAATTACAACGAACTCCAGAAAGGAACCCAACCAGCGATTAACAAGTTAAGGAAGTTAAGCGCAATAAATAGCACCAATACTGATAAATCCAAACCACCCATAGAAGGCAGAATGCGGCGAATTGGTGAAAGTAGCGGTTCAGTTAATTGGCCCAATACATACTCAATTGGGCTGCGACCTTGGCTTACCCAGCTTAAGATAGCGCGCAGTAACAATACCCAGAACAACAGCATGCCTGCTTCTTTTAGCGTGCTAAACAAGGCTAGAAGGGATACCGCAGCTAAATCAAAACCGCCGCGTAGTTGCATCAAAATGGCCCATTTGGCAAAGGATATAACCAGTGCCAAGAACACTGCTGCCCAATCTACCCCGGCAAATCCTGGGATAATTCGGCGTAGTGGAACCACAATAGGGTTGGTTGCTTTAACCACAAACTGGCTAAGCGGGTTGTAAAAATCGGCGCGCGCCATTTGTAGCCACACACGCAGTAAAACCACCATTAAGTAGAGGTTGAATACAACTTCAATCAAGTAACTAAGCGCTTGCATAAGGTCCTCAGAATAAATTAAAACAAACTTTCCATTTCGCGTCCGCGTTCAACGGCAGCGTCCATGGCATTGGCGACTACTTTACGTAAGCCTTGTTCTTCAAAAACACGAATTGCCTCGGCAGTCGTTCCTCCCTTAGAAGTAACATTGGCCCGAAGTGTCGCTAAATCAAGGTCTGGGTTAGCTGCAACTAATTCGGCACTGCCTAAGGCTGATTGCTGAACTAAGCTTCGAGCTTGTTCAGGGCTAAAGCCTAGTTGCTCCGCTTGCTGTTGCATAGCCTCCATAAACAGGAAGAAATAAGCGGGGGCACTGCCTGCAGCCGCAATAATGTGGTTGATATCATCTTCATTTTCCACCCAGCAGGTTTCTCCCACTGCTTGCATTAGTTGCTCGGCGCTAGCGTTTTGCTCTTGGCTAACATCTGCTGGTGCGTATAAACCAGTCATACCGCGGCCAACCAATGCTGGAGTATTAGGCATGGTGCGCACAATGGCAACCTGCTCGCCCAGTAAACTTTTTAAGCGCTTAACGCTTACACCGGCAGCAATAGACACAAACAGCTTGCTGCTTAAGTCGTTGCCCGCATCGGCTATTGCTTGGCACACCACTGCCATTAGCTGCGGCTTTACCGCCAATACAATCACATCGCTTTGTGCAATGGCTTGATTGTTATCGCCAGTTACATTCACCGAAAACTGCTGCTTAAGGTTTTGCTGCTGCTCGGTATTTGGGTCACTCGCGGTAATGCTGCTTGGGTTTGCGCCATTAGCGAGTAAGCCGCCAATTAAACTGCTGGCCATGTTACCACCGCCAATAAACGCAATTCGAGCTGTCATGTTCAATTTTCCTTATTATTGTTATACCAATCGTACTAAGTCACAGTTCATTCTATCTGGTTAAAATACTCGATAATTGCGTTAGCATTTTTGATTGTAGAATAACTACTTATCGAAAAATCCTGCCTTATTCTCGAGTATTTTTCCTGCGCTATTTCTGATCACTTACTTAGTGTGATTGGTATTAGTTTCGTTGGCCAAATATCGCGCTGCCCACCCTAACCATGGTACTGCCGTTATTGATTGCCATTTGCATGTCGCCACTCATTCCCATGGAAAGAGTATCAACACTAGAATATTGTTGCTGTAATTCGCTGAACTTTTGTTGCATGGCGGCAAATTGAGCCGCCAGTTCTTGGCCTTGCTCAAGCTTTTGTGGAATGGCCATTAAACCGCGCAAGCTTAAGGCGGGCTGTTTCGCAATGTGTGCAGCCAAAGCTGCTACATCTTCTAGCAATACGCCTGATTTAGCCGGTTCTTGGCTAATATTTACTTGTATGCATACCTGCAAGGGCGCCATGTCGCTAGGGCGCTGTGCCGCTAAGCGGTCAGCAATTTTTGCCCGCTCAAGAGTTTGCATCCAATCAAAGTGCTCGGCCACGAGGCGAGTTTTGTTGGACTGCAAGGGGCCAATAAAGTGCCACTCTATGGGGTCTTTTAGCCAGTTTTGTTGTTGGCTTTCGATGATTTTGTCTACGCCCTCTTGCACATAGTTTTCACCAAAGCTGCGCTGGCCCGCCTGGTAGGCTGTTGCAATATCATTCAAAGGTTTGGTTTTACTAACGGCTAACAAATCAACAGCATCAGCTGGGCGATGTGCTTTAGCTAACGCTTGCTGAATTTCTTGGTTAACAAATTGAAGTGCTTGGGTAATACTGCTCATAGACTCACATTGAGGAAACAATTAAATGGATGTTACTGAATTACTGGCCTTTAGTGTAAAACATAACGCGTCGGATCTACACCTATCTGCAGAATTGCCACCGATGATTCGGGTAGACGGCGAAGTACGTAAAATTAACGTACCGGCACTAGAGCACAAACAAGTTCATAGCCTGATCTACGACATTATGAACGATAAGCAACGTAAAGAGTACGAAGAAAACCTCGAGATTGACTTCTCGTTTGAGGTACCCGGTACAGCGCGTTTTCGTGTGAATGCCTTCCAACAGAGCCGCGGCGCTGCAGCGGTATTTCGTACCATTCCTTCAGAAGTATTGAGCTTAGACCAACTGGGGGCACCGGCTATTTTTAGGCAAATTGCTGAACACCCTCGTGGTTTAGTGTTGGTAACGGGGCCTACGGGTTCGGGTAAATCCACTACTTTGGCGGCGATGATTGATTACGTGAACGAGCAACGTCACGAGCATATTCTTACCATTGAAGACCCGATCGAATTTGTCCACAAAAACAAAAACTGTTTGATTAACCAACGTGAAGTGCACCGTGATACGCACAGCTTTAATAACGCACTACGTTCTGCACTTCGTGAAGATCCAGATATCATTCTGGTAGGTGAATTACGTGACTTAGAGACCATTCGCCTGGCACTAACCGCAGCAGAAACGGGTCACTTAGTTTTTGGCACTTTGCACACCACCTCGGCGGCTAAAACCATTGACCGTGTGATTGATGTATTCCCAGCAGCCGAAAAAGACATGGTGCGTTCAATGTTATCTGAATCACTACGTGCGGTAATTGCCCAAACCCTGCTTAAAAAGTTAGGCGGCGGACGAGTTGCTGCTCATGAGATCATGACCGGTATTCCAGCTATTCGTAACTTGATTCGTGAAGATAAAGTCGCGCAAATGTATTCGGTTATTCAAACCGGTATGGCGCACGGCATGCAGACCCTGGATCAAAACTTAAAAGAGTTGGTGAACCAAGGCATGGTGTCTTATGAAGACGCTAAACTTAAAGCTGCAGATCCAAATAACTTCTAGGAGGATTTATGTTACTCGATGAGCTATTAAGCGATATGTCGGATCGTAAAGCATCCGATTTGTATTTATCGGTTGGCGTGCCGCCTAGTGCAAAGGTGAGTGGTAGATTAACACCACTGAATGAGCAAAAACTGATGCCTGAGCATGTGATGGATATGCTGGCTGACATTCGCACAGAAGCTCAGTTAGAGGCCTTTGTTACTGGCCGCGAGGCAAACTTTGCTATCGCTCGGCAAGGCTTGGGCCGCTACCGTGTGAGTGCCTTTTATCAACGTGAACAACCAAGCATGGTGATTCGTCGTATTGAAACGGATATTCCTAGTTTTGAGCAGCTGCAATTGCCGCAGATTCTCAAAGAAGTGGGCATGTCTAAGCGCGGATTGATTCTGTTTGTTGGTGCGACTGGTGCCGGTAAGTCAACCACTCAGGCCAGTATGATTGACTACCGTAATCATAATTCCAGTGGGCATATTCTTACCATTGAAGATCCGGTGGAATTCATGCATAAACATGCCGGTTGTATTGTTAACCAGCGTGAAGTGGGCATTGATACGCCGTCGTTTGATGAAGCCTTGAAGAACTCATTGCGTCAAGCACCCGATGTGATTCTAATTGGTGAGATCCGTACCCGTGAGACCATGGAGTTTGCTTTGCAATTCTCCGAAACGGGTCACTTATGTATGGCTACCTTGCACGCCAACAACGCGAACCAAGCCCTCGACCGAATCATGCACTTAGTGCCAGAAGAGCGCCATCGTCAATTGTGTTTTGACTTATCGTTCAATCTGCGGGCGATTGTGGCTCAGCAGTTGGTGCCTACCAAAGATGGCAATGGCCGCCGCGGGGTATTTGAAATTTTACTTAATACGCCATTAGCTGCAGATTTGATTCGTAAAGGCGATATGCACAAGCTGAAAGAGTTAATGAGTAAATCGCGCGAGCAGGGTATGTTAACCTTCGACCAAAGCTTGTTTGAATTGTACGAAAGTGGGGTAATTGGCTATACCGAAGCCATTGCCCATGCCGATTCGCCAAACGATCTTCGTTTGATGATTAAATTGCATGGCACTGAAAAATCGAATAATTTAGACAGCGGAATGTTAGACGGTGTAACCGTCGATTTTTAACACTTGAAAGGAGCATTATGTTAGCGGTTATTTCACCAGCTAAAACCTTGGATTTTAGTTCTGAGTTAGCGAGTTACTCATCTTCTCGCCCTGAGCTGCTTGAGCATAGTGCCGAGCTAATCGATGTAGCTAGGCAGCTAAGCCCAGCCGACATCGCTAGCTTGATGAAAATTAGTGATAAATTGGCCGGCTTAAATGCCGCCCGTTTTGCTGAATGGACCAAGGACTTACCAGAAGTTTTAGCGCGCCCGGCAGTATTTGCTTTTAAAGGCGATGTTTACACTGGCTTAGATGCGGCAAGCTTAAGTGCAGAGCAATTAGACTATGCCCAGAAGCATTTGCGGATCTTGTCCGGCCTTTATGGTTTGTTGCGTCCCATGGATTTGATGATGGCTTATCGCTTAGAAATGGGCATTAAGCTGGCCAATGAAAGAGGGACAAACTTGTATCAGTTTTGGGGAGCGATTATCACCGAGAAACTGAATCAAGCCTTAGCTGAGCAAGGTGATAATGTCCTGGTTAATTTAGCCTCTAATGAGTACTTTAAAGCAGTTAAGCCCAAGCTTTTGAACGGCACGGTTATTACCCCTGTATTTAAAGAACAAAAGAACGGCCAATATAAGATCATTAGCTTTTATGCCAAAAAAGCCCGTGGTCTAATGGCGCGTTATATGTTTGACAAACAAGTTACAACTTTAGAGCAGCTGAGCCAGTTTGATTACCAAGGTTATTATTTTGATGAAGCTAGCTCAGACGCTAGCACCTTGGTGTTTTTGCGCGATGAGGCTGAGTAAGGCTTAACTTGATTTACAGCGTGTTAAAGCCCCACATAGTTGGGGCTTTTTTTATGCGCATAATTGTTTACGGCTACTTTATGGAGATTAAGGCATTAAGCCGCTAGAGTCAGAGCGGTTGACTAGGCTTAGCTTTTTACTCATCAGTAAGGAAAGCTAAGATGTTAGACGCAATTTTAGAGCACTATTCACAATACCTTTATTTAAGTGCTGAAGTGAGCAAAACCAAGGGGCAGTTTGTTAATGTTAATGAGCTGTTCACGGTTAAATTTACTTTACTTAATACTGCGCCAACCATTCGAAGTACCAGTCAACCCAAAATCGTATTTTTAAACCCCTATTTGCAGGTAGTAAAAACAGAATATGCGGCGCCTTGGGGGCCAGATAACGAGACTTGGGATTCCATGGGACTTAACTTTCGTCGCGATATTAGTCCTGGAGAAAGCGCCAGCTTAGACATTGAGTTTATGGCAACGCGTTCATTGGATCGCCGGCGACTTATTGTTGAAGAGTCCTATGCGTCAGTGTCGGTCAAAGCCCCGTTGGATGTTAACGAGCTATTTTTTGCGCATCAAAGATTCGAGTTCTCACATGATATTCGTCTTCGTTCACCCACCGATATTGGGTAAAGTTAAAGTTAAATTTGCTGCTTTTTGAGGTGTTTAATACTACTTAAGTATAAAGTTTTTAACTTTTTATTCACTTGAGTTTTTGCTCCAGCCTTGTCAATATCTCAAAAAAGCCTACCTAGAATAGGTTTAATTGGTAAATAGCTGACTTATTTTTTACTCAAGGTAATCGACATGAATAGTCGAATTAGGCCATATGGAGATAATATGAAAAATAAGATTGCAGTGGTATTAGCGCTAGTTGGCGCAGCGTCATTATCAGGGTGTTCAACTCCTCCAGAAGGAGATATTAGGGTTCTGTGTCCTATAGTTGGAGGCGGGTTTGGTGCTGCTGTGGGCGGTGGTGCAGGCATGGTTGGTGGTGCAGTTGTTGGTGGTTTAATTTGTGCTGATTATGATGGGGACGGTGACGGCGTTGCCAACAGTGTTGATGAATGCCCCGACACACCGGCTGGTGCACCAGTTAATGAACGTGGTTGTGAAATCGTCGAAGAAGTGATTGTCGAAGAAGTGATTGTTGAAGAAGTTGTTGTAGAAGAAGTTGTTGAGGAAGAGATTGTAGAAGAAGTGGTGGTAGTGGCCGCAGTTGCTGCAGTGTTGATTCCAGAATCATGTGAACAATATGTGATGGTTGAAGATGACAAAGTGGTTGGCTTTGAGCACATCTTGTTTGGTTTTAACAAAGATGAATACGACGCAGACGAGCAAGAGAAACTGGATTGTATCGCTAAGACCGTTATAGCCAATGATCTAAAAATTGATGTAGCTGGTCATACCGATAATGTCGGTAGTGATGAATATAACTATGAGCTTAGTAAGCGCCGAGCCCATAACGTTGGTGTTGCATTGTTAGCTGCTGGTGTAACCAGAGATGCGGCTGTTGAAGAAGGTAAAGGCATTGCAGCCCCCATTGCTTCAAATGCTACTGAAGAAGGTCGAGCTCATAACCGCCGCGTAGAAGTGCGCGTTTATAACTAAGAGCTTTTATCAGAGTTAACTAAAAAGCCACGCAATGCGTGGCTTTGTTTTGAATGGCTATTGCCCGTTGGCTATTTTTTGGCTTTTTTAGCTAATTTTTTAGCGCGACCCTTGGCTTTTTTCTTAGCGGCTTTTTTAGCTTCAACGGTTTTAGGTTTTTTCTTCTTCGCTGGCGGCGCAGCAACCCGATGAGTAGGGCGTAAGCCATCAACCACTCGGCGTTTAATTGGTTCTTCGGTATAGCGCTCAGCTTTTGCTAACGCGCCCATGTCATGTGCTTCAACCAAGTTAATCGCCATACCTTTACGACCAGCACGGGCTGTGCGGCCAATTCGGTGAACGTAAACATCTGGTGTGCGTGGCATGTCATAGTTAAATACATGACTAATTTCAGGTACGTCTAAGCCTCGAGCGGCCACATCGGTTGCGATGAGGATCTTCACTTCACCGTCTCTAAAGGCTTGCATAGCTTGATTGCGTTTGTCTTGGGCCATTTCACCACGTAGATACGATGCTTTAATCTCATCGCTTTGTAGCTGCTCGGCTAGGGCATATAAACGGTCGCGGGTTTTTACAAATACCACACAACGTTCAATCTCTTCGTTAAGCAAGTAGTGGCGCAATAATTGGTATTTATGAGCGGCATCATCACAGAAGTGCAAGATTTGCTGAATTTTAGCTCGCTCGCGACGAGGTGGCTCTACTTCAATTTGTACTGGGTCTTGCATTACTTTGTCGGCAAAACGTAATAAACCAGAGCCTTCCAAGGTGGCAGAAAACAGAGCCGTTTGGCTGCGCTCACTGGTGGCGTCGCTAATAGTTTCCATATCTTTAATAAAGCCCATGTCTAACATGCGATCGGCTTCATCAAGTATTAGTACTTCAATCGCTTGAGTATCAAATACCTTGTAAGTGATGTATTCCATCAGGCGGCCTGGGGTGGCAATTACAATATCAATATTGCCCTTTAGCTGCTCCGCGTGTACATCGTATTTAACCCCACCGGTGATATCGATGGTGGTTAACTTGGTGTGTGCAGTGGCTAAGCGCGCTTGCTCGGCCACTTGCATGGCAAGCTCGCGAGTAGGGGTGAGAATAAGTACTCGACCAGGCCCTGCTTTGCGGCGTGGGTAATCCAGTAAGTGCTGAATAGCCGGCAGTAAAAAACCTAAGGTTTTGCCTGTGCCAGTGGGCGCAGAAGCAAGTACATCTCGACCATCAAGCATTGCCGGAATGGTTTGCTGCTGAATAGAGGTGGCTTTTTGCAAGCTCATATCGCTTACTGCAGCAAGGATCTGCGGGTCTAGGTCGAGGTCTTCGAAGGTCATAAATCTACCAAGTTGTGAGGCGCCATCGACTTGAACCAAAAGCGCGGGTCATTTACATTCGCGGCATAGTATAGCGCCAAACAGAGGCAAGCAAGAAGTGATCGATCATAATCAGCGTCCTGGATTTACCTTTAAGCAGTTTCATGTGGCTCATGATCAATGTGCTATGAAGGTTGGCACCGACGGGATCCTATTGGCTGCGTGGCTTAATCTTGCTAATGCGAAACGGATATTGGATGTGGGAACCGGTACAGGTTTAATTAGTTTGATTATGGCGCAGCGTTGTCAAGGAAGGGCAAGGATTGATGCTATCGATATTGAACCTGATGCCGTTGAGCAAGCAAAACTAAATGTAGCAAACTCACCTTGGCCAAATGCTATCCAAGTAGCGTTAAGCAGTATGCAAGACTACCAAGCAGCGCACAGCTATGATCTGATTGTTTCTAACCCGCCTTATTTCCCCGCTGGACAGAGTTTTGAACAAAAGCGCCAGCAGGCTAGGCACAATGGCTCTTTGGATGCTCAACAGTTCTTTTTGTCGTTAACTGAGCTGAGCCACTCAAACACCGAGCTTGCCCTAGTGCTACCGTGCGATGTCGCCGAGCACTGGCAACAGCATGCTCTGCGCAACAATTGGTATTTAATCCAACAAGCAGATGTTCAATCAGTAACCAGCAAACCCGCTATTCGTAGCTTGTTGCGTTTCTCCAAGCTGCAATTGCAGCCAGTTAAAAAAGAGCAAATCCTTATCTATCAAGCAGATAACGCTTATAGCAAACAGTATGTTGAATTGTGTAGAGACTTGTACTTAAAAATGTAGGTTTGTTTACTATTGAGTTGGATCAATTATCCATAATGTAGATTTATTCACTGGTTTTATGTTTAAGTTTAGTTCTATATACTTACGCGCTCAAAATTATAAACAATTGCAATCTACAACGAGGATAACACGTGACCAAACCACTTGGATCATGGAATACATTAAGCTTAGGGATGATGGTATTCGCCTTTTTTTTAGGCGCCGGTAATTTGATTTTTCCACCTATGGCAGGCATGTTAGCGGGCGATAATCTTGCTATGTCGATGCTTGGCTTTTTGGCCACTGCAGTAGGTTTACCGTTACTTGGCTTGCTGGCGATTGCAAAAGCGGGTGGCGGCATTGTGCACCTTGGGCGTTATTTACCCTCTAAGGTGGCCAACTTTATTGCGCTAGCCATTTATTTGGTATTGGTGCCTATGTTTGGTATTCCCCGTACATGTTTGGTGGCCTACGAGCTAGGTTTGGTACCATTAGTAGAGAGCGCTAGTCAGCTAACCTTAATAGCTTACTCCTCGTTTTATTTTATTGCGGCGCTGTTTTTCATTCTGCGCCGTGGTGGTTTGATTGATACCGTGGGCAAAATTATCACCCCTTTACTGGTAATTTGTATTGCTGTTATTGGTGTGAGTGTATTTAGTAATCCTTTTGCTGAAATCGCCGATGCGCAAAAAGGCTTTGCCGACATGCCATTTGGTCAAGGTTTTATCGATGGTTATAACACTATGGATGCCTTGGCTGCGTTAATGTTTGGTGTATTGATGATTGATGCGCTAAACAGCAAAGGTGTTACCGGTAAAGGTGAGCAATTTGGCTATTTAGTTAAGGCTAGCATCATCGCGGCCATCGGCTTAACTCTGTTTTATGTGGTGCTGTTCTATTTGGGTGCTACTGCAACTGGTGTAGCGCCAGAGGCGAAAAATGGTGGCGAGATTATTGTTGCTTATGTTGGCGTACTGTTTGGCGCTAAAGGTCAGCTGTTACTTACGGCAATTGTGAGTTTGGCCTGCTTTACTACCGCCATTGGTGGTATCTCGTCGTTCTCAACTTATGTCAGTGATAACAGCAAATTCTCATATAAGCTTACCGCGATTATCACTGCCGCTTGTTGTGCATTGGTTGCCAACATTGGTTTAAATCAATTGCTAGTGGTGTCTATTCCTATTCTTATCGGTATCTATCCAGTAGCGGTAGCGCTCATTGCCTTTAACTTGTTGGTTGATTGGTTTAATCGCCCGCAAATGGCGGCTCGTTTAATCATTGGTGTGGCGGCTATTTTTGGCATACTCGATGCGATTAAAGCGACTGGTGTGAATATGGATGCCTTTAATGTTCTGCCTGGCTTCTCTCAGGGTTTTGCTTGGCTACTGCCTACTTTTGCGGCGGTATTGGTGAGTATATTTGCTCGTCCAAGCAAACAAGCCGTGGTAGAAACCGCCTAGTATTGAAAGCGCTAGCCTCTGCGCTAGCGCTATTTCAACTAAGCAAAACAACATAACAGGTTAATACCTGTTTTTTTTTGGTTTTTCTCCCCCCGAACTGAGCCTGCTATCCCTCGTATTTGCAGGCTTCGCGCAATACCATAAGCGACTACTTGTTGGTTGCTTATATGCAAAATGGAGTTTGTCATGAAAGAAGTCCCATTTAGGTGGATTGACCGCTTTAATATTCACCTTACCTTGCAGGAAAAATTTCTACTGATGTTCGTATTCCCTATGCTGGCTTTGGTAGCAATCTTGTTGATTGTGTCTAGTAATGTAGAGCAACACTTGCAAGAAGTTCATCAACAAGAGGCCCAGCTGTTAAGCCAAGTGATTAAGGCTGAGCCAGAAGAGCTGCGAGCCTTGCTATCGAAAGCGGGTTATACATTGCGTGGCAATAATGTGAGCTCTCAGCACCACAACACCTCCATTTTTGGCTTATTTTCCGGGCTGCAATACGCCAGTATTGCTGCAATATTATTTGTTGCGGGTTTGCTGTTTTACTACGTCATGACCTTTATTGGCGGGGCAATGTATCAAATTCACAATGCTTTAGATTTGTTAGCCAAGGGCGATTTAACCAAGCGACTCAATTACTTTCCGGTGCGTGACGAGTTTAGCTCCATTGCGATCATTATTGATAAGGTGGCAGAGCGTGAACACCAACTAGTGAGCGAAACTAATGCCAGTAACGCCATGGTTAAAGACTTATGTGATCAACTCAATCAAACCAGTGAGCAATGCAATAGTGTAAGTGTGCAACAGCAAGACCGAGTTGACTCTTTAGCCAGTGCCATCGAGCAAATGGTGGTAACGATTCGCAATGTGGCCGCCAATGCCAATGACACCGCCGAGCAAACTACCCAGGCTAATCAAGCCACTAGTGCAGGCCAGCAAAATGTTGAGCTTACCGTGGAGGCTATTGATCAACTAATGGCTGATGTACAGCGCGCCGAACAAGCGGTAACTCAATTGGAAAAGCGTACTCAAGATATTGGTGCAGTGGTTACCACCATTAATTCTATTTCTGAACAAACCAATCTGTTGGCATTAAATGCCGCGATTGAAGCTGCCCGCGCTGGTGAGCAAGGGCGTGGTTTTGCCGTTGTTGCAGATGAAGTTCGCAGCTTAGCTGGGCGTGCACAGCAGGCCACTGTTGAGATCCAATCAATGATTGAAGAGCTGCAATCTACCAGCCTTGGCCTAAGTTCAACGGTTAAAGAAAGCGTACAACGCGGTGAAACCAGTAAGCAGATGATGGGCGGTGTGCATCAAACAATTGCCGACATCCATCAGCGCACCGATACGGTTTCGGCCAAAATTTCAGAAATTGCTACAGCCTCAGAGCAACAAGGGGTGGTTGCTACAGGCATCTCTGAAGATACTCATCAGTTACGTGATCAAACTGTATTGGTAACAGAGTTAGTTCAAGGCTCAGATCAAGCGATTAAATCGCTGCTGGAAAGGGTAGAAGTACTAGAACAGCTTACTAAAGAGTTAAAGGTTTAGTGCTTAAAGCAGGATAGCTAATGTGAATTTTTAAACTTCACATTAGCTAATACCAAATTGTTTAAGGTGCTTGCAGTTCGGCGAGCTCTTGCTTTAATTGCCCGCACCACTGTTGAATGCGTTGGTCGCTTAACTCGTATTGATGTTCATCATCTAGCGCTAAGCCATAAAAGAATTCGCCATCTTCGGTGAGAGCTTTGGAGGCTTCAAATTCGTAGCCTTGGTTTGGCCAAAAGCCAATAAAGTTGGCACCAGAGGGTGCCAGCTGTTCAAACAACAAGCCCATGGCATCTAAAAACCATTCGCTGTAACCCACCTGATCACCAAGACCAAACAGGGCAATGGTTTTGTTTTTAAAATCAAGCCCTTCAAGGTTATCCCATACGGCTTCCCAATCTTCTTGTAATTCGCCATAATCCCAAGTGGATATGCCAAGAATAAGTAGCGAGTAGTCGTGCATTTGGGCTACGTCGCAATCTTTAATATTGAACATGTCGATATCATGGTCGGCAAATTCAGCGATAATTTTTTCCGCTGCCATTTCGGTGTAACAGGTAGATGAGCCGAAGAACAGGCCAATGCGCATGTAATACTTCCTTAAGCGTTGCAGTGTGCGCGGGCAGTTTATCAAAAGCGCTAACTAACACCAATAAGCCAAGTGCGAGCACGACAAACTAGTGAGAGATATGCCAAGTAAGCAAGCCAAACCCAAAGCCAGCGAAATAGACAATCCGCATATCAATCGCTTTATTGAACAGTTGTGGTTTGAGCATAGCCTTGCAGAAAATACCCTTAACTCCTATCGCAACGATTTAAACCAACTTGCTAGTTTTTTACAGCAGAGAAAGGTCGCCATTGAGCAAGCTGAGGCTTTAGATTTACAAGGCTTTATCGCCTATCGCTTCGAGCAAGGACAAAAGCCAGCCAGTGCCGCTAGGCAGCTTTCAAGCCTAAAACGTTTTTATCGCTTTTTGATTCAAGAAAAAAGCCGTGAAGACGATCCCTGTGCCTTGTTAGTCCAACCCAAATTAGAGAAAAAACTTCCAGGCACCTTAAGCGAGGCGGAAGTTGAAGCCTTGTTGAATGAACCTCAGCTCGACGACCCCATTCAACATCGTGACTTAGCCATGTTGGAGGTGCTTTATGCGACTGGTTTGCGCGTCACCGAGCTGGTGAGCTTGCAAATAGAGCAAGTAAGCTTGCGCCAAGGCCTAGTGAGGGTGGTGGGCAAAGGCGGTAAAGAGCGCTTAGTGCCTTTAGGGGAGCAAGCTGTAGACGTACTAGAGCGTTACTTGAAACAGGCGCGACCAATGTTATTAAAGCAAGAGAGTGATGTATTGTTTCCTAGCTCTCGTGGTAGCCAGATGACTCGGCAAACCTTTTGGCATCGAATTAAACGCTATGCCAGTTTGGCCGGGATCAACAACCATTTGTCGCCTCATACCTTGCGCCATGCTTTTGCAACACATTTACTCAACCACGGAGCAGACTTACGGGTGGTGCAAATGTTGTTGGGGCACAGCGATTTATCCACCACCCAAATATATACCCATGTGGCAAATGAGCGTTTACGTAGTGTTTATCAGCAACACCACCCGCGTGCTTAAACGTATAAGTAAGCAGTTTGTAATTAATTTTTTGCATTTGAGCGAGATAGGCGGTAAGTTTTCTCAGCTTTGCACGGTCTGCTTGTATACCCCTAATTCGGAGAAAATTTAATGAAATTATCCAAGGCCTTATTGTTGTCGATGAGTATATTCGGCCTGAGCCTAAATAGCGCTTGGAGTGCAGCAGCCAGTGAGCCTGCTTTAGATACAAATAAAACTAAACAGATAATAGAGGCTCGCTTAGGTGTAGCAGTGGATTCCCTCGCGGAAACTCCGCTGACAGATATTTACGAGGTTACTACTAGCCAAGGCATGTTTTACATAAGCCAAGATGGCCGCTACCTGTTACAAGGTAGCCTGTTTGATTTAGTGAACCGCGTGAACCTAACTGATGCCAGCATGGCTAAAGTACGCATCAAACAATTAGCTAGCTTTGAAAATGACATGATTGAGTTCAAAGCTAAAGATGAAAAATACGTAGTAACGGTATTTACCGATACTAGCTGTGGTTATTGCCGCAAGTTACACAACGAGTTATACACCTACAAAGAAAAAAACCAGCATACCCAAAAGGTTGAAACCCTTGCTGGTTATACCGATCTAGGTATTACCGTGCGCTATTTAGCCTTTCCTCGTGGTGGGGTAGATTCACCGGTTTTCGGTGAAATGCAAAGCGTATGGTGCGCCGACGATCAAGCCGGTGCAATGAGCGCAGCTAAAAACGGCGGCTCAGTCACTAAAGCCAGCTGCGATAACAGCGTACTTAAACAATACCAATTAGGCGAAGCCTTTGGAGTACGTGGCACACCAGCGATGGTGCTAGAAGATGGCACCATGTTACCAGGGTATCGCCCACCTGCAGCCTTGTTAGAGTTTTTAGAGCGCAGCTAGCTTACACTGCTGTAAATAGGCTCCTACTTTTGTTAAAAAGGGGAGCCTTTTTTATTTCACCAGCCTAGAGAAAACAATACGTGTTATTACGCCGCCGAGAGAGTCTAGATACCCAAGCCCTGCCGGCCGAATGGCCCGAGCTGATCAAGCAAGTTTATGTGCGACGCGGAGTAAAATCTGCCGCCGATGTAGAGCGACGCGCTCAAGCTTTGTTGCCGTTTCAGGGCTTACAAGGCATGGATGATGCCGTAAATCTGTTGATTAGCAATTTGCAGCAGCGGAAAAAGATCCTCATTGTGGGCGACTTTGACGCCGATGGCGCAACCAGCACCGCGCTGCTTATGGCGGGCTTACCGCAATTTGGCTTTAGGGCTGTGGATTTTCTGGTGCCTAACCGTTTTGAATATGGTTATGGTTTAAGCCCAGAGATTGTAGAGCTAGCCGCAGCCAAAGGCGCCGAGCTAATCATTACCGTAGATAATGGCATCTCCAGCATTAATGGTGTTGATAAGGCGCAGTCTCTTGGTATTCCGGTATTAATTACCGATCACCACCTGCCTGGTGAGCAATTACCCAAAGCGGCGGCGATTGTTAATCCAAATCTGTCGGCCTGCGCTTTTCCTAGCAAAAACTTGGCTGGCGTTGGCGTAGCGTTTTACTTGCTTATGGCGCTGCGCAGCAAAATGCGCCAACAGGATTTATTTGCCCAACAAGGCTTGGTTGAACCCAATATTGCCAGCCTACTGGATTTAGTGGCTCTAGGCACCGTAGCCGACGTGGTGCCGCTAGATAGCAATAACCGCATCTTAGTGCATCAAGGCTTGCAACGGATTCGCGCTGGCGCTTGTAGGCCCGGCATTCAGGCGCTTATTGAAGTGTCTGGTCGCAATAAAGCCAATATGGTGGCCAGTGATTTGGGCTTTTCTATTGGTCCGCGCCTCAACGCGGTTGGCCGCTTAGACGACATGAGCCTAGGTATTCACTGTTTGCTCAGTGACGATATTCACCATGCCCGCCAACTGGCCAGCGAAATGGACAGTTTGAATAGCGAGCGCAAAGATATTGAAGCCAGCATGCAGCAAGAAGCTCAGCAAAGTGTCAGCAAATTGAGTTTAGATAGTCAAAGCCTGCCCAAAGTTCTGTGTTTGTATCAAGCCGATTGGCACCAAGGTGTTGTAGGGCTGGTGGCTTCGCGCATCAAAGAAAAATATTATCGTCCAGTGTTTGCTTTTGCAGATGGCGATAATGGCGAAGTAAAGGGCTCTGGTCGTTCGGTAGCTGGAGTGCATCTGCGCGATTTACTGGAACGTATCGATACCCAAAACTCCGGCTTAATCAGTAAATTTGGTGGTCACGCCATGGCTGCCGGTTTGTCCTTATCGCAGGCGCGCTTTGCAGAGTTTCAGCTCTGCTTAGAGAAAACAGCCAAAGACTTTATTGATGAAGAATGCCTTACTCATACGCTGCTTAGTGATGGAGAGTTAGCACCCGAACAATTGGTGCTGGGATTTGCCGAATCATTGCGCGAGGCTGGGCCGTGGGGGCAAGGTTTCCCAGAGCCCCTGTTTGATGGTGAGTTTGAGTTGTGTGCCCAACGAGTGGTTGGCGAAAAGCATTTAAAGATGAGTGTTAAACTGCCCGGTATGACCCAAGAAATTGATGCCATTGCCTTCAATGTCGACCGCAGCATTTGGCCAAACGCCAGTCTCAAACAAGTGCAGTTGGTGTATAAATTAGATGTTAATGAATTTAGAGGACGTCGTAGTGTTCAGTTGATGGTTGAACACTTGGCGCCTTTGTAAAAGTTGTAGGAGTAATAATATGTCTGAATCACTGATTGTGATTTGTCCTAGCTGCCAAGCGGGCAATCGCTTACCGGTGGCTCGAATAAGCGAGCAAGCTAAATGTGGTAAATGTAAGCAGGCCTTGTTTAGCGGTCAGCCTATTGATGTCACCGAAAATAGCTTTAGTAAACACTTGGGCGGAGAGCTACCGGTTGTGGTAGATTTTTGGGCATCTTGGTGTGGCCCATGTAAAAGCATGGCGCCTGCTTACCAGCAAGCTGCTCAGCAATTTGCCCATAGGGCGCAGTTTCTAAAAGTGAATACCGAAGAACAACAAGCCTTGGCGCAGCGTTATCAAATTCGCTCAATTCCTACCTTAATGGTGTTTAAAAACGGCAAACTATTAAGCCAGCAGGCTGGTGCTTTACCTGCCCAAGCTATGCAACAGTGGCTTGAGCAATATATTTAGTTCGATTTGTCACCATTAGCACTTTAGAGCTCCTAGAGCTCTAAAGTTTTTGTTTCATCCTCGCAATTTCTACAGCTCATTATTGTGTTGCCTACCTAAATAGAGATAATCCAAAAAGTTATTATTTTTAAGTATTTGTTGATGGCGAGTTATCTATTTGTTGTCAATAATTAATCAAAATATCAAATAAAAATTAGCTGGCCACAGAGCCAATGATTAAAGGATTGTTTATGCCTAGCGGAAGCTCTCTTACCGGAAATGAGCGCAAGATGGTTGAACATCAACACATCGTTTCAACTACCGATCCTCGAGGCGTAATTACCTACGCCAATCAAGACTTTGTCGATATTAGTGGTTATAGCAATGATGAATTAGTCACTCACGGACACAATATTGTTCGTCACCCTGCAATGCCTAAAGCGGCTTTCAAGATGCTTTGGGATAGGGTTGAAAGCGGCAAACCTTGGATGGGAATTGTAAATAATCGCTGTAAAAACGGAGACAATTACTGGGTGGATGCTTTTGTCACTCCGATGCTCTCTAGTAAAGGGGAGATTGAGGGTTACCAGTCGGTGAGGGTAAAACCTAATGCCGAGGCAGTGCTACGTGCAGATCGTCTATATCAACGCATCAATGAGGGGCAGGCTCCTATTTCTCGCATGGAACGCGGGCTGAATATTTTAAGCCGTTACAGTTTAAGCTTTGCCTTACCTAGTTTATTGGTGTTAGCACTTTGCCTGTTTAACTCAGTACTCTCTTTAGGTGGTGGGCTAATCGCAGCCTTGGTGATTATAGGGCTAAGCATTTTGTTAGCCGCTATGCTTAGTGCGTCTATTCGTAGCTTGGCGGCCAGCAGTAAACAAACTATTGATGATCCCGTGGCGCAATGGATTTACACCGGGCGCTGCGATGAATTAGGGCAATTACAATTGGCTAATATTCTATTGGATCACCAACAACAAACCTTAATTTGGCGAGTTAGTGATTCGGCGCAGCAATTGGATAAAGTGGCTGCTCAGGCATCGAGCGCAACCGAGGGTGTATACACCGATATGGACTCGCAACAGAATGAAGTTGAGCAAGTGGCAAGTGCCATTGGCCAAATGGCGAGCAGCGTTGAAGAGGTCTCATCTAGCGTGCAACAAACGGTAGAGCAAACCAGCCAAGCCGATCAGCAGGTGCGTCAAGGCCACCAAGAAGTGAATGAGACCATCACACAAATTAACCTGCTGGCTAAAGAAATTGATACCGCTAGTGAAGTGATTGCTTCGCTGGCTCAAGAAAGTGAGCAAATTGGCTCATTTGTCACGGTTATTCAAGGCATTGCCGAACAAACCAATTTACTGGCTTTAAATGCTGCCATCGAGGCAGCAAGAGCGGGAGAGCAGGGGAGAGGTTTTGCCGTGGTGGCAGATGAAGTAAGAACCTTAGCCAGTCGCACGCAAAGCTCAACCGAAGAAATTCAAAGTATTGTTGCCACCTTGCAAAGTGGCGCTGAGCGAGCAGTGAAAGTAATGCAACAAGGCAGCAGCGCTGCACAGGGTAGTGTTGAGCAAGCAGCCAATGCTGGTGATGCAATTATGAAAATAACCCAAACCGTAGAGCAAATTCGCGGCCGAATTAGCCAAATCGCTAATGCTACCGAGGAACAAGCTTCTGTGGCCAGTGAAATTGGCGGCAACGTATCGGCAATTAGCCAGCAAACTCAACAAACCTTGCAACGTTGTCAGCATACTAGCGAAGCCAATCATTTGTTGGCTGAACAAAGCGGCAAGTTGCGGGCAATGGTAGAGCTGTTTGCTCGTTGATTTAGCAGGTAAATCAACGATAGATAACTTAGCTTAATTTTTTGATTTTGCTTTCATCAGTAATAGGGTGAGAATAATTTTGCTGGGTACCATTAACAGTAAGCCTAGGCCGATAATACCAGCAATTATTTGCACCCCGGTTACACCCATAGAGACACTAATATTAGAAAACATCGCTAAGGCTATTCCTACTAGTACCAATACTAAGCCCGCGCTTATAACGGCATATAGCAAGTACTTTCCTTGTTGTTGAGTCATCATGATGCCCTTTTAAATAACGACTTAAGTCATTATTAAGCACATACTTATATACAACCTTGCGTTAGCGCAGTTTATTGTGACTCTGTTGACTGTTTAGTGGGGGTACTTGCTTGAGACACCTTGAGTAAGGGGGCATTTTCGGGCCAGCTAAGCATGCCTTTTACTTGCCAAAAACTACCAATAGCCGGTGTAGATTGTTGATTAAAGTTGATTGTGAGTAACTTGCCTTCAGCACTTTTAGCTAATACCTCTTGCTCGCTATTTGTGTTGCCCATAACCAGAACATCGCCCTCTACCAAGCCAGATTGTTGGTTTGCTAAGGCGCGCTCTAAAGACAGGCTTTCTCTTTGTTTAAAGGGGCTATTGGGCGCCCAAGTGTAGTAACAAAAAAGACCAATTAGCAAAGCCATCACAAAGGGAATGCGTTTATCGATTATTCGAGGATCTTTAGCCATATATTGGTCCTTGTTGGTGAAGTAAAGCCTTTGCCGTTACCAAGCTCTATCGCCCGCCAGCGACGTCGACAATGCTACCCGTGACATAAGAAGCTTGTTCTGAAAGCAGCCAGCAAATGGCCTCGGCAACTTCGTCGGGCTGGCCGCCGCGCTGCATTGGAATGGAGCTGCGGATGCGCTCTAATCTATTAGGTTCACCGCCATCGGCATGCATATCGGTATTAATAAAGCCCGGTCGCACCCCATTAACCCTAATCTTTTGCTCTGCCAATTCTACAGACAGTCCTTTAGTGAGTGTATCTATTGCCCCCTTGCTGGCGGCATAATCAATATATTCGAAGGGGGAGCCTATGCGAGCCGCGGCCGAAGATACATTAACAATGGCCCCTCCAGCACCACCGTAACTGGTGCCCATGCGCTTAATCGCATATTTGCAGCACAAAAACGCGCTGGTTACGTTAGTCGTGAGTAACTGATTGACGCGGCCTTGGTTCATATCCACCAAAGGGCTTTGTGGTAGCAATATGGCAGCGTTGTTGACTAAGGCAGTTATCGGGCCCAATTGCAGGTCAATGGCAGTAAACAAGTCATCAACTTGCTGTTCTTGGCTTACATCAGCAGCGTAAGCAATCGCCGGCACACCTAAAGCATGTATTTGCTTAAGTAGAGTGTTGGCAGCTGCTTGGTTTTGTTTGTAGTTAATACAAACGGCGTAGCCCTTTTGCGCCAGCAGTAAAGCGCTAGCAGCGCCAATGCCACGACTAGAACCGGTGATCAGTGCAACCTTATTCATAGTTGTCCCTGCTATGTGAAGAGAAACCATGCTAGCAATATCAACCGCCTACAGAAAGCCTTTATGTTACGAATTAAATGACTATATTCCATACTATAGTGCGATAAACTTGCGTGCTAAGCATTGGCTTTATGCAGTAATCTTTCTAGACTTTGGCCTAACTTAACTATCACTCTTGAGATTATTTATGGATATTACTTTTGATTTAGCCAGTGCTTTAAATGCCCAAGCATTACGTTTAGCCGAAGAAAAACAAGTGAGTATTGCTGTAGCTGTGGTTGATGCTCACGGCGAGTTAGTGAGCTTTTCACGAATGAATAATGTTGCGTTTCATGCAGCGGTGCTAGCCCAGAACAAAGCGTACACCGCAGCGCGTGATCGCCAACCTACAGCTAACTTAGCGGCATGGGCAAAAGAAACCGGCAAAGATATGGGCTATTGGACCGATTCACGCTTTACCGGTATTCAAGGTGGAGTACCCATTTACCAAGATGGTAATGTGATTGGCGCTATTGGCATTAGTGGCATGAGTGAGCAAGACGATGCTGCTCTCGCTCAAGCCGCAATAGATGCTATGGTATAACCAAGATCAAACTTTCATCACTGGCGTAAACCTTTGGTTTGCGCTATTGACTTATCTCTCATATTATCTCTGTTCACCTTAACATTAGTCATGATGACGTTTTAAACAATTACTAATGATTATCAGTTCATCTGAAAGTTTTATGGCAAAACCTCCGTCAACTGTTCGGTACGTTTAGCATGTTTTGTTAATAATTTGTTTTTATCAAAAATTGATGTTTTAAGCGCTAAATGTTGCTATGGAAAAGGCCTACAAGCGCTGCCCATGTTGTTTTAATCTAATGGTTTAGCAAATTATTAACATTGTTGGGCGATAATTGTGTATTCACACTTTAGCATCTGCTTTAGTTAAAAAAGGTAAACAGGGAAGTAATATGATATTTCAAGTCAGCAAGCCTTTGGCACGTTGCGTTAAAGTTGCCGTATTCGCTTG
Source organism: Agarivorans sp. Alg241-V36 (assembly GCF_900537085.1). Lineage (NCBI taxonomy): Bacteria > Pseudomonadati > Pseudomonadota > Gammaproteobacteria > Alteromonadales > Alteromonadaceae > Agarivorans > Agarivorans sp. Alg241-V36. The sequence continues at coordinate 72,113 of NZ_UNRE01000004.1, read as the reverse complement.
CTCACCATTGTTGCTCCTAGCTTGTGGCGGTGGTGGAGACGAGACACCTAGTCAGCAGCCAACGCCAGACACTGGCGCTGCGGTAATTGCTCAAGAAATTGTCCTGCGCGCAGGTGACACCAGCCTAATGGAAGGCGAAAATAGCCAATTAGAATTGGATCTGGTTTATGACAATGGCGTTACCCGTAATCTCACCCCTTTTAAACTTAACTGGCAATGTAATTCTGAAGCAGTAAGCATTAGTGAATCTAGTTATGTGACAGCCAACACAGTCGGTGAAGCTGCTTGTAGTGTTGCTTGGTCGACACTGAGTTTGGTGGTGGGTTTTACCGTTAGCTCGGATGAGCTTATTGCCGAAAGCCTTACTATTTCCCCAGTCAGTCCGCTAGCTCTTTCACTGAATGATCAACAAGCTTTACACGTTACCGCTAGTTTTAACGACGGAACTGAGCAAGCTGTAAACAGCGATGCCAAGTGGGTATGCGACAGCAATGCAGTAAGCATTGACGCTCAACAACTGCTAAGCGCCGAGCAAATTGGATCAGCTAACTGCAGCGTTACTTGGCAAAAACTGAGTGCTGATCTTGAGGTGGTCGTATCAGCCCCCGCTACTTTAAGCAGCATTAGCATTAACCCCACTGGGCCTATCGATATTCCCTTAGCTTCCAAACAGAGTTTACAAGTTAATGCGACGTACAGTGATGGTTCTGTACAAGATTCATTAAGCGATGCGCAATGGGCCTGCGATAGCAGTGCTGTGAGCGTAGATACCCAACAACTGCTAATCACCAATCAGGTTGGTCAAGCTATTTGCACTGCCACTTGGCAGGGACAACAAGCAGACATTCAGATTGAAGTGCTAGCTCCTGCTGTCACCAACCACAAGCTATCTCTGGCATCGATAGAGCACCTACGTTTTGCCGGACAGGATTACAGCCGCTTTGCAGCTTGGGTTGACCAAGCAGTGGATGGCAGCCCAGGGTATGGATTTTCGCCTACCGATGCGGTGTATATGTACTACCTGACTCAAGATAAAAAATACATTGAGTTGGCGATTGAAGATGTAGAAAAGCAGGTTGCCGAGGCTGAAGCCCTCATTGCTGCTAACCAAAAGCCAATAACAAGCAAAGATTCTTACCTTCATGTAGGCGACTTTATCTCAGAGCTCGCTTACGTTTACGACTACGGTTATGACTTGCTTAGTGATAGCCAAAAGCTACGCTGGAAAAACTATGCCGAGCAAGCCATTTGGAATGTTTGGAATCATGCTGATGCACAGTGGGGCGGAAATAGTTTCCCTTGGAGCGGTTGGGCAACCACTAACCCGGGCAACAATTATCACTTCAGCTTTTTAAAAGCCACCATGACCTGGGCGCTAGTGGATGAAAACGAAACTTGGCTCAACCTACTCAGGGATGACAAGCTACCTAAGTTAGTTGAGTATTATGCGCAGTTTGCTGGTGGAGGTAGCCGAGAAGGTACAGGCTACGGTGTGGCTCAAAGTAAGTTGTTCGAGTTGTATATCATCTGGCGAGATGCTACTGGAGAAGACCTCTCAGAGGAGTCATTACATACTCGACAGACTATTGATTATTGGATCCACGCGACAACGCCAGACTTAGAGCACTTTGCGCCTATTGGTGACCAATCTCGGGTCTCATTCCCGGTGCTGTTCGATTACCACGAAAGCTTAATGCAGCGTGCTTCTTCGTTAAATATTGGTAGTGATGCTGCCAAACGTGGTAGTTGGTGGTTAGCTAATAACTCCGTTGATCCGATGCGCTATGGCTTCAACTTGCATACTACCTTGCTGCAACAAGAGCTCAATCAAATCGTACCAAGTGACTTGCTGTACTACTCTTCTAGCGCAGGCCACTTGTTTGTTCGCTCTTCTTGGGACGCTGATGCTACTTGGTTATCTGCTGTTGCAGGTATCTATGATGAGTCGCATGCCCATCAAGACCAGGGGTCGTTCACCTTATTTAAAAATGAGTTCTTGGCGGTAACCCAAAACATATGGTCGCACAGCGGTATTCACCAACTGAGCGACAAGCACAACATCTTACGCTTTGAAGAAGCGGGAGAAATCATTCCGCAAAAACGTGGCACAGAAGGCAGCATGACTCATCAGGTTACTGGTGATGTCACTACCATTAACATGGATCTCACTGGCGTTTATCCCGCTTATGATTCGATTACCTCTTGGCAGCGCGAGGTTCGCTTTAGTGAAGATAAAGTGATGGTGACTGACGAATGTGTTGTAGCTAATACGGTTTCAGCTATTTGGCAAATCAATTTGCCAGTAGAACCGGTTGTGCAGCCAGACGGTTCTATCATCGCAGGTCAATTAAAAATCACTCCTATTACACCCGCTACACCAACAGTAAGTATTACTAACTGGCAAGATATTGATGCGGTTGAATACAAAGAAGCCCGTTATAGATTGGATCTAGAAGGCTCTACCTGTAACTATCAAGTTCAGTTAGATATTCTAAATTAGTGCGGCTGATGTCGGTGTAAAAAGGGAGCTTCGCGCTCCCTTTTTTATTGGCTAAGAGTTGTACGACTTATTCGAGGTTATCTTAGCTAAGCCTTTGATGATTCGATAAATAGACCAAATCCAAACGGCTAATAGTACAAAGTAACCAACTACTACAAACGCCAATACAAAACCGATGATGGATAGACCAAAGCCCCACCAAAAGGTTTTAATAATATTTGAATAATGGTCTTCAAATAAGGTGCCGGCTGCTTCGCCCTTTTTCACCATTGCCCAAATAGCGCCTACTAGCCAAAACAAGCCGGTAAACAAACCCAGAATCATTAATCCATAGGCAATCAGTGCGCTGGTTTTTGCTGCCTCATCTTTACTTGATAAACTTGGTTCGGTAGCTGAAATTTCCATATCTGACATTAAATACTCCTTAAATTGTCAGTGATTTGAAGCAAATCTTTTATTGATAAGTGCTAAGCCGCGTTAGTGAAAACAGCTCGCTGGCTAAACAAAGCCGTGTTAGCAATAAAGCAGGAAATATGACAGATACGCTGGGGGAAAGCTGTAGTCAAATAGGTGATTCAATACGATATAACAATAATATAATCTTTTATATATTAATGCGTTAGCTAATTGCTGCCAAAAGTTACTACCGCTTGAGTTTAACCAGTAGTGGCTTGGCTACTTGTAGCCTGACTCGCGTAAGCGCTTATATACGGTGTTTCGGCTAATACCCAGTTGTTGAGCGGTTTTGGAGATGTTGCAAGACAAGGATTGGTAGATGGCCACAATGTCATCACTACAGGCTGGTTTTGGCTGCTCGGCTTCGCCAGTAGGTTGAGGAGTGCTGACAGCAATAGGCTCTACGTTGCTAGTTTGGCCATCAAGGTCGGCAAAGAAGTCGTCGGGTAGGTGCTGTAAATCGATGGCTTGATTGTCAGACATAGCCTGAGCGATTTGGATTACGCTAACTAGCTGGCGAATGTTACCCGGCCATGGGTGTTGGCAAAAGCTGTGCATTGCGCGCTCGGTTATCAAGGAATCTTGCGGTGCTTCGGCATAGTAGTTAAGTAAAAACTGGATGAGGTGTTGGCGGTCACTACGATGACGAAGTGCCGGTAACTCGATGTTTAAGCCACTCACCCGATAATATAAATCTTGGCGAAAACTGCCGGCTTCAACATCATCTTTTAGGTTTCTATTGGTGGCAGAAACCAACTTAAAGTCTACTGGATAAGACTCGGTGCTACCCAATGGGTTAACCCTGCGTTCTTGCAATACTCTTAATAAGCGTGCCTGAACATTTAAGGGCATATCGCCAATCTCGTCTAAGAATAAGGTACCTTTGTCTGCCTTACGGATCAGCCCTATATAGCCTTTGTTGCTAGAGCCCGTAAACGCGCCTTTTTCATAACCAAATAGCTCCGACTCCACCAACTCTTGGGGAATCGCAGCGCAGTTTACTGTCACCATGTTCTGCTTGCTTCGCAGGCTTGAGTGATGCAGTGCTTTTACAAATACCTCTTTACCTACGCCGGTTTCGCCACGAATTAGAATCGGGATTTCTTTATCTACAATACGTTTGCTTTGCGCTACCGCTTTAGCCATTACCGGATCGCCCAAATTAAGATCATCCAGCAAAAATGCCTGTTTCTCCGAGACGTGTTGTGGCCTATTTTGTTCAGGCTTAAGCAAAGTTCTAAAATCTAAAACACGCGGTTTGGCTTGTTTGGGTTTATGCAAAATACCGTGCACTCTAAATTGCTGGCGAGTGATTAAGGGGATTTGAAAACTCTCTGGTTGATTAACTAACTGGTTAACACTAATTTCAAATAGCTCGCTAATGTTCACCAGCTTTAAGTCGGTGGCTAGAACTAACTCCGCGCGGCGATTGGCCGAGATCACCAAGCCGGTTTCATCAAATACAACCAGCGCCGACCACTGGCTATCGATGTTTTCTGGGCTGGTGTTGAAACGCAGCAGAAAGTGTTCACTATTAAAGTGAGAAATTATTAGCTGATTTTCAACCGCTTGCGACATGATTTTCACCATGCCAAGGGTATGAGATTCCGGTAAGTAGGTATCGCTCGAGATATCAATTACACCTACCATTTCCCTATCTACCCCATAGATAGGTGCAGCCGAACCAGTCATAAAGCGGTTCGCCACCAAAAAATGCTCGTCATGATGAATTTGCACCACGCTGCCAGTTTTTAAGGCAGTGCCAATGGCGTTGGTGCCTAACACCGGTTCTTGCCAGCCAGTGCCCGGTGAGAATATTTCTTGATGTTGCTGCTTAAAACGTTGTTCTCCCCAGCTTTTTAATACATAGCCTTGGTGGTCGGCCAGCATCACTTGGCTGTTGCTATTACTGAGCAAATTCTCGTAGTAGGGCAGTACTTGATGATGGGTGGTTTCTAATAATTGATGATGCTGTTCCAGCAGACATGACAAATCCCCCGCAGACTTATGCTCTACGTTTGGCTCACTATGATGGGTTAAGCCAGAGTCTCGGCAGCGCTGCCAAGAGTGCTTAATTAGCGCTTCATGTTCTAAATACCACTGTGACTTTTCGCTCATCTCAATCCTTTAATCAGCATCACATTGTTTAGCAGTGAACAGTATCAGGCAGGCACTTTCGCATACGAACATTAATTGGTCAAAATCGATTAACAAAATGTTCACATTGATCACACTAAATGAACATATTTTTATTAAAGTAAAAACTAAAACAAATATATTAATCTATTAAATCAGCAGGTTATGATTTTATTGGTGGGTTGGCACAAGTTTGGCAATAAGCTTCGTAGATTTGCGAATTTGAACATAGTGCGAACATTATTCAGCACTGGACATAAGGAGAGCCCCCGCCCATGTCACTGACATTGGAAAACGTAACACGGATGGTCGATGGCCAGTATTACATTAACCAAGCCACCCTCAATTTTGAGCCCGGCTCGTTTAACGTATTGCTTGGCCGCACCTTGTCAGGCAAAACCAGTTTAATGCGGCTAATGGCCGGATTAGACAAACCAAACACCGGCCGAGTATTAATGAATGGCCTAGACGTAACCGGTGTATCGGTGCAAGAGCGAAATGTATCGATGGTCTACCAGCAGTTCATTAACTACCCCAATATGACGGTATACGACAACATTGCTTCGCCCTTGCGCTTGGCTAATGAGTCGGAAACCACCATTAAAAAACGGGTGATGGAAACTGCAGAAATGCTGCGCATTACGCCTTTTTTATCTCGCCTACCTTTGGAGCTTTCTGGTGGTCAGCAGCAGCGTACTGCCATGGCCAGAGCGCTGATTAAAGACGCCGATATCATCTTGTTTGACGAGCCCTTAGTTAACTTAGATTACAAGTTACGCGAAGAACTACGCCAAGAAATGCGCGAGCTGTTTGCTCAGCGCAATACCATTGCGGTGTACGCTACAACCGAACCTAATGAGGCACTTGCCTTAGGCGGCACCACCACTATTTTGCACGAAGGCAAAGTAATTCAAAGTGGGCCAACCGCAGATACCTATCACTCGCCCTGCAATGTTACCGCCGCAGCCTTGTTTAATGAGCCACCCATTAACCTGATTACCGGAAAGATGAGTGCCACCGAAGTGACCTTTGACGACAAAGTGCATTTCCCGCTAAATGCCGACTTAAAAGCCTTAGGCGAAGGGTCTTATCAATTTGGCATTCGCCCCAGCCATTTAAGTCTGTTACCTAAAAATGACGATGATTTAGAAATATCAGTTCAGGTTGAGCTGGCAGAAATCTCCGGCTCCGAAACCTTCTTGCATGTACGTAACGAGCACTTTCAATTAGTGCTGCATCTGTCTGGGGTTCATTCCTACCACGTCGACGAGAAAATCAAAATATACGTACCCACTCATAAGCTGCACGTATTCGACCATGCCGGAGAGCTTATTCAGGCTTCAAGCCGCCGTATAGAGGATCATTATCATGGCTGAGATCCAACTAAAATCCTTAGCGCATAGTTACGACAAGCAGGCCGATCAGCCCCAGTATGCGATTCGAGAAATGAACCACGTTTGGCAAAAGGGCGGTGCATATGCCTTGCTAGGGCCATCGGGTTGTGGCAAATCTACTTTGCTAAATATTATCTCTGGCTTGCTTGAACCATCCGACGGCGAAGTATTGTTTGACGGTGTTCGAGTAAACGACATTCCGCCGCAAGAGCGCAACATTGCTCAGGTGTTCCAGTTTCCTGTGGTGTACGACACCATGACGGTATTTGATAACTTAGCCTTCCCGCTACGCAACATGGGCGCTAGTAAGGCCAAAGTGCAGTCTAAAGTGGGCGAGATTGCCGAAATCCTAGACCTTACCGCGGTGCTTAATAAAAAGGCCGCCAACCTAAGCGCCGATGAAAAACAAAAAGTATCGATGGGTCGCGGCTTAGTGCGTGACGACGTATCGGCGATTTTGTTTGATGAGCCGCTCACGGTGATTGACCCCCACCTTAAGTGGAAGTTGCGCCGCAAGCTCAAGCAAATTCACGAGCAGTTCAATATTACCATGGTCTACGTTACCCATGATCAGCTCGAAGCCTCTACCTTTGCCGACAAAATTGCGGTGATGTACAACGGCCAAGTGGTGCAGTTTGGCACGCCTCGAGAGCTATTCGAGCAGCCCAACCATACCTTTGTGGGTTACTTCATTGGCAGCCCCGGCATGAACTTAATGGAAGTAGAACGCTGTGAGCAAGGTGTGTGTTTTGGCGAGCAAAGCATTGCCTTAAGCGAGCAGGAATTAAACGCAGTTAACAGCAGCCAATCTAATAACTTAAAAGTGGGAATTCGCCCTGAGTTTGTTCATGTGTGGGACAAACCTAATGGCGATGCCTATCAAGCAGAGGTGCTGTTTGTAGAAGACTTAGGCACCTACAAAATTGTTAGCTTGCAGCTGGGCGATCAGGTAATTAAAGCGCGCTTGCAAGAAGACCAAAAAGTGCCTCACCAAACCGCCTATATCAGCTTTCCCGAGCAGTGGTTGATGCTCTACATCGACGAATACTTGGTGGCCAAGGAAGATAATCATGATTAAACCCTATACCAATAAAGCCTGGTACTTGGTACTGCCAGTGTTCGCGCTGGTGGCGTTTAGCGCCATTGTGCCGCTAATGACGGTAGTGAACTATTCGATTCAGGATATTTTTGATGCTAATACCCGCTACTTTGTGGGCACCGAATGGTATCGAGAAATTCTTAACGATACTCGCTTACACGACTCCTTAATTCGCCAGTTTATTTTCTCTGGCTCGGTGTTGTTAATCGAGATCCCGCTAGGGATTTTAGTCGCCTTAATGATGCCAGCTCGTGGCCCAGGTTCGGTGGTGTGTTTGCTGGTGTTAGCGTTGCCGCTATTAGTGCCACTTAACGTGGTGGGCACTATTTGGCAAATCTTTGGGCGGGCAGACATTGGCCTATTTGGCTGGGCCTTAAACAGCCTAGGCATAGACTATAACTACGCCGCTAACCCCATGGATGCGTGGCTTACGGTGTTGCTAATGGACGTATGGCATTGGACATCCTTGGTGGCACTGCTGTGTTACTCAGGTTTGCGCGCCATTCCAGATGCTTATTACCAAGCGGCTCGCATCGACCGTGCCTCTAACTGGGCGGTATTTCGTTTTATCCAACTTCCCAAGCTTAAGAATGTGCTGCTAATTGGCGTATTACTGCGCTTTATGGACAGCTTCATGATTTATACCGAACCCTTTGTGCTCACCGGTGGTGGCCCCGGTAACTCCACCACCTTCCTCAGCCAAACCCTTACCAAAATGGCAGTAGGCCAGTTTGATATTGGGCCAGCAGGGGCGTTCTCGATCATTTATTTCTTAATCATTTTGTTGGTTAGCTGGCTGTTCTACACCGCCATGACTCATAACGACGGCAAATAAGCGCGGCGAAAGGATGCAATTATGAACATGAAAAAAACACTGGGAATGAGCGCTTACATCTTGTTCTTGCTGTTACCCATTTATTGGTTGTTGATTATGTCGTTTAAGAGTAATCAAGAGATACTAGGCGGGCTTAGCTTTTGGCCAGAACACTTTACCTTTGCCAACTACGCCACCATTTTTAGCGACGCCAGCTGGTACATGGGCTACGTAAACTCGATTTACTACGTATCGCTAAACATGGTGATTACCTTGGCGGTGGCGCTGCCTGCGGCCTATGCTTTTTCGCGCTTTCGTTTTATTGGCGACAAACACCTGTTCTTTTGGTTACTCACCAACCGAATGGCGCCGCCAGCGGTATTTTTGCTGCCCTTCTTTCAGCTCTACTCATCGGTAGGTTTGTTTGATACCCACATCGCCGTGGCTCTCGCACATTGTTTGTTTAACGTGCCACTAGCGGTGTGGATCTTAGAAGGCTTTATGTCGGGCGTGCCAAGAGAAATCGACGAAACCTCCTATATCGACGGCTACAGTTTTCCGCGCTTTTTCGTCAAAATTTTTATCCCGCTAATCCGCTCTGGCATTGGGGTTACCGCCTTCTTTTGTTTCATGTTTAGTTGGGTAGAACTGCTATTGGCCAGAACTTTAACCTCGGTAGACGCCAAACCTATCGCTGCAGTAATGACCCGCACGGTAAGTGCCTCTGGTATTGATTGGGGAGTGCTGGCAGCCGCCGGTGTGCTCACCATTTTGCCAGGTGTATTAGTTATTTGGTTTGTTAGAAATCACGTAGCCAAGGGCTTTGCCCTAGGTCGGGTATAGGAGAAACAACATGAACTGGATGGCATGGACAACACCATCAGCACTATTTTTTACCGGCATCGCCTGCATTTTGTTTGTGATGACCTGTTGGGAACTTAAGAGCCCCTGTGTGGCTCGCAAAGGTTTTTTACCGATAGCTACTACCCGTGGCGATCGATTGTTTATTGGTTTGTTAAGCAGTGCGTTTATTCACCTCGGTTTTATCGGGATGACTGAACTGAGCATTTGGCTACCGTTCGCGGTGGCAGTGGTGTGGCTGTTTATTGTTATGAGATGGGGGTGAGACCAGCAAAAACTCGAGAGCAAATTAAGGATGTGCAAAGGCATCAAGGGGTGCCTTAAAAAAACAAGACGCACTTAAAAATTAAAAGGAATGAAGCAATGCCCTACTACAAAAAATCAGTGTTTAAACTGGCTCGCTTGAGTGTAGCCATGGTTATCGCCGGATGCAGCAGTTTAGCATTAGCAGATCAATACAGTGATGCAGCCCAGCGTTGGGTGGGAGAAGAGTTTAGCCCTTCTACCCTTAGCCAGCAGCAACAAATGGATGAGATGGCATGGTTTATTGAAGCGGCAAAACCATTTCGCGGTATGGAAATAAACGTAGCCTCAGAAACCATCACCACCCACGAATATGAAAGTAAGACCTTAGCCAAGGCATTTTTTGAGATAACCGGTATTAAGGTTAATCACGACCTTATTCAAGAAGGTGATGTAGTTGAAAAACTGCAAACCCAAATGCAGTCGGGCCGTAACATTTACGATGCTTACGTAAACGACTCAGACCTAATTGGTACTCACTTTCGCTACGGTAAAGTGGTCCCGATTAGTGACTTTATAAAAGGCGAGGGTAAAGACGTTACCCTGCCAACCTTAGATCTAGAAGATTTTATTGGCTTAAGCTTTACCACCGGGCCAGATGGAAAAATCTACCAACTTCCAGACCAACAGTTTGCCAACCTTTATTGGTTCCGCGCCGACTGGTTTGAGCGCAGCGACCTAAAAGAGAAGTTTAAAGCCGAATACGGCTACGAGTTAGGGGTGCCACTAAACTGGTCTGCCTATGAAGACATTGCCGAATTCTTCTCAGAAAAAGTAAAAACCATTGATGGCGAACGGGTTTATGGCCACATGGATTACGGTAAAAAAGATCCATCACTAGGCTGGCGCTTTACCGATGCCTGGTTGTCTATGGCAGGGGCTGGCGACAAAGGCATTCCTAACGGTGTTCCGGTAGATGAATGGGGCATTCGGGTAGAAGGCTGTAACCCAGTTGGCTCAAGCGTAGAGCGTGGTGGTGCCACCAACGGCCCTGCCGCAGTATACGCCACTGCCAAGTATGTAGAGTGGCTTAAAAAATACGCGCCACCAGAAGCCCCAGGCATGACCTTTGGCGAAGCCGGCCCAGTGCCAGCACAAGGCAGTGTTGCCCAGCAAATCTTCTGGTACACCGCCTTTACCGCAGATATGACCAAACCCGGATTACCAGTGGTTAACGAAGATGGCACGCCAAAATGGCGCATGGCACCGTCGCCACGCGGCCCATACTGGGAAGAAGGCATGAAGCTGGGTTATCAAGATACCGGTTCGTGGACCTTCTTAAACTCTACCCCGCTAGACAGACGCCAAGCAGCTTGGTTGTATGCTCAGTTTGTAGTGTCTAAATCAGTATCGCTGAAGAAAACCTTGGTGGGTTTAACACCGATTCGTGAGTCTGATATTAACTCGCAAGCCATGACCGACGCCGCACCTAAGCTAGGTGGCTTGGTCGAGTTTTATCGCAGCGACGCCCGCGTACAATGGACGCCAACCGGCACCAACGTGCCAGACTATCCAAAACTGGCGCAACTTTGGTGGCAATACGTGGCAGAAGCGGCCAGTGGTGAGAAAACCCCACAAGAAGCAATGGACGGCCTAGCCGCCGCACAAGACAAAGTACTAACACGCTTAGAGCGCAGTGGTGCACAAGGCGAGTGTGGTCCTAAGCTTAATCCTAAACAAGACGCCTCTTACTGGCTAAACCAACCTGGCTCGCCTAAAGCCAAGTTAGCCAAGGAGAAGCCACAGGGTAAAACCATTGCTTATAAAGATTTAATCGCCCAATAAGCAAACCAGTAAATCAAAAGACCCAGCCTTAGCTGGGTCTTTTTGTTAGCTTTTTCAAGTGAGGTCATTAACTAATTTTGTTTTAGTGAAATGCTTATTTAATTGGAGCAACTTCATGTGTTGGTTAAAAAAGCCCCGTTAGCAGTTTTACGGTTGGTAATTATCATATTCCCAGTGCAATTCTTTAGTTAGGTTCTGTACTACTCCATCCCAGGTTTCTGCACGCACAAAACTAAGTAGTTTATTAAGCATTAATTCTACTCCTGACCACGAGAAAGACTCCATCAATAAGTAGCCACGGCCCCAACTTGTCACTGGATTAGCAGTCATAAACTTTGCTGTGATAGCAGTGAAGCTAAAAATATCACAGCTTTCTCTGTTTCTTTCCCCAATTTCGACCTCAATAAATACTGCACAGATATCTGGATCCATCGGTGTTTTACCAAAGTCTAAATCGGGACTAATTATTGATTTTATTTCTAGTTTTAATGGCATATCAGTTCTTTGTTTTATAAGGTTAACGCCCGCAACGAAAAGCTGTCACTGTACCTGTGATTATTATGTCTTGGTTGCCTCATGCTCGGCTCTTTAGATATTCGTAAACAAACGAACCGGTGACTGAGCCGGTAATACCAAGCATTAATGCAAACATACTAGATAAAACCAGTGCTGCAATAGGATGCTTTTTTACGTGACCAATTATTCTGAAATATAAATCTTTTTTGATGCGTTTAATGTCACTTTGGGTGTTATCAATATCAGATTTAGATACTCTTTCCTGCTTCAATCTCTCTTGGCACTCATCACATATTTGTGGGTTATGGCAAGAAGCGACTAGATCGGTCTTTATGCCATTCATGTCAAAGAGGCATCCACGCGTCTCGTCGTGGGTAAAACCTGGCGCCTCATCAAAATCAGGGATCTTGTTTCCCGTGCGCCGATACAAAAGCGTGTAAGCATATAGTAAACGGTAAACAACATTTTCTAGCGGAATATTGTAGTGTTCGAGGATGTCTTTGATTTGATGAAACGTAAATACAATCTGATTATTTCCGAGCCTTCTCGAATACCAGTTGTCTTCAATTGGAACGTTTACAATAGCGATCATAAAGTCAGCATTAAACAGGTTAGGGAGTTGTCCTTTTACTGCACTATCGGAGAACTCCCAATCAAAACCATCAGAGTCACAACGAAGCGAGTAGTTGTCGACATCCTCGACAACCTCGAAAGTCTTAGACGACCAATTCTTAATTTTTTTTGACTGGAACTCCAAAGGTAAGTGCCCAATCGATACTAGCTTGATTCTAACTTTACTCATAAGCTTCCTTTATAGACATAACGCCCGCTTGAAGCGTTTGTTATGCGACTTAGCTAACCTGATTTAGATGCGACAAAGGCCTGTATGACCCCGACAACAATCAAGACCAGTGTTAACCACGTAATAGCCTTTGCTTGATTTAGTGTTTGTTTGTGCTTTTTTAACTCGAGTTCATGCGAAGAAAGAGTGTCGAGAGCAATCTCTGTGATTTGGTAACTGCCATCAACTAATTTTAATTCACCAGTTTTCATCAATGATTTAAGAAGCAAATCGTTATAAGAAATTTGTCTATTTCTATCAGGGTGATAAACCCATATTTGAGAATGCAACAAGTTCATCATTGAAACTGCATTGACTTTATAATTCATATCATCAATGGTTCTCTCAAGAATTAGCTGCAAAGTTTCCATTCGCTCTGTGCGAACCAATTTCTTTCTATTGGCTGCAAATATCCCTGCCTTATCAAGAAGAACTCTAAACTTATTTATGGGAAGTATGGACCTAAAAAAATACGCTTTTAGGCTAGAGAATTTAAAATCATAAATATTATAAAAATGTGTAATGTCGAGGTAAGTGTTTGAATTTTTTAGTTCTTGATAATCTATAGATGCTATATCATCTGTTTGCTCCCCTTGCCACTTCTTACCGCTTAACCCTTTGTCATTTGCACTATCAATTAGCATTGACCAAGACTCGTCCTTAGTTCTAACATAAAGTACGTTGCAATCTACAGACTTAGCACGTTCGCCCGTCCGAGGGATTTGCATAGGTGCTGGCTTAGACAAAATGACTTGTATAATTCTCTTTGAAATTAGATTCACTAAACCTCCTTCTAGCGGATAACAGCTCATTAAGAGAAAACTTCCTTGTTGAAACAAGGAGCATCCCCTCTTTTTATTCATATGACAAAAACCAGATTACCACCTTTCCTAAGCTACATCAGCCACCTAGCTCTAAAAGTAACAAAAACATCAGCTAGCCATAAGGAAAGTAATTGTGGAAGCAAGGAAACGCAATCTGTAGTTAGCTACAGTGTTTTGCGATCTTAAGGAAGACAAAATGTGCGGGTAGTTGGTGGCTGTGCGTTGTGCCTAGGCAATGCCAAGTTAGTAACAGTGCTTAATCGCTGCTTGGTGTTGTAAATTGCTTTCCTTCGATTAGCTCGCGTTGGGCGAGGATCTTTTGGGTCATAAAGCGTACAAAGGTTAACACTTTTTTGTTTTGCTGTAGGTCTGGGTGGCTGAGTACCCAAAGGTCATATTTGGGCACCGACAAATAGGGCGGTATACGCACTAAGTCTTTGCTGGTATCGCCAATAAAGCAGCCCAATATGGCCACGCCCATTCCTTGTTTGCAGGCTGCTACTTGCAAACTGGGGCTAAGCAGTTTGTGGCGAGATACTAATTTGGGGTAGCTTTTGGCAATTTTTCCTATTGGTCGTTGTTGTTTGTCGGACCAACCTAACCAGTTTTGCTGGGCTAGCCATGTAGGGTCTGCAAGTTTAGCTTGCTTGTTGGCCGCGATATAACAGGCGCGGTGAATGGTGGCGAGCTTGCGGCCAATTAAGTGTTCTGGTGGTGAGTCGCACAGCCTAAAGGCTACGTCGGCTTCGCGATTGCTAATGCTAAGCAGTTTGAAAGAATCAATAATTTCGATATGAATGTCGGGATAGAGCTGGCAAAACTCGGCTATTGCTGGCATTAACAAATGCTCGGCAATAATTTGATGGCTGGTGACTCTTATTTCGCCTACCATGCTGGCATCGTTGCCCGCTACTCTGCGCTCTACCGCTTTTAGGCTTTGTTCGAGTTTTTCGGCCTCTGCAAAAATTTCATCTCCCATGGCAGTGCATTGGTAACCTTGGGGGCTTCGCTCAAATAGTCGCCGGCCTAAAGAGGCCTCAAAGCTGTTGATACGGCGCGACACCGTAGCGTGGTTAACCTGTAGCTCGGTGGCTGCGGCTCTAATTGAGCCGTTGCGGCATACCGCCAAGAAGTACTTTAAATCATCCCAGTTCATGCTGTTTTCTAATAATTTGCAAACCTTAAGCCTAGCTGACCTTGGTGTTTATGAGGTGGATAATTTTTGCACCAATAGTTGGATTTATTGCTTCTTACCAAGCTTGGTTACGCGGGCTAGCATAAATGAGCAATCTATTTTTTGTGTTAGTGCCAACTATTTAAGGAGAAAGGGATGATTAACATTTATCTTAAAGGCAAATACAAAGTTGAAACGTCGGTAGATATAAACGCACCAGTTGAGCAGGTTTGGGCGGTGATAGGGGATTTTACCAATGTGGCGTGGGCACCCGGTGTAACCGCCTCTCACCCAATTGGTCGCGCCGACTTAGGCGTGGGAGCAGGCAGACATTGCGCCTTGCAAGGTTTTGGCGAAATAGATGAGTACATTACCCAGTGGTCGGAAGGGCAAGGGTTTGTGTATAACGTTTCTCCGCTTGGCCCTTTAAATCATGGCCATAGCAGCTGGTGGATTGAAAAAGTAGGGGAGAATAGCCGAGTAAATATTGTATTGAGCTACGATCTTCGTTTTGGCTTGTTTGGCCGTTTGCTACACGCCTTGGTGATGCGTAAAAAGCTTAAGGGCTCGTTACCGCAAACAGCCTCGGCGATAAAAACTCGAGTCGAAGGTTTGTCGTTTAGTGCGGCCAATGCCGCATGAGCTTAATCGTAAATACTGCCGATGTTGGCGCTAGATATAAACTTTGGATGCTGCTTAAGCCTTTGCTGCAGTAACTTTAGTTGGATAGCGTCACTGTATTTAGGAAATACGCTAACATCGGCCAGCTGGTGCTGAGCCACCGTTTTGCGTCGCCATTTGCTCCATAGCGAGTGAAGCAGTAAGCGGTCGGTTTCGCGCAGAAAGGCTTTGGCGCGATAACGCCAGATGATTTTGCGCAGTACTCGGTTTAGCTGGCGATTATGTTGCTTAATGGCTAGCTGGTAGAGGTATTCGTAAAAGGATAAGTCTTCGTCACTTTTAGGGCTGAGTTTGCTTAGTGCGGAAAACTCTACTTCTTGGGAGAACTGAAAGTGGGAAATGTTATTAAGCTGCAAAGCCATAAAAGTGCGGTGGCATTTGGAGCAGCGTCCGCAATTGCTGCTTGGGTCTTCCCAGCATACCCAAAGGTTATCTAAGGCTTCTGGGTAGTGTTTTATTAAGGCTATTTTGGCGGCTCGGTCGGCTTCTAAACCAAGGTGCAAAATTCTGCACGATTCGCTCGACCACAAAGGGTCTAACAAGGGGTGGCTGTTAGAGGGATTAATTGCATCAAAGGTTACTGCGCCACTTATGGTCATGCTGCTGGGGTTGAGCAGTAAGCTAACACTGGCTAAGGACGCGCCAAAGTTGGCGAAGCGGGCTAGGCCTGTCCAACCAGTAAATTCTTTTAAATTACTCTCTACGCAAATGAGCTTTTTGTTAAACAGCTTGGCGGTTTTTTGGCAGCGGGCAACCAGCTGTTGCCAGGAGTGCTGGGGCATTGAGAAGTCGAAGCCATTAATGAGAACTAAGTTGTCGAGCTGCTCTTGATGCTTAATAAGGTTGTAGGTGCCATCTACCCCGCCAGAGAAAAAAGCGCTGTCACCCAGTTGGCTAGCAGAGGGCTTAAATACTTGGGTATTGGCGGTAACTTTAATGGGCTTAAAGATGGGGTTCCAAGCGTGCATCATGGTTTGGATCTCTGGCAGTTTTGCTAACAAACTGGCCGATACATAGTATTGGCGATCAATTTCGATATCTTCGCCCATAAACATCGCAGGAATCAGCGCGGAGCATAAAAATGGACTGGCATCGTTACAGGCAATTAGGCAATCGCTGCTGGTTTTAAACCATAAGGGGAAGGGGCCCAGCATGGCCGATAGTTTGTGGTATTTTTCGGTTTTCTCTAAGCTAAGTTGCTGAATTTTCATTAGTGCCGCGCAATCAGCTGTTTTAGTTTGTGAGCATAACCATGCAAGATAAGTTCATCGGCTTGTTTGATTAAGGCGCGCAGTTCAAAATTATGTTTGATGTGCTGCAGGGCTTCTATCATCACACTGTCATTTACTGCGATGGCTAAGTCGAGGTTCTCTTCAAGAAACTGCACATCGTGAATGTTGTACAGCTTTAGATCTCGCAGTTTATGTTTAACTAAGTGGTCACTCAGCGTAGGGAAGGTATCGGTTTCTATACCCAATAAACGCAGGCTGCTCATGGTGCGCAAACATTTCTCGCATTCGCCGCAGTTGTAGCCATGGTCGTGCCAGCAAACCCTTAGAATGGCTAAGAACTCAGGATCATTGGTGAGTTCTTTTAGTTTGTCGATACGTTTTACATTGGCACCGTGATGGACAATTTGGGTTTGATGATTACTCCACAAATGGTCGGTAATGTAGTTGGAACCTTCTGGGATGTTGTTTTGATAGGTTAGGCCGGCTGCGATGTAACACTTTTTAACCCCCAATGCTAAGGCGATGCTAGATAGGCCCCCGCCAAAACACACTCCCCATTTAAGTTGGTTATGGTAACCAAGAAATCTCACGTTGGTTTCTATGGGATATAGGGTTTTATGTTTACTGAGTAAGTAGTCTTTGTTGCTGTTAAAGGCGTGCTGATAGAGGGTATCACTCGACAGTTGCATATCAATGCCTTTGGCAAACAGCAGGTAATCAATGTCTTGCTGGTTTTGTTGGTAGGTGTGGTAACCGTCGACGCCTCCGGAGAAAAACGACACCTTATCGTTGCAGGGAAAAGGCTCTTCCTTGGCGGTTCCGCCCATTATCTTAATATGGTGCATGGTGTGGCCAAGGTAGTCTTGCCAATAAGCAAAAATGTTTTGTAGCTGTTCGAGGTTGTTTAGCAAGATGGGGGAGTAGTTGGCGCTAGCTTCTATTTCTAAGTTTTGGTTTTTTGCCATGCAAATCAGCAGGCAAGCGGCAATAAATGGGTCGGCACTTAAACGAGGCTGTAGCGGGGCGGGGAATTTATACCATAAGTCGAAGCCAGCGCAATCGGCCCGAAGAATGGCGTGGTCGGGGTGCTGCTCAATGCGGATTTGGGAAATCTTCATAAAGCCTCCTTGCTGACTAGGGTCTGTGGATCTTTCGAGCTGATTTTTGCAGCAGTTTGTGGCTTATTTATTCAGCCAAACGCTTTGATGTGTAGCTAAGCTACATGAGAAGCCGATAACGCAGTAGAAATGAGCCACAAACACTGCCCGAAGGGTTCGGCTAAAATCGCTTTATGCTTTGTTAAGGAGTATTTGCTTAGAATAACTAAGCAGCACACACCTTGCCGCGCCTAAAACGATTTTATCTCGAACAAAATTTAACCGCGAAAGTTCAACAGACCCTAATAAGCGTAGTGCGGGCAGGGAGATTTTTAAAATTTAAGTGCACAAAAACGCTATTTAGCTGCTAGCGAGTTGCTGTGTGTAGTCTGCATTTGTTTACAGCAAAGCAATTGGGCGGCACCTAAGTTAAGGCGAGCTAAACCGCTTTAGTAGCCGCGAGCTTTAAGCTAGCTGTCGTTTAAGTGAGCTAAGCAAACCGCCGTTGCGCTGGTTCGGTTTTCTACTGCAAGTTTGTGAAATACCGCCTCAAGGTGTTTGTTTACGGTTCGTGGACTCATGTCTAAAATTTGCGCGATTTCTCGATTGGTTTTCCCCCGTGCTAGCCACAGCACCACTTCTGATTCTCGCTCGGTTAAGCTGAAGCGCTGGCGCAAAGACTCGCGCTGGCTTTAGTCGTCGTTATTTACTAGGCGCAGCAGGTGTTCCCCTGGTGATGACTGACCCAAATAACGCAGCTGCAGTGCAGTATTGAGGTTTTTAAGCGATAGCATACTGTGTTTAGCTGGGGTATAGGCTAACCACTGCTTAAGTTGAGGGCTAATCACCTCGGCTGCTGTGGCAGGTAAATCCTCCTGCGATGCCAGTGTTTCGCTTGCTTTGGCGCTTACCCAAATCATTTCGCCTCGGCTATTGGCGGTAAAGCTAGCTTGGCCTATTTCATCTAGGGCACCATGGGCACTGCGGGTGAGGCGAGCATTGCTAATATGTACTTTTATGCGGGCAAATAGTTCATCAAGTTTTATTGGTTTGTTGATGTAGTCTACTCCGCCAGATTCTAGGCCCTTAACCACCGACTCACTGCTGCTTAATCCAGTCATGAAAATTACTGGAATATCGCTGAGTTGAGTATTTTGTTTTAGTTGCTGGCAGGCTTCAAAACCGTCCATATTCGGCATTAATGCGTCCATGAGTACTAAGTCTGGAGTAATGCGTTGGCTAATGTTGAGTGCTTGTTGCCCATCCATGGCAATTAATACGGTGTAGCCTTGTTCAATTAAAGCGGTGTTAAGCATCGCCACCGATTCGGTAGCATCGTCAACAACGAGGATTAGTCCCTTTGAGTTTGTGGCGTTCATTAGATTACGACCTTTTCACAATAAGCGGTAATGCTGGCAAATTGATACTGTTCTAATTCCTTTCTTAGGGCGCGAGTAATGGTGTGTAACGCGCTGTCTTTCTCTAGGTTTTTTATTAGCCTATCAATCCCTTGTACAAAGCCAAGTTGTGCCATTTCGGCTATTTCTTGCAGCTGTTCGCGCTGGCTTTGGTTTAGTTGAATGTTTGGCGCTTGCAACTCGGGCGAGGCGCTTTGCGTATGGGTGTTTTGGTAGTTCCAATCTATGGCTAAGGCTTTGGCAACTTTTTCCAGTAGCGCGTTATCGCGCATTGGCTTAGCCAGGTAGTCGTTGTGCAATGCTGGCTCGTGAATTTCTTCAGCGGCATTGAAATAAGGCGCTTCTGTGGCATCGGCCGACACCATGATGATCGGTACACTAATGCCATTGCTACGAAGTTTTTTAAGTAGTTGCCAGCCATTCATATCGGGCATGGATATGTCGAGCAAAAACAGGTCAATGGCACTTAAGTAGGTATTGCTTAAACAACACAAAGCATCGTTGGCTTCATGAACCACAAAGCCCAGCGGCGAGAGTATTTCTGATACTAAGTTACGGTGATTAGGGTCATCGTCTACCACCATTACGGTTTTGCTAGGGCCTTTGATTGAGTTTACTGGCGCTTGCACAGATTTCGGCTGCTGCTCTTTGTTTAAGCTAGCTAGCATTATGCTCAGTTTAAAGCTGCTACCTTTGCCAATCTCGCTGCTTACACTAATGTTTCCACCCATTATGTCGGTAAGCAACTGAGTAATGGTTAAGCCTAGGCCGGTGCCAGGAGAGCTGGGTATGTCCCTTTTCTCTACTCGCTCAAAGGGTTTGAATATTCGCTCGATATCTTGTTCGCTAATGCCTACGCCGCTGTCGGTAATGGTGAATTCTGCGACTTGATTACGGTAATAAACGTCTAAGGTTACTGAACCTTGTTGGGTAAACTTAACTGCGTTGGACAACAGGTTGATGAGTATTTGCCGTAGTTGAGTTTCATCTGCGGTTACCCAGTTGGGCAGGTAAGGGCTGGGATTGTAAACGAAGGAAATGCCTTTGCTTTTGGCTTGAAGGCTGAACATATCTACCAAGTCATCCAGCAATTCACCAATGGCCACTTCGTCACGTTGTAATTCGATGCGGCCTGCCTCGATGCGCGAGATATCTAATAGGCCTTCAATTATGTCGGCGAGGTGTTCGCCGCTGCGTTTGATAAGCGAGACTTTGGCGCTATGCTCGGGTGCTAAACTTGGCGATTTTTCTAAGAGCTGTGCGTAACCCAGCACCGAGTTAAGCGGGGTGCGAAGCTCATGACTAATGCCAGTGAGGTAGCGGCTTTTAGCTTGGTTGGCTGATTCGGCCGTTTCTTTGGCCTGCTGCAAGGCTTGGTCGGTAACCTCGTGGGCAGATATCTCGCGGCTAAGTAACTCGGTTTGGCGCTGCGATTCATCTAATGCAAATTGGCGGCTGTCGTTGGCTAAAACAAATAGCCAAACCAGCACGCCAACAATAATCATCAATAAGAAAAATACGTGGCTAAGCGTTGCCGACACTGCCACTTTAGTGGCAAATTCGGTTACTGGGATCCGCGAATAGACTAAGTAAAACAAGCTGGCAATCAGCAAGGCAATG
This sequence comes from Agarivorans sp. Alg241-V36, assembly GCF_900537085.1. Lineage (NCBI taxonomy): Bacteria > Pseudomonadati > Pseudomonadota > Gammaproteobacteria > Alteromonadales > Alteromonadaceae > Agarivorans > Agarivorans sp. Alg241-V36. The sequence continues at coordinate 51,362 of NZ_UNRE01000004.1, read as the reverse complement.
AGCGCCATTAAGCCAGAGAAATTCAGCAGGCGAGTATTCATTAAGGATGACACTGCTTTAGGAAGCACCAGGCTAACAAATTGACTTAGTTGCTGACCAAAGCGGGCGTTTTCTTTACATTGATCATGGCAGCGTGCATCTAGGGTGCAACATAGCGAGCATATTGCGCCGCCATAGGCTGGGCAGCTGGCAAGGTCTTCTATTTCAAAATGATTTTGGCAAACCGTGCATTCCCCTTGGTGGGCCTGCGGTAGATCGGGCTCTCTCGCTAAGTAGTAGCGGCCTTTGGTTAAAATGGCGATGATGGGAGAGCATACAAAAGCCGTGCTTAAGCCAATATAAGGCGCCAGTGCTTGGGCGGTGTCACCAGCATTTCCGGTATAACAATAAATACTCAAAACAGAGGCTATCACCATTGAGCCAACCCCAACAGGGTTGATGTCGTAGAGGTGAGCACGTTTAAATTCAATGTGCTTGGGGCTATAACCCAAGGGTTTGTTGATGACTAAGTCCGCCACCAATGCGCCAACCCAAGCAACCGCCACATTCGAGTAAATGCCGAGGATGTCTTCTAACGCGGCATAGATGCCTAGCTCCATAATCAGCAGGGCAATAATCACGTTAAATACCAGCCACACTACGCGACCTGGGTGGCTATGGGTTAAGCGAGAGAAGAAGTTTGACCAGGCGATAGAGCCGGCATAGGCGTTCGTTACGTTAATTTTAAGCTGACAAACCAAAACAAAAATACCCGCCAAGGAGAGCGCAAGCAGAGGAGATTGGGCCATGTAGGAAAAGGCCACCTGGTACATTTGAATAGGATCTCCGGCCACATCCTCGGCCACTCCGGCATTAATGGCTAGTACCACTAAAAACGATCCTAAGAGGATTTTAAGTGCACCAACAATAATCCATCCGGGGCCTGCCGATAACAGCGCTACCCACCAACAGGCACGATGTTTTTTCTTGGCTTCGGGCATAAAACGCAAGAAGTCTACTTGCTCACCAATTTGCGCCATTAACGAGAATAAGATCCCCGATGCTGCACCAAATAAATGCAGGTTAAATTCCCCCGAACTGCCGCTCTCTTGCTTGCCTTCAAACTGTAACCAGTTGTTAATGGCGCTGGACTCATGCCACAAAATAAAAATTAGCGGCGCCACCTGCAGTACCAGCCATATTGGTTGGCTCCACAGTTGAAAACGGCTGATGAAGGTGATGCCGTGGGTTACTAAGGGGATCACTACAACTGCGCTAATTAAGTAGCCAATGCTTAAGGGAATATTAAATAACAGCTCCAAAGCCGAGGCCATAATGGCCGCCTCAATGGCAAAAAAGATAAAGGTAAACGAGGCGTAAATGAGCGAGGTAATGGTAGAGCCAATGTAGCCAAAGCCCGCGCCGCGCGTGAGCAAGTCTATGTCGACGCCATAGCGTGCAGCGTAGTATGAGATTGGCAGCCCGCAGAAAAATATAATTGCCGATACCAGCAATATGGCAATTAACGAATTATTAAAACCAAAGTTAAGGATTAGCGCGCCACCAATGGCTTCTAGGGCTAAAAAAGATATTGCGCCCAAGGCGGTATTGGAGACGCGTGCAACCGACCACTTACGAGCATTTTTAGAGGTAAACCTTAGGGCATAATCTTCTAAAGTTTGGTTGGCTACCCAGCGGTTATAGTTTCTACGCGCTTTAAATACATGCTGGTCCTTCATCCCTTAAACGCCTTCCTTTGCGAATTCATAGGTTTTATAAGCATTTTTCGCGCCGTGGCTTTATCACCCTTTTGTTAAAATGGTTATTAAAATCAGACTGTTATGCTTGCTTAACTGAGTTGTTTGTTGGTAGCGGCTTGCCACTCTCTTTAATATCTTGACCCTAAATCAATCTCCTCTTCACTGCTATGCGTCAAATGACGTAGGTCGCTAGGGTGAACGGCGAATTTTGCTCACCGTTGTAATCTCGCATCATGGTATTCACCAAGTACGGACACCTTGTCTTAAACACTCAGTAGGGATACCACTATGCACAATCTCAAGAAAACAGGCTTAAGCAATTCGCTACGCCGTAATCTGTTAAAAGGAATGATGGCCTTGCCCGCCGCGATTCTTGTTTCACAACTAAGCTTTGCAGCAGCTCCTAGCACCGCTGAAGTAAATACCACCGGCTTAGCCGTAACCGACGACACGGTTAAGGTAGGTATTCTGCACTCGGTAACTGGCACCATGGCGATTAGTGAAACGGGTTCAGTACAAGCCGAGATGCTAGCCATTGAGCAAATCAACGCAATGGGCGGCGTATTAGGACGCCAAATTGAATACATTCAAGAAGACGGTGCCAGTGACTGGCCAACCTTTGCTGAAAAGTCGAAGAAGCTGCTAGTTAAAGATAAGACTGCGGCGGTATTTGGCTGCTGGACCTCTGCTTCTCGTAAAGCGGTATTGCCAGTGTTTGAGCAATATAACGGCATGCTTTATTACCCAACTTTCTACGAAGGCTTAGAGCAATCACCTAACGTAATTTACACCGGCCAAGAAGCAACTCAGCAAATTATTGCCGGTATTGATTGGGTAACCGACACCAAAGACGCTAAGAGTTTCTTCTTGTTAGGTTCTGATTACATTTGGCCGCGTACCTCTAACAAAATTGCCCGCAAACACATCGAAAAACTGGGTTTGAAAGTAGTGGGTGAAGAGTATTACCCACTAGGTCATACCTCGTTCAACTCGGTGATAAACAAAATTAAACTGAAAAAGCCTGATGTGATTTACGCCATTGTTGTGGGTGGGTCTAACGTTGCTTTCTACAAGCAGCTTAAAGCCGCGGGCATCGACATGAACAAAGAGAAGCCACTGGTACTCACTATTTCGGTAACTGAAGACGAGATCTTGGGCATTGGTGGTGAAAACATTCAAGGTGCTTACGCTGCCATGAAGTACTTCCAAAGTTTAACTAACCAAAACAATGAAGAGTTTGTTGCAGCCTTTAAGAAGCGCTGGGGTGACGACATTGTGATTGGTGACGTAACGCAAGCTGCCTACCTTGGCCCTTGGTTGTGGAAAGCTGCGGTAGAAAAAGCCGGCTCGTTTGATATCGACAAAGTACGTGCTGCCTCGCCAAACCTAGAGCTAACCACTGCGCCAGAAGGTTATGTGAAAGTTCATGAAAATCATCACCTATGGTCTAAAACGCGAATTGGTCATGCTCAAGCCGATGGTCAATACAACATCGTTTATGAAACTGCAGATTTAATTGAACCAAACCCATTCCCTAAAGGTTACCAGTAACCGCTGTAGGTGGCTCAGTTCGCTGAGCCACTTGTTCTTTCGCTAGCTTTTAAGAGGGACTGAAGATGTTTGCCGATTATACCAGCTCAGAGCTAACCGCCATTTTCGCCATGCAGGGATTTGCCGGTCTTATTTTGTTTTCTGTATTTGTTCTTATGGCCCTAGGTCTAGCCATTATATTCGGTCAAATGGGCGTAATTAATATGGCCCATGGCGAGTTTATGATCCTAGGTGCTTACATTACTTACCTTACTTCGCAGTTATTTAGCAATTACCTCCCTGGCTTGTTTGATGGCTATTTCTTTGTGGCAATGTTGCTGGCGTTTATTGTCACCTCGGCGCTTGGCGCGCTGGTGGAATGGGCGATGATTCGCCATTTGTACAAGCGTCCACTAGATACTTTGTTAGCCACTTGGGGTTTAAGCCTTATCTTGCAGCAGCTCTATCGCACCGTATTTGGAGCTCGAGAAGTAGGAGTGAGCTTACCCGATTGGTTAATGGGCTCTTACGCGATTACCGACATTATCGAAGTGCCGATTAACGGCATATTTGTGATGGCATTAACCATCATGATTACCATTGGCGTGTACTTGCTCATGCAAAAATCTCGCTTAGGTAAACAGACCCGCGCAGTGGTACAAAACCGCGCAATGGCAGGCGCTGTAGGGATTAACACCGAAAAAGTTGACCGTTATACCTTTGCTTTAGGTTGCGGTATTGCTGGCATTGCAGGCTCGGCCTTTACCATGGTGGGTTCAACCGGTCCAACAGCTGGGCAGCTCTACATTGTAGACACCTTCTTAGTGGTGGTATTTGGTGGCGCGTCAAGCTTGCTTGGTACCGTTGCATCGGCCTTTACCATCTCACAAGCGCAATCAACCATGGAGTTTTTCCTTAGTGGTTCGATGGCCAAAGTTCTCACCTTATTGACCGTGGTTGGCATTTTAATGCTGCGTCCTCAAGGTCTGTTTTCGCTCAAGGTTCGTCGTTAGGGAGAATGATGATGTTATCTCAAATTAGTGCTACTGCAGCACAAAATACCAGTAAGGTTGATTGGTGGAAGTATCTACTGTTAGCCGCGATTATTTTCATTGTGTTGCCCTTGTCCTTGGACATTTTCCGACTCAACTTAATTGGCAAGTACTTAACTTACGCCTTTGTCGCTATCGGCTTAGTATTGTGCTGGGGTTGTGGCGGTATTTTAAGCCTAGGTCAGGGCGTGTTTTTTGGCTTAGGTGGCTATTGCATGGCGATGTTCTTGAAGCTTGAAGCATCAAGCCCCGAGGCGACCGCAATTCAATCGACACCGGGCATTCCTGACTTTATGGATTGGAATCAGCTCACCGAGCTGCCCTGGTTTTGGCAGCCCTTTAATAGCTTAGCCTTTACCTTGGTTGCGGTGATAGCGGTGCCGGTATTGTTCGCCTTCATAATTGGTGTTGCCATGTTTACCCGCCGAGTGGGTGGGGTGTACTTCGCCATTATTACTCAAGCTATTGCGGCCATTCTCACCATTTTGATTATTGGCCAGCAAGGTTATACCGGTGGGGTAAACGGCATTACCGATTTACGCACCTTTTTAGGCTGGGATATTCGTACCGAGTCGGCCCAATACCTACTGTATTTTGTTAACGCAGTATTGTTGTTCGCCTGCCTGTTTATCGCCTTATACATTAAGCGCTGTAAATTAGGCCGTTTGCTGGTGGCGATGCGAGAGAAAGAAGATCGGGTTCGATTTTCTGGCTATAACGTTGCCAGTTTTAAAATCTTCATCTTTTGTGTTGGTGCTGCCTTTGCCGCCATTGGTGGAGCGATGTTTACCTTGCAAGTTGGCTTTATGTCACCATCTTTTGTGGGCATTGTTCCTTCCATCGAAATGGTGATTTTTTGTGCCGTGGGTGGGCGTTTATCTTTGCTTGGTGCGGTATACGGCACCTTGCTGGTAAACCTTGCTAAAACCAGCTTCTCTGAATCCTTCCCTCAGTTGTGGTTGTTTGCCATGGGCGCGCTATTTATTGGTGTGGTATTAGCCTTCCCAGATGGTTTAGCCGGCCTCTATCAATCCTACATTCAGCCTTGGTTTAAGCGCCTGTTTAAACGTGCTGCCACCAATAAACCTGAACCGACTAAGAAGGCTATTCAAGCCGCTGAGCCGGAAACGGATAGCACTTCGCCATCACTTAAGGAGAGCCCAAATGCCCCAGCCTAACTCATCAAAGAACAAAGATTTTGTGCTCAGCGTTGAAGGTTTAACCGTGTCTTTTGATGGCTTTAAGGCCGTTGATGACCTGTCGCTATACGTTGAAGAGCAGGAAATTAGGGTGATTATTGGCCCTAATGGCGCCGGCAAAACCACAGTATTGGATCTGATATGTGGTCGTACTAAAGCCACAACTGGCTCGATTAAGTTCAAGCAAAAAGAGCTTACCAAGCTGAAAGAACACCAAATTGTGCATGCCGGGGTAGGGCGTAAATTTCAAACCCCTTCCATTTATGAAGACCTGAGTGTTTTTGAAAACTTAGAAATCTCATATCCCCGTGGCCGTAACGTGTGGGGCGCGCTGACCTTTAAGCGTGATGAAGCGGTGCACGCCAAGATTATGGAAATTGCCGAGATGGTATTTCTTAGCGACAAGCTAAATCACCAGGCTGATTTGCTTAGCCATGGTCAAAAGCAGTGGTTAGAGATAGGCATGTTGCTTATTCAAGACCCTGAACTGCTGATGTTAGACGAGCCAGTGGCGGGTATGTCGGTGGCCGAGCGTAAACAAACCGCGCAATTGCTGCAAAGCATTACCAAGCAACGTTCGGTGTTGGTGATTGAGCATGACATGCAGTTTGTCGAAGACATCGCCGACCGAGTGACGGTGTTACACCAAGGGAAGGTACTGTCTGAGGGCTCGATGCAGCGGGTGAAAAATGACCCTAAAGTGGTCGAAGTTTACCTAGGCCATTAAGGAGAAAGTGATGTTAGAACTAAGCGATTACCACGTGGCCTATGGCCAGAGTGAAGTGATAAGCGGGATGAATTTTAGCCTTAAGAAAAATGAGATTGTGGCGATTCTTGGCCGCAATGGCATGGGTAAAACCACCTTAATGAAATCGCTGATTGGCATGATTCCCAGTAAAAGCGGCGAAGCCAATTTAGATGGAGAGCCCTTAGTAGAGAAAAAGAGCCATCAGCGGGTGGCTTCTGGTTTGGGTTTTGTGCCGCAGGGGCGAATGATTTTCTCCACCATGACGGTGCAAGAAAACATTGAAACCGGCTTAACCAGCACCGGCGAAAACAAAGTGCCGGATGACCTTTACAGCATTTTCCCGGTGTTATGGGAAATGCGCCACCGTAGAGGCGGCAATTTGTCTGGCGGACAACAGCAACAGCTAGCCATTGCTCGGGCTTTAGCCAGCAACCCCAGCGTACTGCTATTGGATGAGCCCACCGAAGGTATTCAACCTTCAATTATTAAAGATATGGCGAAAACCCTAAAACAAATTCGCGACCAGCGTGGTTTGTCGATAGTGGTGTCGGAGCAGGTATTGAGCTTCGCCCTTGATGTGGCGGACCGAATACTGGTGATTGAAAAAGGACAAATCGTGCATGACGTGCAGCGCGATGACGTTGATGAACAGCAAGTGGCCGCGTACTTGTCGGTATAGCTTGCTGGACAATTTACATTCAAGGAGAAAGACCATGGCAGAAACAATAATCAAGATTGACTTAAACAAATCGGCTTACGAAAACGAAAAGCTACACAATCGCTGGCACCCAGATATTCCTATGGCGGCCACCGTAAAACCGGGTGACGATTTCATTTTGGAATGTGTAGATTGGACCGGCGGGCAAATCAAAAACGATGACGATGCCTCAGATGTGCGCGATGTAGATTTATCTCAGGTGCACTTTTTATCTGGCCCGGTTGGAGTAGAAGGCGCAGAACCTGGCGATTTGTTGGAAGTGGATATTCTCGATATTGGCACTTTTGATGATTCGCAATGGGGCTTTAATGGCTTCTTTTCTAAGCAAAATGGCGGTGGTTTTTTAACTGAGCATTTTCCTGAAGCGCAAAAGTCGATTTGGGATTTCAACGGTATGTTCACTAAATCCCGTCATATTCCTGGGGTAGAGTTTGCCGGGCTGATTCACCCCGGTCTAATTGGCTGCTTGCCCGATAAAAAGATGTTAGATGAGTGGAACCGTCGTGAGAAGGAGTTGTTTGATACAGACCCTGAACGAGTACCGATGTTAGCAGCACTGCCTTACGCACCAACTGCTCACATGGGCAAAATGAAGCCCGATGATGCAAAGGTAGCCGCCGAGGAAGGTGCCAGAACCGTTCCGCCACGTGAGCACGGCGGTAACTGTGACATTAAAGATCTATCGCGTGGCTCTAAAATCTACTTCCCGGTATATGTAAAGGGCGCGGGTTTGTCGGTGGGCGATTTACACTTTAGCCAAGGTGATGGCGAAATTACCTTCTGTGGTGCTATTGAAATGGCAGGCTGGATCCACTTAAGGGTTAATTTAATTAAAGACGGTATGTCTAAGTATGCGATTAAAAACCCAATCTTTAAGCCAAGCCCAATTACGCCGCGCTACGACGACTATCTAATCTTTGAAGGTATCTCGGTTGATGAACATGGCAAACAGCATTACTTAGATGCCAACGTGGCTTATCGCCAAGCCTGTTTAAATGCCATTGAGTACCTCAAGAAATTTGGTTACAGCGGTGCGCAGGCTTATTCACTGCTTGGTACAGCGCCAGTACAGGGCCACTTAAGTGGGGTGGTGGATGTACCTAACTCTTGTGCCACGCTGTGGCTACCAACCGATATCTTTGAGTTTGACATTAAGCCGAATGCCGATGGGCCAACTAAGTATTTAGATGGCAGCGTAGATATGCCTTTGGCTCCAGATTTAGATAAATAGGGAGGTGAGCTATGCCAGTTTATGACTATAAGTGTGCCGAACATGGTTTGTTCTACGAACTCGCCACCATGGCCGATAGCGCAAAACCTGCGAAGTGCCCAAAGTGTGAGGCTTTGTCTGCTAGGGTTATTATGTTGCCTCCCGAGATATTGGATATGGCCGCTGAAACCAAGCAAGCAATTGAGCGTAACGAGAAAGCGCGGCATGAGCCGCAGCATTCAACGGTGGATACACGGGCCGAAAATGCCGAAAAGCTTAAAAAAGGCTGCGGCTGTAAGCATACCAAGCGCGGTGGCTCTAAGCTGCTGTATACGGCTAACGGAGAGAAAATGTTCCCTTCTATGCGGCCTTGGATGATTAGCCACTAAACGGGTATAGGATAATCCAAGAAGCTGGCGAAGGCTGGCTTCTTGGTTGCATCCTGCCGATTTTATTTGGTATTAAACGCGATAAGTTTCCAGCCGTAGCAACAAAGCTAGGGCTTGCTGCTTGTTTTGGTTTACACTAGCCGACTCTGGTGGCTATTGAGGCTGCTAGTGAACTGAGAGAAAGATTATGGCTAAGAAAAAAGTCGCTAAGTTGTTAGCGCATGAGCACGGTCGTGGGCAAATTAACGACAATGCAATTAAGGCGCTGGTTACCAGCCAGTTATTTAAATCAAAAGTTGAACGGCCGAAGAAAGGCAAAGGTTCATACACTAGAAAGGGGCATAAGCTGAAGGGCAATGCCCCTTTCGACTTTTTGGCTTTAGCTAAAACTAAGCGGCTTCTAACAGAGTTTGTAGCTGTTTAAGCGAGCTCACCTCATAGTGAGGTTCTATACCCTCTGGCCGTTCCTCTCCGTGGCGGTTTAACCAGCAGGTTCTAATCCCCGCATTAATACCACCCTGTATATCCGAGTGTGGATTATCTCCCACCATTAATACCCGATGTTTCTCCGGTTGCTGCATTTGGGCAAAGGCATGCTCAAATATATCTTTATGTGGTTTTGCAACGCCCACTTGCTCAGAGATAACCAAGGGCGAGAAATAGCCGCTCAAACCGGTACGCTCTAAACGAATCTTTTGCAGTGCGGTAAAACCGTTGGTAATAATGCCCATTTTCACTTTGCTTTTAAGTGCATCGAGCAGGTCTTTAGCGCCAGGTAATAGGCTGCATATCTCTGCCATAGCCTCTAGGAAGGCGTCATTGAGCTGTTGTGGGTGTTGTTCAAGCTGATTAGCCCAATACTCAAAACGTTGCTGTTGAAGCTGCTCTGCATTCACCTGGCCAGCTTGATAGGCTTCCCACAGGGGCAGGTTGCGGGTTTGATAATGTTGATAGTCTTGTTGCTCAAATTTAACGCCATAGCGAGAGAACATTAGTTGTAGGCCAGCAAAGGCGTCAAAATGAAACAAGGTCTCATCGGCATCAAACAATATCCATTGGTACTTCATAAACAAATGGCCCAGCAATTAATAAAGATAAGCACTTATGTTGGTAGAAGCCTAGGGCTAAGTCAAAGACTCGCTTAGTGGCTTGAGTCGCTTGCCTTTTTTGGCAGCCAAAACAGCCATTCTAAGTATCGGTTGTTTAGCCCCAGTAAACACTAGCAATTTAGATACTCGTCAAAGCGGGTTATAGCTTGCAATTAAGCAAAAAAGGAGTACAATTCCGCGGCTTCAATTAGCGGGGATCCCATTTTGGGACCTTAAATTTTTTAACTAGTATGAGGACGATATGGTTACCATTCGTTTGCAACGTGGCGGCGCTAAGAAGCGTCCATTCTATCAAGTAGTTGTTACTGATAGCCGTAATTCACGTGACGGTCGCTTCATTGAAAAATTAGGTTTTTTCAATCCGATCGCAAAAGGTCAAGAAGAGCGTATTCGCTTGGAACAAGACCGCATTGATCACTGGGTTGGCCAAGGCGCTGCGGTTTCTAACCGTGTAGCTAAGCTAATCAAAGATTCAAAAGCAGCTTAATTTAGCCTTTTTAGTGGAGTTAAGATGAGCAATAAAGAACAGCCCATCGTGCTGGGTCGCCTCGGTGCCGTTTACGGTATTAAAGGATGGCTAAAAGTTAACTCGTTCACTGAAGATGCAGAAGCTGTATTTAACTATCAGCCTTGGTTGATAGGTCGTTCTGGCGAATATACTTCAATTGAAGTGACAGAATGGCGGCGACACAGCAAATCTTTCATCGTTAAGCTTGCGGGCTATGATGTAAGAGAACAAGCACAGAGTTTAACCGGAATGGATATTGCGGCTTTGCCGGAAGTTCTGCCGGAGCTAGCTGAAGATGAATATTACTGGCGTGACCTTATGGGCATGCAAGTGGTTAATCGCAGTGGGTATAACTTCGGACATGTGACCGATTTAATGGAAACAGGTTCTAATGATGTCTTGGTTGTGAAAGCCAATTTAAAAGATGCCTTTGGCAAAAAGGAACGGTTAATCCCGTTCATAGAGTCTCAGATAATTGATAACGTCGATCGCGAGTCTCAAACTATTACTGTTGATTGGGACCCTAGTTTCTAGGTTCCTTTATGGCTGAGCAAACACCACAATTGTGGGTGGGAATAGTAAGTCTATTCCCGGAGATGTTTTCTGCCATAAGCGAGTACGGTGTAACGGGGCGTGCGGTAAAACGTGGCCTTATTAAGATTGAGTGTTGGAATCCTCGTGATTTTACTCATGACAAACATCGTACAGTGGACGACCGACCTTACGGCGGTGGACCTGGCATGTTAATGATGGTGCAACCTTTACGGGATGCTATTCATGCTGCTAAACAGGCTGCTGGTGATGGGGTAAAGGTGATTTATATGTCACCGCAAGGGCGTACCTTGAAGCAAGATGGAGTAATAGAGTTAGCTCAACAGCAAAAGCTGATTATAGTTGCTGGTCGCTATGAAGGCATTGACGAACGCTTGATTCAAGCGGAAGTTGATGAAGAATGGTCGATTGGTGATTATGTGTTAAGTGGTGGTGAGCTGCCAGCAATGAATATGATAGACGCCGTCTCGCGGTTAATTCCGGGAGTACTGGGGGATAAAGCTTCAGCTGAGCAGGATTCATTCTCTGATGGATTGTTGGATTGTCCACACTATACTCGTCCAGAAGTTTTGGATGGGCAAACAGTACCCGAGGTACTGTTAAGTGGTAACCATAAAAAAATTGAAGAATGGCGCTACAAACAAGCACTTGGGCGAACCTACTTGAGGCGACCGGAGTTATTGGAGAATCTAGCTCTGACTGACAAGCAAGAGAAGATTCTTGCTGAGTTTATCCAAGAGCAAACGCCCTTGGATAGTAAATAAAGATTCAGTTAATTCTAGGAAATAGTAATGAGCAATATCATTAAACAGCTCGAAGAAGAGCAATTGAAGCAAGACGTACCTGCGTTCGCACCTGGTGACACAGTTGTAGTTCAGGTAAAAGTAAAAGAAGGTAACCGTGAGCGTCTACAGGCGTTTGAAGGTGTAGTAATTGCTAAGCGTAACCGTGGTTTACACTCTGCATTTACTGTACGTAAAATTTCAAGCGGTGAAGGCGTTGAGCGTGCATTCCAAACTCATAGCCCGCTAGTTGAGAGTATTACTGTTAAGCGTCGTGGTGACGTTCGTCGCTCTAAGCTTTACTACTTGCGTGAACTTTCTGGTAAGAAAGCGCGTATTAAAGAAAAATTGGCTAAGTAAGCCCTTTTCTTCGAGAATAAAAAAAGCCCGCAGTAGCGGGCTTTTTTTATGTCTGTGGTTTAGGCCACTTCAAGTACAGAGTTGTCACCATCCACGCCATTTGGCTGGTAGCTGTCTGCTGCCCAGTCATTGTCATAGGCTTCTGCACCGTCGCTCAAGCAAAGTTTGTATTTAAACTGGTAGCTGCTTTGTTGATCTGTTGGCACGTTTACCACCACTTTGAACTTACCGTTTTTTAGTTTAGTAAGCTCAATAGGTTGCCATTCGTTAAACTCAGCTAGCAAGAAAATTTGCTCCGCTTCTTGAGTGGCTTCTTTCTCAACTTCAAACGTTACTTTTACTTCTGGCTTCGATTTTAGGTATTGCTTCTTCAACGGCATGGTTTCTCCTCCGAGAGATAATATAAATCCGTGTACTATGTGACCAATATCGATTCTTTCAAAAAAGTGAGAGCTTGGTCAATAGTTGATTAATTTTTTTACAGTTGAAAGTAGTCTTGAAGCAGAGCGGCGGTGAACTTTGTTCGTAGGTAATATCCGCGAGGAAGGGTTTGAATAAGCTGGCCATTTGGACCAATCGCATTAGTGCGAGCCTTGTTATTAGCGGCTTTAGGGCGTAACTGCAGTACTTGGCCGTGGCGCGCGGTAATTTGCTCAATCTGGCCGAATGCAATCATTTCCATTATTTCTTCCCAGTCTGATCGGAGCAGTTGTTCTTGTTGGGCATTTGGGCTCCAAAGAATGGGATTAGCCACAACGCGCTGATCTAAAGGTATATGCCGCTCCGCCAAAATTGGGATCCACAATACCCGTGATAGCTTGTTATACACATTGCTGTTTTGCCAGGTTGAGCCGGTTACGTTGCATAGTGGAGTAATACATACATAAGTACTTTCTAGTGGTTTGCCCGCAGCATCAATAGGGATGGTTTTGAGTTCTATGCCCAGTTCTGGAAAATCTTGAATGGGCTTGCTACCGGCACTGGCACCTAAGCACCATTCGAGCAATTGCCCACTCCAGCCTTTTTCTCTTTTTAAATCTTTCGGAATAGCAAAACCTTCGCGATGAGCGAGTTCGCCCAAGCTTAATCCCGCTAAAGACTGAGCGCGTTTGAAGAGTTCTGTTTCACTTTGTGGTTTAGCGGTCATGCATGCCTAGCGCCAACAAAAACACTATTGTATAGAAGCTGTTCAATAATTGCAGTAACCCATAAACGCTTAAGTGAATATAGCTAAGGCTATGTTTAAAAAGGATTTTTATTACTGACTATAGGGCTGGTTAACTTGTGCTGTGCGTTATTCATAACTAATGTGAGTTTACTAACAGCTTTGTCCACATAAACTAGGGATAACTCTTCTCCATTGTTATTAACTTGTATTTTATTCACAGAATTATACTTTTTAGTCAAGGTTGGTTTATTTTTGGTCAAAAAATGTCTCCGCTTGGCCCATAATCTAGAACTGTGTGTTTTTTAAACGCTATGACTTATAAACAGTTTTAACCTGTTGAAAATAACACTTATTAAGACTGTTTATATTTAACTCTTTGTTTTTAATGTTTTTTATGAAGTTTGTTTGGGGTGTTTTTTGAGCGGGTTAGAACTTTTAATTTGTCTATAGGAGGTTTAACCCAAGTTATGCACAGGATTTCTCACAGATAAGTCGAATAACTTTAATTAAACCTGCGTTATTACAATTTACTCCCTTTGTGATAGGCGTATTTGCCGCGCTTGTGATTCTGTGAAAGAATCAGTTTATCTATAGTTTTTTAGCTGAAGGTTGTTTCAGTGATTGATGGGGATGGTTATCGTCCCAACGTAGGCATCGTTATTTGTAATCAGCGTGGCCAAGTTTTATGGGCACGTAGATATGGTCAACATTCATGGCAGTTCCCTCAGGGAGGCGTGGACGAGGGAGAGTCTGCTGAACAAGCGATGTATCGTGAGTTACATGAAGAAGTCGGCTTGTTGCCGCAAGATGTAAAGATTGTAGCAACAACCAGACATTGGCTGCGTTATAAATTACCAAAGCGCTTAATTCGTTGGGATAGTCCGCCGGTTTGTATCGGACAAAAGCAAAAATGGTTTTTGCTCCGCTTAGTGGGCAAAGAATCTAATATAAAATTTGATCGCTGTGGCCACCCAGAGTTTGATGATTGGCGTTGGGTGAGTTATTGGTATCCCGTAAGGCAGGTAGTGTCTTTTAAGCGGGAGGTTTATCGCCGAGCATTAAAAGAGTTTGTAACTGCAGCCATGCCGTTTAACCGCTCGGAGAAACACCAAGGCAAAGATAAACGCCGGCGTTATAAAAAGCGAAAAGGAGCTTAGTAAGTGTTAGGAGAGTTACGCGCCATTGTTGAACAGGTAAGCAATGCCGATACTCTCGACAGTGCTTTAGCTATCTTAGTTGAAAAGATTCGCCTCACTATGCATACCGATTGTTGCTCGGTATACGTTATGGACTCGCAGCAGCAAAATCTAGTGCTGCGAGCAACTCATGGTCTTGCCAGCGAAGCTGTTGGCAAAGCTATTATGCCCTTAGGTGAAGGGGTGGTGGGTCAAGTTGCCGTTCGTGAAGAGCCGATTAACCTAGCCGACGCTCGCTTAAACCCGCATTTTAAATATCTTCCAGAAACCGCCGAAGACGGTTTCTTTTCATTTCTTGGTACCCCAATAACCCATCAGCGAAAAGTATTGGGTGTATTGGTTGTTCAGCAATCAGAAACCCGCAGTTTTGACCAAAGTGAAGAATCGTTTTTAGTCACTTTGGCTGCGCATTTAGCTGGGGTATTAGCCAATACCGATTTTCAAACGGTGTTACAAGAACCTACCAAACATAAGTGGACTGAAGCCATTAAGGCCGGTTCTAGCTCCAGTGGGATTGCCATTGCTAAGGCCTGGATAAATCGCTCTACCGGAGCCTTAGAACAGCAAGTCGTAGAGAAAGCTGAGGACAGCGAGCATCAATTACAACGCTTTGATGTTGCCTTAGAGATTACTCGAGACGAATTTCATAGTTTAGCGATTAAGCTGTCTGAGCAGTTGCCCAAAGATGTCGCCTCCATTTTCGATGTTTATCAACACATGTTGGCTGATGCCAGTTTAGCTGGAGATATTCGCCGCAAAATTAATGAGGGTTATCAGGTCGAAGGCGCGCTGCGTTTAGTGATAGAACACTATGTGCAACAGTTTGAAGAAATGAACGACCCCTACTTAAAAGAGCGGGCGGTGGATGTAAAAGATGTTGGTTTACGTTTATTGCATGCGCTGGAGTTAGGGCCTAGTGCGGAAGTCATTCCTAGTGAGCCGGTGATAGTGGTTGCGGAAGAAGTGACGGCCACTATGTTTGCTAAAATCCCGCGTAAGTTTCTGGCCGGGGTTATTTCTCAGCGAGGCGCGGCAAATTCGCACGCAGCTATTTTAGCGCGCGCCATGGGCATTCCTGCCTTAATGGGTTTAAGTTTTAATGTTAATAAGTTGCGCGGCTGCGAGCTTATTTTAGATGGCTATTCCGGTGAGCTATTTGTTGAGCCAGACAAAATTGTTCGTGATGAGTACATTGCATTATTAGCCCAAGAGAGTGAGCTAAATAGTTTAGTTCAGCAAGATTTAGATAAACCTGCCGTAAGTATCGACGGTGAAAACGTTGAAATGTTGATTAATGCTGGCCTTAGTGCCGATAGCGACATTGCGATAAATGCGGGTGCCGATGGCGTGGGTTTGTATCGTACCGAAGTACCATTTTTGATGCAGGATCGCTTTCCCTCTGAAGACGAACAGTTTGTCCGTTATCGCGATATTCTAAATAGCTATCGTGGGAAAGATGTTTGTATGCGCACCCTTGATGTTGGCGGCGATAAGCAGCTTCCGTATTTCCCTATTGTGGAAGAAAACCCATTTTTAGGTTGGCGTGGCATTCGCTTAACCCTTGATCATCCAGAGATATTTTTGGTGCAGGCAAGGGCGATGTATCGCTCCGCCATCGAATGCGGAAATTTGAGCATTATGTTGCCGATGATAAGTTGCCTTAATGAGGTAGACGAAGCCTCGCGTTTGCTAGAGCAAGCCTGGGCTGAAGTGGTTGATGAACTAGATTTGCGCGAGCCACCAGAGCGGCCAAAGCATGGTGTGATGTTAGAAGTGCCTTCGGTATTGTTTTTGTTGCCAGAGTTAGCCCAGCGGGTCGACTTTTGGTCGGTAGGCAGCAACGATTTAACCCAGTACTTATTAGCAGTAGATAGAAACAATACCCGCGTTGCAGAGCTGTTTGATACTTTCCATCCGGCTGTGGTTCGCGCATTAAAGCAAATTATTGAGCAAGCTAACTTACATAATACTCCGGTAAGCTTTTGTGGTGAGCTAGCGGGTGAGCCCGTTGGCGCGTTGCTGGTTTTGGCATTAGGATACCGCCGCTTAAGTATGTCGAGTTTTAACTTAGCCAAAATTAAGTACATAATTCGCCATGTAAACCTTAATGACTTAAGTGCTTTGCGAGAGCAAATCCTGCAAAGCCAAAGTGGTTCGGCTATCTACAGTTTATTGTATGAGTACCTGAAGAAGCAGAACTTGTCGCAATTGGTACGTGTTAGTAAACATTAATGTTTTGCCATGAGTCAAAGCTTGTTTCATGGCAACTTTCACTGCAAAATGCCCATTCTTTTTATTCCCTAAATAGAGCAAATTATCGTGTCTACACCTTTGCAATTTCCTGAGATTGATCCGATTGCGATTAGCATCGGTCCATTAGACGTACGCTGGTACGGTTTAATGTACTTATTTGGCTTTTTATTTGCGATGTGGTTAGGCAACCGTATGGCCGATAAGCCCGGTAGCGGTTGGACACGCGCCGAAGTTAGTGATTTGCTTTTCTATGGTTTCGTCGGTGTGATTATAGGCGGCCGTATTGGTTACGTGCTGTTCTATCAGTTTCCGCAGTTTTTAGATGATCCTTTATACCTATTCAAAATTTGGACTGGCGGCATGTCATTCCACGGTGGTTTGTTAGGTGTAATTACCGCCATGATGTGGTTTGCTCACCGCACTAAGCGTCACTTTTTCACGGTTGCTGACTTTATTGCGCCATTAATCCCCTTTGGCTTAGCCACAGGGCGACTCGGCAACTTTATGAATGGCGAACTATGGGGGCGTGCAACCGATATGCCTTGGGGAATGGTTTTCCCAAGTGGTGGCTTGGTAGCTAGGCACCCATCGCAGCTTTATGAGTTTGCCTTAGAAGGTGTATTGCTGCTGGTGATTTTATTGGTTTATGTCAAACGCAAGCCGCCAATGGGGGCTATCTCTGGTGCGTTCTTGCTGGGCTATGGTAGCTTCCGCTTCATTATTGAGTTTTTCCGAGAGCCCGACAGCCATTTAGGGTTGTTAAGTTTAGGTATGAGCATGGGACAAATTTTGTCGTTGCCTATGATTATATTTGGCGCCTTATTTATCACTTGGGCCTATCGTCGCAACACCAAAGAGAGTAAAGCATGAAACAGTATTTAGACCTATGCCAACGCATTGTTGATGAAGGCACTTGGATTGAAAACAAACGTACCGGTAAGCGTTGTTTAACGGTAATTAATGCTGATCTTGAATATGATGTTGCTAATAACGAATTCCCGCTAGTGACTACCCGTAAAAGCTATTGGAAAGCCGCAATTGCCGAGCTACTTGGTTATATTCGCGGTTTGGATAATGCTGCCGATTTTAAGGCACTTGGCACGCCTACTTGGTTGGCTAACGCTAACGAAAACGAAGCGTGGTTGAGCAACCCAGCCCGTAAAGGCGAAAATGACATGGGGCGGGTTTACGGTGTACAAGGCCGCTCTTGGCGCAAGCCAGAAGGCGGCTCGGTGGACCAGCTTAAGAAAATTGTTGATGACTTATCTAATGGCATTGATGATCGCGGTGAAATACTATCCTTTTATAACCCTGGTGAATTTCACTTAGGCTGTTTGCGCCCTTGTATGCACACGCATACCTTTTCTTTAGTGGGTGACACACTTTACCTTACGTCCTCCCAACGTTCTTGTGATGTGCCGCTTGGGCAGAATTTTAACCAAATTCAGGTCTACACTTTCTTGGCTTTGATGGCACAAATCACTGGTCATAAACCTGGTAAGGCTTATCACAAAATTGTTAATGCCCACATCTATGAAGATCAGCTGGAATTGATGAGAGACGTTCAGCTAAAGCGTGAACCGTTTGCTGCACCTAAGTTACATATCAATCCAAAGATTAAGTCTTTAGAAGACTTAGAAACGTGGGTAACACTGGATGACTTTGAAGTGACTGATTACCAGTTCCACGACCCTATCGCTTACCCATTTTCGGTGTAAAGCACAGTAAGTCGACCAAGTGCTGTGGTACTTGGTCGATCTAACTATATTTGTATTATCTAACATTCAAACCTTGGTATGTTTTACTTATACTCGGTTTTTCCGATAGTAAGCGCAATTACAAGTGAATATGTTTTAAACTCCTACTCAGTAAAATAATGGCTTAATTTTTCTCAGTGAGCTGTTATGAAATCATTTCTTGAACGTTTCTTAAGAATGGAAGCTGCTGGCGGTATCTTACTTATGCTTGCCGCTGTGGTAGCCATGTTTATGGCAAACAGTAATTTGCTATCACCTGCCTATTTTGCTTTTCTCGATACGCCTTTCCAAGTTCGTATCGCGGAGCTAGATATAAATAAGCCCTTATTACTTTGGATTAACGATGGCTTAATGGCCATATTCTTCCTAGTCATTGGCTTGGAAGTTAAACGCGAGCTAGTAGAAGGCGCGTTATCTTCAAAAGAGCGTGCCCTATTACCGGTAGTGGCTGCTGTGGGTGGTATGGTTGTACCTGCCGCTGTTTACCTACTATTTAACATAGGTGATGGCGAGTTAGCTAAGGGTTGGGCTATTCCTGCGGCAACCGATATTGCTTTTGCTTTAGGTGTCATGGCCTTGTTAGGTAAGCGAGTACCAGCTAGTTTAAAAGTGTTCCTGCTAGCACTCGCGATTGCCGATGACCTAGGCGTTATTGTAGTTATCGCCTTGTTCTACACCAGTGAAGTAGCGATTATGCCGCTAGTTTGGGCAGTGGCTGCTACTGTAGGACTCTGGTTACTCAACCGTCGTGGGCATAGCGGGCTAAGCGCTTATATGCTGCTTGGTTTAGTGCTTTGGGTTGCGGTGCTTAAGTCTGGCGTTCATGCCACTTTAGCAGGTGTTATTGTCGGCTTTATGATTCCAATTAAAGCAAACTCTGGCGGTTCTCCGTTGAAGAAGTTAGAGCATGCTTTACATCCAGCATCGAGCTTTTTCATTGTTCCTGTATTCGCCTTTGCCAACGCTGGTGTTCCATTAGAAGGTATTAGCTTAGAGAGCTTCCAGAGTCCGTTAGCGCTTGGTGTAATTCTAGGTTTGTTAGTGGGTAAACCCCTGGGTATTTATACCTGTAGCCGTTTGGCTATTCGAGCGGGTTGGGCAAAACTGCCTGAGGGTTCCAATAATATGCAATTGTTGGCTACTTCAATGCTCTGTGGTATTGGTTTCACTATGTCTATTTTCATTTCGTCTTTAGCCTTTGCTGGGCAAACCGATTTGATAGGCTTGTCGCGATTAGCTATATTGGCGGGGTCGGTAACTGCAGCCCTAATTGGCTATGGTTTACTTCATTGGTCTACCCGTGAAGAAGCCGCTAAAATTGCCGAGCAAGAGCAAGGCAAAACCAATACATTGAGTACGTCTTCTGTGTAATTGATAAGTGAAGGCTGTACCCTGTTTAAGCAAACCCCGTTAAGGGGTTTGCTATTAGGTAAGGTATGTCACACTTAAATTACAATCATCTTTACTACTTCTGGATGACCTATAAACGCGGCTCTGTTACCGCGGCGGCAGAAGCACTGTTTCTTACTCCACAAACCGTTACTGGACAAATCAAGCAGTTAGAACAGCGTTTAGGCGGCGAGTTGTTTATTCGCCGTGGTCCTAAGATTACCCCTACCGAATTGGGCCAATTGGTCTACAAATATGCAGACCGCATGTTTAGTCTTAGCTATGAGATGTTGGATATTGTTAACTACTCTCAGCAAGAAAAACTGCTGTTTGAAGTGGGCGTGGCCGATGCTTTATCTAAGCGCTTAGCCAGTCGAATTTTATTATCGGCTGTCCCGCCTGATGGCAATATCCGTTTGCGTTGTGTTGAGTCAACTCACGAGCTGTTGTTATCACAATTGGCCGAGCACAAGCTTGATATGATTTTGTCTGATTGCGGCTTAGACAACGCGCAGCAAGACGGCGTACTTAGCAAAAAATTGGGAGAAAGCGGAATTGCATTTTTTGCTAACGAGCCAATGTCTTTGCTGCCATTTCCTGCCTGTTTAGAACAGCGCAGTTTGTTACTTCCGGGACGGCGCAGTTCTTTGGGAAGAAAGCTTTGGACTTGGTTTGATGAATTGGGTTTAAAGGTCTCGGTATTGGGCGAGTTTGATGATGCAGCATTAATGAAGGCATTTGGCGCCTATACCGATGGTATTTTTGTTGCACCAGCTATTTATACCGAAGAGATCTTGGCTAACCCTAATACCCGTTTGCTCGGTGTTACTCATGACCTAAGCGAGGAGTATCACGTATTATTTGCTGAGCGTATGATTCAACACCCCTCGGTTAAACAGCTATGTAACAGCGACTTTTCTCCCTTGTTTTCGGGAGAGCAGCAGCTACAAAACGTTGATGCCATTCTAAACTTCAGCTCAAAATAAGCACTAAGCCAAGCAAGCTAGATTCATAATACTTAACTATCAGGCTTGGCTTTTATATTCCCTTGTAGAAACCTAATCCTATTGTGATTTATATCAAATAAACCGGTTCGACCAGGTTATTTGTTTGAACTAACGCATGTTTAACGCTCTGCTTGCTTAATTATTCATCGTCTTAGCGCTACGCTAGATTACAGAATATCCTACTAAGCTTGGGCGAATTTAAAAAATAATGTTTAAGTTGAGTAGGTAAAATAATTATAAGGGTTAGCAAGTACTAACCTGCAAGAATGTTTCTGGTAACTCTTTGTCGCGGTAGCAAATATAAGCATCCTTTCATCGAGCTGTTGTACAGAAGCCTCGCTAAACCAGACCATCTCAACTGAGTTTGGCGAGTGATGCTATTTAGCATCTGAGCGCAGAAACAAACGGTAGTAGGGCAACAAAAATACGGTTAACACTAAACTTCCCATGTTTGGCTTCTGCATTTTAATCAGCGAGTAAAGCGTATTAGTGGCTTGAGAGCTACGAGTGCGGGAAAGGAAGCAATCATGAAAAAGGTGTTCGCCTTAAGTATGGTGGCTGCGTCGATCTCTGCGCAAGCGGAAATTGCAGCAACCCATATCTACCATAACCACATGCCAAATTTTTGGCCTTACTACGATGTAAGCCAATACGAAGGTTTAGCTGTAGGTGATCCAATTCGGTATACCTACGACGGCCAAGTCATTAACCTTAAAAACAACCCTCCAGCAAACTACACGTTCTATATTCCTGGCAGCGGTGCGCCCATGCCGCATGATGACTTGGTATCTTATTATCAGCATCACGCTAAAAAAGGCGCTTATCTGAGCTGGCCAATGGATACGGCCAGAAACAACAATGGTAACCACCCGCAAAGCCAAACGCATGTCACCATGTCTGCATCAGTGATTAACAATGTGCAGAGTTTTGGCGAGTTAGGTAATTTAGACGGTTACAATTTAGGTTGGGGCGCTTACTGGCGTGATACCCAAAATGGTACTAAAACCAGTGGCGGTTATAATGCTCTAGATACCATCCACTTTTCTGGTCACCACACCATGGGACCATTAGTAGGTAATGACTATTTCTTAAAAGATCTTATCTACCAAAATGTTACCTTAGCGCAGGACTACTTCCTGGGTGATTCGTTTAAATCATCTAAAGGCTTTTTCCCCACCGAATTAGGTTTTTCTGAGCGAATTATTCCAGTATTAACCAAGTTGGGTATTGAATGGTCGGTACTCGGGAATGTGCATTATTCTCGAACTTTGCGTGACTACCCTTACTTAAATGATCCGGGTAAAGATACTTTGATTTCGCCGCCTAACCGCGCCGACTTACAGAATGAGAGTAACGTAGGTGCTTGGACAGAGCTACATATGTTCAATGAGCAGCAGGTGACTTATAACAAGTTCCCGTTTGCGTCTATTCCGCACTGGGTTCAATACATTGATCCGGAAACCGGTGAGCAGCATAAAGTAGCCGGTATTCCTGTAGAGCAAGCCAGCTCTTGGGAAGAGGGTTATCAAGGCTCTATTACTGCCGATGTACTAAAAGCCTTTGAGGGCGACGCAGCAGCATTGGGTCGTACTCAGTATTTCACCATTGCACATGATGGCGATAACTCCTCTGGCCGCGCTGGTGATGGCGGCACTTGGGCTAACTCTGGCAATGTTACTTATGCTGATAGTTCGGTTCGAGGTATGGGGGTTGATGAATACCTAAAAGCTTACCCAATTCCCGCTGATGACATTGTGCATGTTCAAGACGGTTCTTGGATTGATACACGTGATTCGTCTGCTGATCCAACTTGGTACCACTGGCATATCCCAATGGGTGTATGGCGTGGTCAAATGGCCGACTTTAATACCGTGAATGGCACTGATTTTGTGGCCACTCGTGAGCACATGGTATCGCTAGAGTTAGGTTACCATTATCTTGAGCGTAACTTTGCTTTACTGCAAGCGGCTGAAAACTATGCCAAAACAGCAGAGCAAATTTGGTTAGACAATAATCCAAACTATTGGAGCCCGTCTACCGCTCGGGATAACGAAGTCACTTACCCAGGCAACCAGCTTAACCCTTGGATGATGTCTTACCCAGTTAAGGGCGATGAGGCGAACAACTATGCCGGCGGTGCAAACCCAGCAGAGTTGGGTTGGTACTTCTTAATGGCTTCAATCGACTCGGGCTTTGGTTACTACGATGAAAACGTTGATGATGGGGTAAAACCTACTATTTCGTTTAACCAATCGTTGCACTTTACTACCCCTTACGTTGAAGCAAACCTTGGTCAAGACAAAACAGGCCCCTCTGTTTGGTGGCCACAACGCTATCCTTATAACCCAGGTAGTGCTAACTCAAGTAAAGCGGAAGGTTGGGCAACCGTATATGCCGACACCAAGTTTGCGATTTACACCTACGGTTATGACGTAAGCGGTATTCAAGACATTAAAGTTAAGGTGCGTGTTCATAAAGACAAGTGGGCTACTGCTACCGATAAAACCTTTAAGCTTTACGACCCAAGCGCGCATGCTGGCGACCCTAACGTAGACCCATCTCGGGTTGGCGAATGGCAAACCTTTAGTATGACCGAACGTGACTTAAACGGTGATATGAATGGAGTGGATTGGCAGCCTTCTGGTAAAGAGATGTTTGAAGTTGTACCCGCTGAGAAAATCGGCAACATGTACTTCACCTACATTGACCAATACCAAGAGCAGTTGCTGGATTATTACATTGAAGCAACTGACGCTAAAGGCAACGTAAGCCGCTCTGAGATCCAACAAGTTTACGTAGGCGCTGGTCAATTTAGCAGCGTTGGCGGTAAAACCGTTGAAGATGTAAATGGCGCTATTGCTGGTGAAGCGATGTTCTTTACCGACAATGTAGTGGTGGGTGATAAACGTCCTACGGCGCTTATTGACGCTAGTGGTGGAGAGGTTGAGTTAGGAACGGTTGTTACCTTAAGTGCAGCCGGTTCTAGTGATGAAGAAGGTCCAATTGCTAGCTACTTATGGAGTACTGGTGAAACTAGCCCTTCCATTACTGTCACCTTAAACGAGCGTACTACTATTTCGGTAGTTGTTACCGATAGCGTTGGCCAACAAGCTTCTACCAGTGTGACCTATCGAATTATCGGACAATCTGTAACCAGTACCTTGTATTACCAAGATACCAATGGTTGGGGACAAGTTTGCTTGCACTATTCTGTAGATGGAACAGTAACTTGGACCACCGCTCCTGGCGAACCAATGCAAAGCTTGGGTGATAACTGGTATAGCCTGACCGTTGATTTAGAAGACGGTAACCAACTAGAGTTTGTAACCAATAACTGTAGTGGTGCTTGGGATAATAACGGTGGTCAAAATTACCAGATTGACGAAGGTGACTGGAACGTAGCTGGTGGTGCAATTGTTGCTGGTATTCCTGATGGTTTAGATGGCAACAATGCGCCTGTTGCAGTAATTAGCCCTGCTAGTCAATCGGTAGCAAAAGGCACTGTTGTTACTTTAAGTGGTGCTGGTTCTAGCGATAGTGACGGCAGTATTGCTAGCTACAGTTGGAGTACAGGCGAATCTACTGAGTCGATCTCTGTAACTGTTAATGATACCCAAACAATTAGCCTAACCGTTACCGACAACCAAGGAAAAACAGCTACTAGCTCGGTAACCCTAACGGTAATCCCGAATAAAGTACCGGTTGCGAGTATTTCTCCTGCTAATCAAACTGTTGCAGCAGGTACTACTGTCACTTTAGATGGTGCAGGCTCAAGCGATGAAGATGGCTCAATTGCCAGTTACTTGTGGAGCACCGGTGCAACCACTAGCTCGATTTCGGTAGTTGTGAATGCCAGCCAAACTATTAGCTTAACGGTAACCGACAACGAAGGCGCTGCTGCAACAGCAGAAGCCGTGTTAAGTGTTGAAAGTGATGAGAAAGCTAAGAACTTTAATCAGCTCTATTTCCGCGGTACTGCCAATGGTTGGGCAACAACAGCCATGGATTTAGTGGCGGATAATACTTGGCAAGCTGTGATTGATTTTGACGGCCAAGCTGAGCAACGCTTTAAGTTAGATGTGAGCGGTGATTGGACCCAAAACTACGGTGATACCAATAGTGATGGAGTTCTAGAGCAAACTGGGGGGGATATCTTCACCGATGTGGTGGGTTCTTACTTGTTAGAAGTGAATGACCAAACCTTGGCTTACAGCATTACTGAGCTTAACGCTAACCAAGCGCCAAACGCGATAATTGGAGCTTCGACAACCCAAGTCGATATTGGCCAAAGCATCACCTATAGTGCTGCGGGATCCAGTGACAGCGATGGGGTTATTGCCAGCTATTTGTGGAGTAATGGTGATACCAGCGAAACCACCACCGTTACCTATAATACTGCAGGCTCTAACAGTATCGGTTTAACCGTTACGGATGATGGCGGTAAAACGGCGCAAGCCTCAGTGGTGGTTGAGGTCATTGACCCTAACGCTAATTTCACCAGTAACTTCGAGCAATTGTATTTCCGTGGTACAGCTAACGCTTGGCAAACCTCGGCGATGTCATTAGTGGCAAACAATACTTGGCAAGTTAGCGTAGACTTTGATGGCCAGAATAATCAACGTTTTAAGTTTGATCTAAACGGAGATTGGTCAACGAACTATGGTGACAACAACAACGACGGCACGCTTGAGCAAACCGGTGGTGATATTTTCACTGGTATTGTTGGAAGCTATGTTGTTGAAGTCAACGATGCGACTTTGCAATATCGAATCATTGCTCAGTAAGACATTGCTTTGCTCAATTAAAGCCGCTTAACTGCGGCTTTTTTGTGGTTGTGCTAAAAGCCAAGTCCTGTGCATTAACCTAGCGAGCTATAGCCAATTCACGTATAGTTTGGCCTAAGTGAGTTAGTAGGTAGAAAGATGAACATTCAAGACATGCAAAAAAATGCCGAACCTGCATTAAAGTTATTAAAGGCCCTAGCTAATGAAAGCCGTTTAATGATTTTATGCCACTTGGTGGAAGGGGAGTTAACGGTAGGCGAGCTGAATCAAAGGGTAACCTTAAGTCAGTCTGCTTTATCTCAACATTTAGCATGGTTGCGAAAAGATCAGCTTGTGAGCACTCGTAAGGAGTCTCAAACCATTTACTACTCAATAGCCAGTGATGAGGCTAAAGCGGTGCTAGGGAAGCTTCACGAGCTGTATTGCAAGTAACCCGCACTAAACTGCAGATATAAAAAAACCGGCTAAGGCCGGTTTTTTTTATCAAGCGCTTTAAATTAAAGTGCGTTGATTTTCGCAACAATGCGGCTCTTATGACGAGCTGCTTTGTTTTTGCTGATCAAACCTTTAGACGCGTAACGGTCTAAAATAGGTTGAGCGGCTTGGTATGCTGCTGTAGCTGCTTCTTTATCGCCTGCTTCGATAGCTGCAATAACTTTTTTCAAATTAGTGCGCATCATAGAGCGACGGCTAGCGTTATGTTGACGACGCTTTTCAGCTTGGATAGCGCGTTTTTTAGCTGACTTAATATTAGCCAAGTGTAACTCCTGAACTTTGTCTTGGAATTATGAATTTTAAGGCCGTGGAATATGCCCGTTTTTCATGTTTATGTCAAACAATTTTTAACCAAGTATAAATATCAAAGCAAGGAAAACCTAACTAAACGTCATGATCGTAGCATCGATCTTTATAGGCGGTTAAACTGTGCCGCGATTCTACCAGCATTTTTAATGTTAGGGCAGAGGAATTTGTGTAAATTAGCAACAGGACAGTGCATTGAGTAAAACCTTGTTAAAATCTGGCGCCATTGTTAGCGCCATGACCCTGATTTCCCGCATATTAGGTTTGGCTCGCGATGTGGTGATAGCTAACTTAATGGGAGCGGGTGTTGCTGCCGATGTATTTTTCTTTGCCAATAAAATTCCCAATTTTTTGCGCCGCCTATTTGCAGAGGGCGCTTTTGCCCAAGCATTTGTCCCGGTGCTTACCGAATACAAGCAAAAGAGTTCT
The DNA here is from genome assembly GCF_900537085.1 of Agarivorans sp. Alg241-V36. Taxonomy (NCBI): domain Bacteria; kingdom Pseudomonadati; phylum Pseudomonadota; class Gammaproteobacteria; order Alteromonadales; family Alteromonadaceae; genus Agarivorans; species Agarivorans sp. Alg241-V36. Next base: position 24,682 of record NZ_UNRE01000004.1, on the reverse strand, counting down.
GAAGACGAAGTAAGAGAGCTTGTGGCTAAAGTTAGCGGCACGCTGGGCTTGGCGGTTACCATTGTTACCTTATTCGGCGTTATTGGTTCGCCCTTGATTGCCGCACTATTTGGCACCGGTTGGTTTATCTCTTGGTTAAATGATGGCCCTGATGCAGCAAAGTTTGAGTTGTCGGCATTTTTATTAAAAATTACCTTTCCTTATTTATGGTTTGTCACCTTCACAGGTTTATCAGGCGCGATTCTTAATGCCTTTGGCCGTTTTGCCGTGGCGGCCTTTACCCCAGTGCTACTAAACGTAGCGGTGATTGGTTTTGCTATTTTCGTTTCACCTAAGCTTGAGCAACCAGAAGTTGGCTTGGCTATGGGAGTTTTCTTTGGCGGCTTAATTCAGTTTCTATTTCAATTGCCGTTCTTGTTTAAGCTTAAGTTGTTGCGCAAGCCAAGTTGGGGTTGGAAGCACCCCGGTGTGGTGAAAATTCGTACCTTAATGATCCCGGCATTGTTTGGTGTATCGGTAAGCCAAATTAACTTGTTGCTAGATACCTTAATCGCCAGCTTCCTCATCACCGGTTCTATATCGTGGTTGTATTACTCTGATCGCTTGTTGGAGTTTCCGCTCGGCTTATTTGGCATCGCCATTGCGACAGTGATATTACCCAGCCTTTCGCAGCGTCATGTAGATAAAAGCCCGCAGCAGTTTCAGCAAACCATGGACTGGGCTGTACGCATGGTTTGCTTTTTAGGCGTTCCAGCAACAGTGGGCTTAGCTTTGTTAGGCCAGCCAATTTTACAAGTACTGTTTATGCGTGGTGCCTTTGATCAGCAAGATGTGCTTAACGCCTCATACAGCTTAATGGCCTACAGCGGTGGATTGCTGTTTTTCATGCTGGTGAAGGTGCTAGCGCCAGGTTATTACTCACGACAAGATACCAAAACACCGGTGAAAATTGGCATCATTGCCATGGTGAGCAATATGGGCTTTAACTTTATTTTTGCTATTCCTTATGGGTATGTTGGTTTGGCCATTGCCACAGCGCTGTCAGCCCTATTGAATGCCAGCCTGCTTTATCGTGGCCTATATAAACAAGGTGTTTACAAACTTAGTGCTGCAACAACAGTGTGTTTAGCCAAAATTGTGGCTGCGTCACTGGCAATGGGCGGGCTGATTTTGTGGCTATCTCCCATGGCTGAACAATGGTTTGCCCTAACTTGGGCAGAGAGCGTTTGGCAACTTTTAATCTGTGTTGCTGCGGCAGTGGCAGGCTACCTAGTTTTGCTATTTTGCCTAGGGATAAGATTAGCGCACTTGAAAAGCAGTTTCGGGGCTGTAACTGCGGACTAAACAAGCTATAATCCGTCGGTTTTTGACGAAATAGGCGCGGGAATGGAGTTAATTCGCGGAATACGCAACATTAAAGCGCGTCACTATGGCTGTGCATTAAGTATTGGCAATTTTGATGGTGTGCACTTAGGCCATCAACAAGTGATAAAGCGTTTAGTTGAACAAGCTCGCCAGCGTGCTTTGCCCGCTGTGGTTATGATATTTGAGCCTCAACCGCTTGAAGTGTTTGCTAAAGATAAAGCGCCTGCTCGGATTAGCCGATTTCGCGATAAGTACCAACAGCTAAAAAACTTAGGTGTTGACCGCTTATTGGTAGTGCGATTTAGTCATGAGTTTGCGCAACAGAGTGCCGACTATTTTGTCCGCCAGTTACTGGTAGAGTTATTGGGTATTAAATACCTAGCGGTGGGAGATGACTTCCATTTTGGTAAAGGGCGCGAAGGCAATTTTGCTAGCCTGCAAGCCGCTAAAAAACTGTATGGCTTTGAGCTTACTGCGACAGACTCGTTTTGTTTAAACCAGCAACGAGTTAGCAGTACCTTATTGCGTCAGCATTTGGCCGAGGCTGATTTTTCTAGCGTGGCTCAATTACTGGGTAGAAAATTTAGCTTTAATGGCAAGGTAATTCATGGCCAAAAACTGGGGCGCCAGTTAGGTTTTGCCACCGCAAACTTAAAAGTAGCGCGCCACGTATGCCCCTTACACGGGGTGTTTGCGGTTAAAGCTTACGTGCAACATCAGCCAGAGCATCGCTTTTCGGGCATTGCTAATATTGGTTGGCGGCCAACCGCCGCAGGAAAAGATTTATTGGTGGAAGCTCATTTATTTGAGTTTGATGCCAATCTGTATGGCCAACGTTTAGTGGTTGAACCGCAGTTAAAAATACGAGATGAACAAAAATTTGATTCGCTTGACGCACTGAAAGCTCAGGTGAATCTCGATATTAAGCGTGCAAAAGCCTACTATGGCCTTGCAGAGTAATTGACTGGAAAAGTGATTCGATGAGCGACTATAAAGATACTCTTAATCTACCTGATACTGAATTTCCGATGCGTGGTAATTTAGCCAACCGCGAACCTGCAATGCTTAAGCGTTGGAGCGAAAAGGATCTGTACGGCCAAATTAGACAGGCCAAAAAGGGTAAGAAGAGCTTTATTTTGCACGATGGCCCTCCTTACGCCAACGGCAATATTCACCTTGGCCATGCGGTTAACAAGGTGCTTAAAGACATCATCATTAAGTCGAAGACTTTGTCAGACTACGACTCTCCTTATGTACCTGGCTGGGACTGTCACGGTTTACCTATCGAGCTGCAAGTAGAAAAGAAAGTTGGCAAGCCGGGTAAAAAAGTAACCGCTGCTGAGTTTCGTCAAAAGTGTCGTGACTACGCGGCTAAGCAAATTGACGGGCAACGTAAAGACTTTATCCGCATGGGTATCCTAGGTGATTGGCAAAATCCTTACCTAACCATGAACTTTGATACCGAAGCCAATATCATCCGTGCTTTGGCCAAAATCATCGATAACGGCCACTTATTGCAAGGTTCTAAACCAGTGCATTGGTGTACCGACTGTGGCAGTGCGTTAGCAGAAGCAGAGGTTGAGTATGAAGATAAAACCTCTCCTGCTATCGACGTGCGTTTTACCGCTGTGGATGACGCGCAAGTATTGGCCAAGTTTGATCACCCAGAAGGCGTGACCGGAGAAGGTCCTATCTCTGCGGTAATTTGGACTACAACGCCGTGGACCTTACCTGCTAACCGCGCGGTGGCCTTAAATGCTCATCTTGAGTATGTATTGGTACAAATTGAAACTGAAGCTGGCAAAGAGCGCTTAATTTTAGCGCGTGACTTGATGGAAGAGTGTGTAGAGCGCTTTGGTGCAACGCATTTCCATGCTTTAGGTTACTGCCAAGGTGAGGCGCTTGAACTGATTAAAGTTAAGCACCCATTTTACGATTTTGAAGTTCCTGTGATTTTAGGTGACCATGTGACTACAGAGTCTGGTACCGGTTGTGTCCACACCGCACCTGGCCATGGTCAAGAAGATTTCGCGGTAGGCCAAAAATACGACTTAGAAGTTGCCAACCCAGTGGGTGACAATGGTGTTTACCTTGCCGATACCGAATTCTTTGGTGGTCAGCATGTGTTTAAAGCCAACGACAACGTAGTTGAAAAATTAAAAGAAACTGGCGCACTTCTACATCATCACGCTTACCGTCATAGCTACCCACATTGTTGGCGCCATAAAACGCCAATCATTTTCCGTGCTACGCCGCAGTGGTTTGTGAGCATGGATCAAAATGGTTTGCGTAAGCAAGCGATGCAAGAAATTGAGAAAACCCAGTGGATCCCAGATTGGGGCCAAAGCCGCATTGAAAGCATGGTAGAGAATCGTCCAGATTGGTGTATCTCGCGTCAGCGTACTTGGGGCGTGCCGATTGCTTTGTTTGTTCATCGTGAAACCAACGAATTGCATCCTCGCGCAGTAGAGCTGATGGAAGAAGTGGCTAAACGTGTTGAACAAAGTGGCATTCAAGCATGGTGGGATTTAGATGCCACTGAGCTGTTGGGTAATGATGCTGAGCAATACCGTAAGGTAGAAGATACCTTAGACGTATGGTTTGACTCAGGTTCAACTCATTCAAGTGTGGTTGCAGCCCGTGAAGAGTTTAACGGCCAAGCAGCAGACATGTATTTAGAAGGCTCTGACCAACACCGTGGTTGGTTCCAGTCTTCGCTAATGATTGCTACTGCGATTAATGGTAAAGCACCATACCAGCAAGTACTTACTCACGGCTTTACCGTTGATGCTAATGGCCATAAGTTTTCTAAATCATTAGGCAATGGTATTGCTCCGCAAGATGTTTGGAACAAACTAGGTTCTGATATTCTGCGTTTGTGGATTGCATCAACCAACTACACTGCAGAAATGAGTGTATCGGATGAAGTATTCAAACGTAGCGCCGATGCTTATCGTCGTATTCGTAATACTTCGCGCTTCTTGCTTGCTAACCTAGCTGGTTTTGAGCCTGAGCAGCACTTGGTTGCTAGTGAAGATATGGTAGAGCTTGATCGTTGGGTTGTGGGTCGTGCGGCTGCTGTTCAACAAGAAATTGTAGAAGCTTACGAGCAATACCAATTCCACGTTGTTTATCAAAAGCTAATGCACTTCTGTTCTATCGAATTGGGTAGCTTTTACTTAGACATCATTAAAGATCGTCAATATACCGCTAAAACCGATGGCTTAGCGCGTCGCTCTTGTCAAACGGCGCTATTCCACATTGCTGAAGCGCTAACTCGTTGGATTGCGCCAATCTTAAGCTTTACTGCTGACGAAATCTGGCAGGCACTGCCAGGTGAGCGTAGCGAATTTGTATTTACTGAAGCTTGGTACGAAGGGCTTACTGCACTTCCTCAAGACCGCCAGATGAACGATGAGTTCTGGGCTCAATTGATCACCATTCGTGATGAAGTAAATAAAAATCTTGAGCAAGCGCGTCGTGATAAGAAAATTGGCGGCACGCTAGAAGCTAAAGTAACCCTTTATGTAGATAGCAAGCTAGAACAAGTACTCAGCCAGCTTGGCGATGAGTTACGTTTTGTTCTACTTACTTCAGAAGTAAGCTTACAAGCACTGACTGAGGCAAGTGATAGCGCGGCTGCTACCGAGCTTGATAATCTTAAAGTAATGGTAGAAGTGGCAAGTGGTGCGAAGTGTGACCGCTGTTGGCACCACCGTGAAGATGTTGGCCAAAACGCCGAGCACCCAAGTTTATGTGGTCGCTGTGTAACCAACGTAGCCGGTGAAGGTGAGTCTCGTAGTTATGCATAATGAAGCCACAGTGAGTAAATCAAACAGCACTGGATTGCGTTGGCTATGGCTAAGTGTGGTGGTGTTCATTGTCGACCAAGTTACCAAGTTTGCCATTGCCAAAAATTTCGACTTGTATGAATCGCTTGCTGTAACGCCATTCTTTAACTTGGTATCGGTGCGCAATTACGGCGCAGCCTTTAGCTTTTTAAGTGATGCTGGTGGCTGGCAACGCTGGTTTTTCACTGCCATTGCCATATTTGTAAGTGGCTTATTGGTTTGGTGGATGAAAAAAACGCCTGCCGAGCAAAAGTGGCCAGCGATTGCTTACGCCTTAGTACTTGGCGGAGCCATTGGCAATGTATTTGACCGAGTTGTGTTTGGTTACGTTATCGACTTCCTCGATTTTTATGTTGGCTCTTACCACTGGCCTTCATTCAACGTTGCAGACTCAGCCATTTGTGTAGGGGCAGTACTATTGGTATTAGATAGCTTTTTGTCACCACAAACCAAGGACACTAAATGATTCAGCAAGGAAGCACAGTAGAGCTGCACTTCGTTCTAAAGCTAAGTGATGGCTCGATTGCCGAAAGTACCTACAACTACCCAAAGCCTGCTCAACTGGTAATGGGTGATGGAAGTTTGACTGAGGGTTTTGAAACTTGTTTGCTGGGTTTAAAAACTGGTGATAAAAGCCAGTTTGAACTCACGGCTGAGCAGGCTTTTGGCCAAAGTAATCCTGATAACATCAAGTACTTTGAGCGCAGCAAATTTGGTGATGAAGCGCCAGCCGAAGAAGGCAGCATTATTGCTTTTGCTCAACCAGATGGAAGTGAAATTCCGGGCATCGTACGTGAAGTAACTGGTGATTCAGTAACGGTTGATTTTAATCATCCTTTAGCTGGTCAAACGGTCATTTTCGAAGTAGAAATCTTAGCGGTTAATTAAGGAGCGATGGTGGAAATACTGTTAGCTAACCCTCGTGGTTTTTGTGCTGGTGTAGATCGCGCCATTTCTATTGTAGAACGCGCTTTAGAGATGTTTGGCGCGCCAATTTATGTGCGCCATGAAGTGGTTCATAACCGCTACGTGGTAGATGGCTTGCGTAAACGTGGTGCAGAATTTGTTGATGAACTGAGCGATGTGCCTGAAGGCAGTATTTGCATTTTCAGTGCTCATGGTGTTTCTCAAGCTGTTCGTGCAGAAGCCAAACAACGTGACCTTAAGATCTTTGATGCAACTTGCCCCTTAGTGACTAAAGTGCATATGGAAGTCACTCGCGCTAGCCGTAAAGGTATTGAGTGTATCTTGATTGGCCACCACGGCCATCCTGAAGTAAACGGCACTATGGGCCAGTATGACAACGCTGACGGTGGTATTTACTTAGTAGAAACTGTAGAAGATGTAGCTAAGTTGCAGGTAAAAAAACCAGAGCAACTGTTTTACTGTACTCAGACCACGCTGTCTGTTGATGATACCTCGGCAATTATTGACGCCCTGCGTGATACCTTCCCAGAGATTCAAGGACCGCGTAAAGACGATATTTGCTACGCTACCCAGAACCGTCAAGATGCAGTAAAAGATCTTGCAGAAAAGTCTGATGTGGTATTGGTGGTGGGGTCTAAAAATTCTTCTAACTCTAACCGGCTACGCGAAAAAGCTGAGAAGTCTGGCGCGGCTGCCTACCTTATCGACGGGGTTAGCGACATTAACTGTCAGTGGTTTAAAGCTGATAGCCGCATTGGTGTTACCGCCGGTGCTTCCGCACCCGAAGTACTGGTTCAAGAAGTAGTATCTGGCCTTAAGGCGATGGGCGGCGTAACAGTTGTCGAAAATCCAGGCCGTGAAGAAAACACCATTTTTGAAGTCCCCGCAGAGCTACGCGTTACCCAAACTAACTAATTGAGTTAACTCTCATTTAAATTAAAAAAGAAGGCATAGCCTTCTTTTTTGCGCTATACCCTAAGTAATTGGTCGATTCGAAAGGCAGAACTATCGGACGCTAAACCAGCTTCAAGGATGGGTAGGTAGGGATGCAAGCAATATCATCATCTGTCAGAGGTTTTACTCTGATTGAGGTTATCATAACCTCTTTTATATTGGCGGTAGGCCTGCTGGCGGTAGTTGCCATGCAAGCAGTTGCCAAGCGCTCTAGTTTCGAAACTCACCAACGCACCGTTGCCATGATCTTAGCTGAAGACATGGTTGAACGAGTTCGCCTTAACCATATTGCTTGGCAAGCTAATAATCCTGCCACTGTTACCGTGGGCGATGGGCAAACAGCCAGAGCAAAGCCGGCTTGCGCTGAAAATAGTGGGCTAATGACAGCCTGCAGCCTTGCCGATGTTGTGAATTACGATCTCTACCATTGGGAGTATGGTCTCTATGCCAAAGCCGCCGGGGCGAAGGGGGGTTTAGTTAAGCCAAATGGTTGCGTATTGTTAAGCGCTAATGGAGAGCTCACGGTAGTGGTTACTTGGTTGTCTAGGCAGTCTTTTAGTAGCATTACCAGTAGCAATACGGTTACTGCCAATTGCGGCTCACAATCAGATAAGCGTCGCAAGATGGCATTAACCACGCGGGTGGCTTCATGAGCAAGCATACTCAGCAAGGCTTTACGCTTATTGAGTGGCTAATTGCCATTGTGATTGGCTTATTTTTAACCGCGGGGATCAGTAGTTTTTTAGTTGCCTCACAACGCAGTACCGAATCTACCTACCATAGTGAACAATTGATGGAGAGCGGCCGTATTGCCATGCACTTGATTACCCGCGATTTAAGAATGGTGGGTTTTTTTGGCGAATATACCGGTAACCCAATGGTGCGTGGATCTGGCGTTGAGCTAGTCGCCAGCGATGTTACCGCAGCAAATGATTGCACAATAGATTGGGTTGGCGGTACCCCAGAGGGCTCATTCCCCTCTGTGGATGGCCGATTCAGCTCCCTGTTTGTAGGACAGATTAATAACTCAAACTCTCTAAACGGCCAATACAGTTGCGTGAGTAACCGTAGCAACTTGGTTGTAGATTCCGATGTTATCGGCATCAAACGAGTGATTGGTTCGCCCATCCAATCCGCTGGGGCATTAGATGCTAACCGTTACTACTTTGCTGCAAACGCTGCCAGCGCCCAGATATTTACTTCTAATGATACTTGGCCTACCGAAGCGGCTATGCCAGGTAGGCAAATATGGGAATACCAACATATTGTTTACTACTTGGATGTAAGCGCTCAATCGGGTTTGCCAGTGTTGCGTCAACTATATCTTGATAACAACAGCGGCATGCAAATCTTGGGCTCTGGCCCTTTAGTGGAAGGCATTGAACGAATGCGTGTATTGCTTGGGGTTGATACCGATACCACTCAAGATGGTGTGGTGAATGACTTTGTATCATCAGATAGCGTGACTCCTCAGCAATGGAGTGAAGGCCGAGTGATTGGCGCCAAAGTATTTTTGCTGGTTCGCTCCTTAACCGAGGATAAAAACTATACTAATGGGAATAGTTACGAATTGGGCGATTTGAGCGTGGCTGCTGCTAATGACCATTATCGACGTGCCTTGTTTGAGTCTGTCGTATCCCTAAGAAATATGGTGTATTGATGCAAGTAACTGTTTTGTTTAGCCAAAAAACGGCTACAAGCCAGCATGGAGCAGCATTGTTTGTGGCAATGCTATTTTTGCTCATTTTAAGCTTTTTAGGTGGGGTGTTACTAAGTAGCGCGAACCAAGGATTAAAAGTGGTGTCGGCAATGGGAGACCGAGTAGGCGCAGAACACTCACTTGAAGGTGAAATGAATGAGTTAATTCTAGAGCCTAGCCTTCAAGGCGTGATTGGTGCGATGACGCCTGCAGCGTCTATGGCGGTATCTACTATGGTCACTGGGGCTGATGGGAGCATGGTTCATACTGTAGATAGCGTGTGCGCGCGCAGTTTTACTGCCAGTAGTAATAACGCCATCACTCAATGCCGCTACATACGAGTAGATGCAACAAAAACATATGGAAAGGCTAATCGAGCTTCAACGTCAATAGCTGCCGGTATAGAGCAGCCGATGCTATAGCCAAAACGGGAAAGTTGCTTGCATAGCAAGCAGGCAATACAACAAGGAGAGAGCAGATGAACGGTCGGTTAAAGTCGGGACTGCTTGCATGGCTGTGTTCCACAGCAGTAACTCTTCCAGTGTGGGCTGATGATACAGAGTTATTTTTATTTGATTTTAATAGCTTAAGTTCGGCCGACCCTAAGGTGTTAATTATATTTGATACTTCGGGCAGCATGGCTTGGAATATCACCACTCGCCAAGGGTATAACCGAGACAGCAATGGCGATATTAGTTATCAAAATTATCCCATTGCGGCGAGCTCTCAAAATAGCCTCGATAATGACTTTATTTATTTCACCGTTAACGGTGTTGATGGCTCCTATATTCCCACTGGTGCCAATGATGATCGTCGCTTTGTTTGGGATATCAATAACTGTGCTGCCTCTTACGAAGCCTTAGCAAAAAACGGTATTTTTACTGGTTACTTTCGTGAGCATCGGGTTCAAGGAGGCACAGGTGCCTGGGATGATGTTCGTCTAAATAATGGCGCAAATTACACTGTTTTAGATTGCATGGATGACTACGAGCTTGACAGTCATGCAAGTGATGGTCGCTTACTGGATGACGAAGGAGACCCTCGTTCATTTACAGTAAAACTGCAGGCTTCCGACGGGAGTTTTGTGGATAAGGTAGTTTCCACAATTAACCCTGGTCAATATCGCGAGAGTAATAACTCTTATGTAGATGCTCCGCAGGGCTACCCGATTAATGGCGCGGCAAATAATACCGAAGACTTTTATACCCTAAATAAAGCCAACGCCGAGCAAACCACCAAAGACAGCTTTGATGATGGCTATCTAATTACTCTTTATTCAGCTAATTACCTTCGTTGGTACCATCACTCTGATGCAACCACTACTCGACCTCGTATCGAAATCGCCCAAGAAGCCATGGAGAATGCGCTCAACACTATCAATGGTGTCAAGTTTGGTTTGATGGTGTTTAATCGCTCTAATGATGGCGGCAGAGTGATTAGGGGAATTCAAGCGTCCGACGATAATCAGGATCTTATATCAGACATTATTGAGCTCACCGCCGATGGGGGTACCCCTTTGGTTGAGACGCTAATGGAGGCCAAGCACTACTTTGCTGGAGAAGCAGTGGATTATGGCGATAGGGGCAATAACAACGAAAAGAACGATCGAGATAAAACTATCGAGACACCCTCCGGAGGATCTAGTAGCTATTTGTCACCCTATGAAGTGGGGTGTGATAGCTCAATTAACATCATCTATGTCACCGATGGCACTCCTAGTGTTGATGCCGGTGAAAATGACAATATCAAAAATCTACCAATTAATACTGACAATGTATTTGGCTGTGATAATGCCACTACGGTAAATGGTTGTACTTGGAAAGACCCGGTTGGTTTTGGCACCGGTAGCTCAACCAGTTATTTACCGGTGTTATCTAAGTGGATGAATACCAACGATATAAACTCCAATATGACGGGTAGGCAGTACGCAAAAATATCTACTATTGGTTTTGGTGAAGATGTCATTGAAGGCGGCACGGCAATGTTAACTGCTACCGCCGAAAATGCTCAGGGAAGCTTTTACCCTGCGGAGGATGGTGTCTCTTTAGAGGCGGCTTTTCGCCAGGCCTTAATCGGAATCTATGAAGAAAGCTCTTCTTTAGTTTCTCCAGCAGTAACCAGTAACAACTTTGACCGCACTCGTACGCTAGATAGAGTGTATTACGCCATGTTCAAGCCTTCACTAAACCCGCGTTGGCGCGGCAACTTGAAAAAGCTGGAGCTGTCTTCTGAGGGCTATATGGTGGATCAAAATGGTAACCCGGCTATTGGCGCAGATGGTTCTATTATTGACGAAGCCAAGACGTTTTGGTCCTCAGTTAAAGATGGTAATAATGTTGAGCTAGGAGGGGTCTCTGAAACCTTGCTCAGTAATGACGCGCGAATGGTGTATTTCAATCAAACTGATAGTGGCAGCTTCACCACACTAACTACCAGTAACTTGGTCTCAAAGGCGGGTAGCAATGCCAATTTAGCCAATCAGCTCGGTGTAGTTGAAGACGATATAGCAGAGCATGTTAGCTGGATCCGTGGTACTGACGTTGATAACGATGATGGAGATACCAATACCACTATTCGCAGTGACTTAATGGGCGATCCGCTGCATTCACGTCCCTTAGTGATTAACTATGGTTTACGTAGCGGTGCTGCCGCTGATAGCACTGACCCTGATGACATGGACATAAGAATCCTTGTAGGCACTAATGGTGGTGCTATGCATATGTTTAAAGATACCGGCTCAAGCGTTGCTGAAAGCTGGGCCTTTTTCCCTTATGAGCTACTGGGCAGACAACTTACCCTGCGTAACAACATCGCTAGTTCGCAACACGTATATGGCGTAGACGGCACGCCAACGGTATTACTCAAAGATACCGATAATGATGGTAAGTACAGCAGCAGTGGCGACAAAGTGCTGGTGTTTACCGGGCTACGCCGCGGCGGCGATGGCTATTATGCGATGGACTTAACTAAACCTGACTTACCTAAAATGTTGTGGCGGATTGACAGCTCAAGTACTGGCATGTCTGAGCTTGGTCAAAGCTGGTCTCAACCTACAGTCGGGTATGTACCAGGCCATAGTAACCCAGTTGTGATATTTGGTGGTGGCTACGATAGCAACCAAGACTTAACCACCCCTGGCGATGATGATAGAGGTCGCGGCGTATTTATTGTTGATGCCTTAGATGGCAGCTTAGTGTGGAGCATTACCGAAGCTGATGATGACCGCTTGACTCACAGCATACCGGCTAGAGTCGCTACCTTAGACAGCGACGGAGATGGCAATATTGATCGCTTGTACTTTGGTGATACCGGAGGGCAAGTATGGCGAGTGGATTTATTTTCAGCCACCCAATCGAAGTGGAAAATGACCGCTTTGGCAAGCATTAGCGATAGCTCGGTGCTTACCGATAAGCGTAAATTTTTCACGGAGCCGGTAATTGTTAGAACCTATCTGAAAAAGCTCACTCGAATCACCACTGGGCAAGGTAGTAACCAAGTGACGATTACGGATTCTCAGCAGATCCCTTACGATGCGGTGTTAATTGGAACGGGAGATAGAACAAAACCCGTGAGTGATAAAGATCCCAACGGAGTGGATAACCGCTTCTATATGTTCCGCGACTACAATGTTCAGGTTACCGATTTTGGCGCACTTGACGACGATGCTCAGCCCACTGCAATTGTTTCTAACGATCTCTACAACATTACTAGCGATCCGATTGGTGCCTTAAGTGATGAAACCGCCATTGAAACACAACTCATTGCCCTAGGTGCTTCCAAAGGTTGGGTATACAACTTGGTGGAGGATGGTGAAAAATCGCTGGGAGCGGCCTTGGTATTAGGCGGAGAGCTGTATTTCACCTCGTTCATTCCTGAAACGACTAACTCGGCAACCTGTACTATCCCAACCATTGGTAAAGGCCGTACTTACGCAGTAGACATGCACATAGGGACCAGTATCAATAACAGTCGCTACTATGATGTAGATAATAAAGTGCCCGATGATCTGATTATTCACTCCGGCGAGGATGAGCAAGGCGAGTCTGTGGTAAGGGTATTTGGTGGAGACCCCGGCGAGGACTTAGAGTTTGATGACCAAGACGAAGACAAGGATCATACTTGTGAAAATGCCGGCGAGTGTAAGGAAGGCTCTAGAGAAGCCAATATGGACATGAGTCCAAAACAAATTTACTTCTATTTTGATGAGGGCTAAATGAAACACTCGATGCGTGGTGTGACCTTAATGGAGCTAATGATTGCGGTGGCTATTGTTGCCATATTAGCGGCGGTAGCGTACCCAGCTTATACCTCTTTTGTCGCCGAATCTCGGCGTAGTGAAGCTAAAAAAGAGCTGGCAACCTTAGCGGTATTACAAGAACAATATTATGCAGACAATGCGAGCTATGCAGCTAACCTCGCCAGTTTGAGTTTAGCGGCCTCGGGTGCAAGTTCTTACAACTCCGAGAACGGCTATTACGCTATTACAGTTAGTAGCTCTGCGGCGGCGAGTACTTTTACAGCCCAGGCCACCGCCTTAGGCACTCAGCTAAGTGCTGATAGCGATTGTAAAATTTTCTCTATCGATGATGAAGGCAGCAAATCTGCTGAAGATTCATCGGGCAATTCAAATGCTGATTGTTGGTGATTTATGAAACGTTTGGTTATTTTGTTATGTGTAATTTTGCCTATGTCTTCAAGCTGGGCTATTACCGTTAAGTGTTATATGGCCGGCTCAACAGGTTATGACCAAGTAGTGATCGCCTCGCCTAAGGGGCTAGAATCTATGGCGGAGATTACAGCCGAAATAAAACAACGGTATACCGACCACGCCGCTAGCGCACAAAAGTTTGGCACTATTTCTCAAATAGAATGTGTTGAATTCAACAGTGTGTTTAGCAGTGATATTGCCAATGTACGATTTGCAGAGCTCGAATATTAATTAAAGTAGGCGTCTAAATAGGGCAACTATTTTTTTCACTGTCGGTGATAAAACGAATGTTGCCGCCTTTTGAGATAACTACGCCTTCAATGTAGCTATTATCACTAGAACAAAAGTAGAGGCTACCAGAGGCTCCGGCAATTAAACCATCGCTCTGAAAGGAAAATGAATCTATTGAACCCTTAAAATCTATATTGCCAGCCTTAGTAAAAGGCTCGGCTGCCAGCAAAACTTTCTCTCCGCTATCCAACTTGCCATTGCTGTTATCGTCGGCAAATACGCTTAAACCAGCATTCACTTCTCCACCGCAATCACTGCCATTTGCCTTTAATGCGCAAACTACGACTCGTTGATTTAGGTTAATTGCTTGGCTTCGAGCAAAACGCACTTCTCGCATCATCCGGTTGCTTGATGCATCAGCTGCCATGGATTGAAACAAACTGTTCATGCTGGGTACACCTATGCCAAGAAGTACCACGGCAATTGCAATGGTTATCATTAGTTCAAGCAGGGTAAATCCAGTTTGCTTCATGCAGGCTCTCGGCAGGACAATGTGGTTACTTTAAGTGTATACCCTTATTGTTGGCTTGCTGCTTTTGTCGTCGGTTTAGTTGATTTTTATAGATGTTTTTTCAACTAATTGCGGTTTTTAACAAAAAATAATCATGCCTTTGTGTGATTAATCTCATGTCTTTGGGTGGGTCATAAAAGTGTCATAAAGCTCCCCTATAACTGGCCGCGGATCTCTAGCGGTAACAAAACATGTTTTTACAACCGCCCTTCAAAAAACAGCTCACTTTAGTCCACCATCTTGCATTATCTATGGCGCTACAATTTGCGATTGCCTCTGGCATTGTGATGATTGCGCTTTGGGGAATGAATCAACTTAGCCACTCATTTAAGCAGCTAGATGAACAGGCTTTACCGGTTGCTGAGTTAGCGGCGCAAATTGACAGAGCGGCCCTGTAATTAGATCGACAGCTGAGAAATACCATTAGCAGCCCCAACTCTGAGGTTTTTTCCCAACAACGTGAATTGTTTGATGCGCAGCTAAATACCGTGACTTTAGCCTTGAATGTATTCACTCATTTTAGCCAGGGTTTAGAGCTATTAAGCGATGAGGAAGCGCTTATAACTGGCAGTGTTGGTGAGCTAAATCAAGAGATGCAGAGCTTGCTAGCGAGTGTAGAAAAGCGTTTAGAGTTAGAGCATGAAATTGCCGCTACGCAAGGTTTAGTATTGTATGCTATGGGCTCAGCCAGAGACGAAATGTCGCGTTTAGTGCCGATATTATTTGCCGATATTGCTGAATCGAAAATGGCTTATGATGCCTTTATCGCGGATGCGGCCAGTTTAATGAATGCTGAGTTAGAGTTGGTTACCACCCAAGAGCCGCGCAATGCGCAAACCCAGTTAAAGCAAATTCAGAGTTACGTATCGAGGCTACGTTTTAACTACAATATTCTGCTAAATGACAATCATGAATTGGCTGAGTACCCAAGTGTATCTATGGCCATCGGTATCCTAGAAAAAGCAGTGTTGGACAGCGGCTTATTTGGTCTGCAGGCGCAGCAAGTAATATTAAAGGATGCCATTAGTAAAGACATTGCCAAGCTGTCGGAGCCTCTAGATATTCTCCAGATTCATTTATAGCAGCTGCTAGCTGAAGGCGCTGTCATTATTGATAGTGCTAAGCAAAACACCCAATCTACCATGTTACGTAGTCAGCGTTTATTGCTGGGGCTAAGCGCTGTGGGTATTGTTGTGTTTGTGGGTTTGTGTATTGCCATTGTTCGTTTGGTTCGCGGTCGAATCAAACAAATAGGCCAAGCTATCCATAAGCTTTCTCAAGGGGACTTCACCCATAGTTGTAATGTATCGAGTCCTCGAGAGTTTAGGCAGCTAGCGAATTGGTTGAATAAAGCTAGCGATCATAATCGAAGTAATATCGCTCAACTTAGAGAGCGCGGTATTGAGCTTAAACAAGCTGCTGAAGCTAGTGCTAAAATCACCCATAGCCAACAGCAGCAACTGGCTGAGAAAGAAAACCGAATAGCTTTAATCGCCTCGTCAGTGGTGCAAATGGATGCCACCATGGGAGACATTGCAAACGCCGGTAATAACGCCGCACAAGATAGTCAGTTGTCCGCGGAGTTGGCTGAGCAAGGCAAGCAAACCTTGGTAAATACTAGTGCTCACTTGCAAGGCTTAGCCGACAAAATGCAGCGAAACGCTCAGCGAATGAGTGAGTTAGATCAACAAGTTGATCAAGTGGGAGAGGTGGTTCAAGTGATAAATAGCATCGCCGAGCGCACTAACTTGCTGGCTTTGAATGCTGCTATTGAAGCCGCGCGTGCAGGTCAGCACGGTCGTGGATTTGCCGTAGTGGCTGATGAGGTGCGTAAATTAGCAGGGCAAACCCGTGAACAAACCGATTCCATCAGTGAGCTGATTAATACGCTGCATAGTGCAACCAATAAAGCGCGAGAGTCGATGGCATCTTGTCAAAATGAAATGCAGTCAACTCAGCAACTCAGTGAGCGTTTATCCTTAGCCATGAATGATATTGAACAGGCGGTGTGCACGGTTCGCCAGCAAACAATTAGTATTTCCCGCTCAACTACAGAGCAGAACCAAGCCAGCCACCATGTTAATCAAGCGGTGGACGATTTAGTGAAACAAAGCCAGCTGCGCCAATCTCAAATTGATCAGCTATCAGTGCAATCAGATCAGGTAGCCGCTATTGCTAATGAGCAAGGGGAAAGCCTTGCTGCATTTAAGGTGTAAACCTTGAATGGCTGAGATTACGCGCTAATTGATACAGCATTTAATAATCGTGGGTTGGTTTTGTCATCGCTGTATAATTTCGAGTGACTTAAATGAGAAAAGGCGTACCTAGTACAGCGAGAGAAGAAAAACTTTAAGAAACATGTTGTTAACTAGTGAATAAGCTCTCTTTTTACTACTTTTTGTGTGGTTTTGATAATTAAGCTCGGTTTACAGCGTTGTTACTTGTCTGCGCTTGGCTTAAAGTAAACAACATACAGACTCAACAAAATGATAAATATAAGGAAGTACAAATGAAGCAAGTAACGGCAATTATCAAGCCATTCAAAATGGATGATGTTCGCGAAGCCTTAGCTGAAATTGGTATTACTGGTATGACGGTTACAGAAGTAAAAGGCTTTGGTCGTCAAAAAGGACATACCGAGCTATACCGCGGCGCAGAATACAAAGTAGATTTCTTACCTAAAATGAAGCTTGAGCTGGTTGTACAGCAAGATGACTTAGACCGCTGTATTGAAACTATCGTTCAAACAGCTCAAACCGGTAAAATCGGTGACGGTAAAATCTTTGTTCGCGATGTAGACCGCGTTATCCGCATCCGTACTGGTGAAGAAAACGAAGATGCGATTTAATTAGAGTCAGATGCAAAAAAGGCGAGCTTAGCTCGCCTTTTTTAATGCTTGTTCAATACTAATTCACACTTCGTATCAGTGCTGTTTGTTCTGCCTTATCGGTAATGCCTAAGGCTTTGTATCCGTCTTCCATCACCTTGAGCGCATCACGTGCAGAAGGTGTATCTGGGAAGTTTTCAATAATATAGCGGGCACGATTTACCGCTCCAATATACGCTTCGCGCTTAATATAGTAACGGGCTACCGATACTTCATAGCGTGCTAAGTTATCTTTCAAATGAACCATACGTTGTTTGGCATCAGCTGCATAATCACTGTGCGGGTAACGATTAATCAAGGTTTTAAAATCGTTAAAGGCTTGGCGAGAGAAGCTTGGGTCACGGTCGAAACGATCAATGCCAACAACACTTTGGAATAAGTTGTAGTCCGCCGCCATATTAGTGAGGCCACGCATGTAATACACGTAATCTAACTCGCTGTGAGTTGGATTGTTGCGAATAAAGCGATCGGTGCTGGCTAAGCCCATCGCAGTATCGCTACGCTTGTAATATACGTAGATAAGGTCGAGCTGTACTTGATTAGAATAAGGGCCAAATGGATAACGAGTATCTAAGGCTTCTAAGTTTTCTACTGCATCAGTAAAAGCACCATTGTTAATGGCGGTTTGAGCTTCTGCATACAGTTCAGACGCAGGTTTATCTGGGATCTTTGGCTTTTCTTTCGAGTTTGAAGAACAGGCTCCAAGTATTAAGCCGAGCAGTATTACTGAAATTGTTTGCTTATAAACGCGTATCATGGACTAAAAATCGTCTTTGTTGTTTCTGTGATAACCACATAGCAATACTTGTCTCAAGGTCGAAAAGTATTAGGTTATACACCTCAAATAATGGGCAAACAGTATCCTCTATGCCACTTAAACCGTCAATCACCGAGTGACATATATAGTGGGAGGTGCATCTAACAAACCATTTTCTTCTATGCTTTAAGCTAAGAATGATTACAATAGCCCGTTTTGGCCTTCCCGATAGAGGTAAAACCTAAGATGAGTCAACCATTAGAGTTGCGTGCAATCGTTGATGATGAGCTAGCAGGAGCTCGCCTCGATCAGGCGTTAGCTGCATTATTTCCCGATTATTCTCGTTCACGGATCAAGGAATGGATCCTAGGCGAATGTGTTCGCTTAGACGGCGAATTGAAAGTTAAGCCAAGGGAAAAGGTGGTTGGCGGGGAAGAAATTGTATTAAACACCGTGTTGGAAGACGTGGTTGAAGCCCAAGCCGAAGATATTAAACTCGACATCGTTTACGAAGATGACGACATATTAGTTATCAATAAACCAATAAACATGGTGGTGCACCCTGGTGCTGGTAACAATAGCGGTACTGTATTAAATGCTTTATTGCATCTTTATCCTTCAATTGCCGAAGTTGCCCGTGCGGGTATCGTGCACCGCTTAGATAAAGATACTTCAGGTTTAATGGTGGTGGCTAAAACCGTTCCTGCTCAAACTCACTTGGTTGAAGCACTGCAAGCTCGCCATGTTACCCGTGAGTATGAAGCGATTGCCATGGGCGTAATGACAGCCGGTGGCTTAGTTGACGAACCCATTGGTCGCCATCCCACTAAGCGCACTCACATGGCGGTTGTGAATACCGGCAAGCCTGCGGTAACTCATTACCGCGTCGCCGAGAAGTTTCGTCAACACACCCGTATTCGTTTACGCTTAGAAACTGGCCGTACTCACCAAATTCGGGTACATATGGCGCATATTGGTCATTCTTTATTAGGCGACCAAACCTACGGTCGTTTACGCCTACCTAAAGGTTCAAGTGAAGAGCTTATTGCTGCCATGCGTGGTTTTCAGCGCCAGGCTCTACACGCGGTAATGTTGCGTTTAGAGCACCCGATTACTGGTGAAATGATGGAGTGGCACGCGCCAGTGCCGCAAGATATGTTGGATATTGCGGAAGCCTTACGCGCTGATCACAAACTTAATCCAGACTTAGGCTAGCAATGGCCAAGCTGCTGGTCGACTGGCCCTGTCCAGCCAATGTTAAAGCCATCTACAGTGATCGCTTAGCTGGGTTTAGTGAATCTTCTTATGATTCCTATAACTTGGGCGATCATGTAGAAGATGAGGCTGGCGCAGTACAAGCCAACCGGCAGCACTTTCAGCAAGACATGCCACCGCAAGTTTGCTGGTTAAAACAAGTTCACAGCACTCGTGTGGTAGATGCGAGTCTCGCAAGTATGCAGTTTGTCGAGGCTGATGCCAGCATCGCTAAGCAAAACAACGCAGTATGTGTAGTAATGACGGCAGATTGTTTGCCAGTGCTTTTTTGCGATAAACAAGGCAGTGTAGTGGCGGCAGCACATGCTGGATGGCGCGGTTTACTCGATGGCGTGCTAGAAAATACCGTGGCAGCAATGAACATTGCTCCCAGTGAGATAATGGCTTGGTTTGGGCCAGCGATTGGCCCAGATGCCTTTGAAGTGGGCGGAGAGGTTTATCAGCAATTTGTTGCTAAAGACTCACACTCAGCCAGCGCTTTTAAGGCTAGCTCCAATAGCGGTAAGTATTACGCCAATATCCATCAACTGGCTAAACAGCGCCTTAGTGCGCTAGGTTTGGTTGATGTTTATGCCGATGAAAGCTGCACCTTCAATAATGCCTCACGTTTCTTTTCTTACCGGCGTGATGGTCAAACTGGGCGAATGGCTGCAGCCATTTGGCTTAGTCAATAGCAATAAAGCTCACAAAACCATCGTCTTGATGGTTTTTTAATGCCATTTATCTTGAATTTTTTTGCATCTAATCCCACATAATCACTAATAGCTTAATATATGCGGAGGTGTGACATGCGCCTAGATAGATTCACCAGCAAATTTCAATTAGCCATTTCAGACGCCCAATCCTTAGCATTAGGACGCGACCACCAGTTTATAGAGCCGGTGCATTTAATGTCGGCCATGCTTAATCAAGATGCCGCTTCTCTGCGACCTTTATTAGTAGAAGCGGGCATAGAAGGTAGCGCTTTACGCTCACAGCTTTCTCAAGCCCTTGAGCAATTGCCTCGAGTAGAAGGAACAGGCGGAGAAGTTCAACTTTCCAACCAGCTGGTGGTTCTTCTTAACCTTTGCGACAAACTTGCCCAAAAACGAAAAGACAAGTTTATCTCTTCCGAGATTTTCTTTTTAGCGGTGACCGAAGATAAAGGCAAGCTGGGCGACATAATGCGCGAGCTTGGGGCAACCAAAGAAAACATTGAAAAAGCCATTGGCAAAATTCGCGGCGGTCAAAAAGTTGATGACCCTAATGCCGAAGACCAACGCCAAGCGTTAGAGAAATACACCATAGATCTTACTGAGCGCGCCGAGCAGGGCAAACTTGACCCGGTGATTGGCCGTGATGACGAAATTCGCCGTACAGTGCAGGTATTGCAGCGTCGTACTAAAAATAACCCAGTACTTATTGGTGAACCTGGGGTGGGCAAAACCGCCATTGCTGAAGGTTTAGCCCAGCGGATTATTAATCACGAAGTGCCAGAAGGCCTAAAAAACAAACGTGTATTGTCACTGGATATGGGCTCCTTGGTAGCAGGGGCAAAATATCGTGGCGAGTTTGAAGAGCGTTTAAAAGCAGTGCTCAACGAGCTTTCTCAAGAAGAAGGCCAAGTGATACTGTTCATCGACGAGTTGCACACCATGGTTGGAGCCGGCAAAGGGGACGGCGCCATGGATGCCGGCAATATGCTAAAACCCGCTTTGGCACGAGGCGAGCTGCATTGTGTAGGCGCGACCACCTTAAACGAGTACCGACAGTACATTGAAAAAGATGCTGCTTTAGAGCGCCGCTTCCAAAAAGTGCTGGTGGAAGAGCCCAATGTTGAAGATACCATTGCTATTTTGCGGGGCTTAAAAGAGCGTTATGAGCTGCACCACTCAGTAGAGATTACCGATCCTGCCATTGTTGCTGCGGCCAGTTTGTCGCATCGCTATATTTCCGATAGGCAGCTACCCGATAAAGCTATCGACCTTATTGACGAAGCGGCGTCCAGCATTCGTTTGCAGATAGATTCCAAACCCGAAGCTTTAGATAAGCTAGAGCGAAAAATAATCCAGCTGAAGTTGGAGCGCCAAGCGCTGCAAAAAGAATCCGATAGTGCCAGTGTTAAGCGCTTAGCCTTGCTTGACGAAGAGCTGGTGGAAAAAGAAGCCAAGTTTAAAGAGCTAGATGAGGTATGGAAGGCAGAAAAAGCCGCTTTATCTGGCACTCAACATATCAAAGCAGATTTAGAACAAGCTCGTTTGGATATGGATATTGCGCGCCGTGCTGGCGATCTAAATCGTATGTCAGAGTTGCAGTATGGCCGCATACCAGAGCTAGAACGCCAGCTCGATTTAGCTTCTCAAGCTGAAATGCAAGATATGAGCTTATTGCGCAATAAAGTTACCGATGCCGAAATTGCCGATGTGTTGTCGCGCTGGACTGGCATTCCCGTTAATCGGATGCTTGAAGGTGAGCGAGACAAACTGTTACGTATGGAGCAACAGTTGCACGACAGGGTGATTGGCCAAAGTGAAGCCGTAGAAGCTGTTTCAAATGCCATTCGCCGTAGTAGAGCAGGGTTATCAGACCCAAATCGTCCAATTGGTTCGTTTCTATTTTTAGGACCAACTGGCGTGGGTAAAACCGAGTTATGTAAAGCCTTAGCCGAATTTATGTTTGATACCGAAGAGTCTATGGTGCGTATCGATATGTCGGAGTTTATGGAGAAGCACTCGGTAGCTCGTTTAGTAGGTGCTCCTCCTGGCTATGTAGGTTATGAAGAAGGTGGCTACTTAACTGAGGCGGTAAGGCGCAGACCCTATTCGGTTATTTTATTGGATGAAGTAGAGAAAGCGCATCCAGATGTATTCAACATCTTGTTGCAAGTGCTTGACGATGGCCGCTTAACCGACGGGCAAGGGCGTACCGTTGATTTTCGCAACTCAGTGATCATCATGACATCTAACCTTGGCTCAGACATCATTCAAGAACGTCATGGCGAGATGACCCATCAGGAGATTAAAACGGCATTAATGGGAGTGTTAGCTCAGCAGTTTAGACCGGAGTTCATTAACCGTATTGATGAGTCGGTGGTATTCCATCCTTTAGCTCATGAACAGATCCGCACGATTGCCGGAATACAAGTTCAGCGCTTGGTGCCGCGTCTTGAAGAGAAAGGCTATAAGTTGGAATTTAGTGATGCGGTATTAGATAAACTCGGACAAGCTGGGTTTGACCCGGTTTATGGCGCTAGGCCGCTTAAACGTGCTATTCAGCAGCAGCTAGAAAACCCTTTAGCTCAAGCGATTCTTTCTGGACAGATTGAGCCGGGGAGAACGATTCGTATCGAGCTCGAAGATGGCCAGTTAGCCTTTAAATAAGGGTAGAGCGTAAGCAAGCTAATTAGCTTGCTTACGTTGTTGGCTTTGAAGTTGTTTTAAGTTGAAATAACTTTTAGTTTGGCTGTCGCTAAGCAGCTTGGTTATCTCTTGATCTTTTTCTTTTAACAACTCACGCATTGCTTTCCACATTTGTTTTCTATCGCCTTCAAAACCAAACAAGTCATCCATCAAGCGATTGTATCGCTGTTCTAGTTGAGTAAATTGGTTAATCTGCTGAGAATCTAAACTCAAATGTTTAGTCAATCTTTCTATGTCCATAGTGTTACTACCAATTTGTGCGTTTAGTCGACCTAAAAAATGAACCCCCTCTAATATTTAATTCTCATGTCTAAGATATAGTTCATAGCTACGCTTTTGTCCTTGAATTGCTATTAACACTTAGGGGCTTATGCTATTTTTAGCCAAAGTTTTAAGGCTGTTTTATAGAGTATTTACATGACTGAACAAAAAGTTAGCGAAGGCGCCCGCCAAAAAGGCATCTTCTTACTCCCTAATTTGTTTACTACTGCTGGATTGTTTTCAGGGTTTTATGCCGTAGTGGCATCAATGAACGACCAATTCGAAGCAGCAGCTATCGCCATTTTTGTGGCTATGATTTTTGATGGGGTAGATGGCCGGGTTGCCCGCTTAACCAATACCGAGAGTGCTTTCGGCGCGGAGTATGACTCAATGGCTGACATGGTGTCCTTCGGTATAGCTCCTGCACTGGTAGTTTATAACTGGGCACTGCACGACTTAGGGAAAATAGGCTGGTTAGCCGCATTTGTGTATACCGTTGGAGCGGCTTTACGTTTAGCCCGCTTTAATACTCAAGTGGGCATTGCTGATAAACGTTTTTTCCAAGGTTTGGCCAGCCCAGCTGCCGCAGCATTAATAGCGGGCATGGTGTGGTTTGCTCAAGATCTCCAGTTTACTGGTAACAGCCTAGAGTTCGTAGCCTGTTTTATCACTGTGATAAGTGGTCTATTAATGGTTAGTAACTTTCGATACCACAGCTTCAAGGGCATAGACTTAAAAGGCCGCGTACCGTTCTTTGCAGTGTTGCTTATCGTACTCGTGTTTATTGTGATTGCGGTTAAGCCCGCGGTTATTCTATTTACACTGTTTGCGGCCTATGCAGTGTCAGGTCCAATCTATACCGTTCGCACCGTAAAGGATCTAAAGTTTAAGCACGTTGTTGGTGATGAAGAAGACTTAGATTGCCATCGTTCGGAGAACCAAGTGAAAGAAGCTGAACAGCCAATTGAACCGGATTCCGAAGACAAGCCCCAAAAATAACAAAATAGTACTTAATTGGATAAAAGGCGCTTAAATAGCGACTTTTTGCTTATTAAGTAATCTAATTTAGTTTTATCTTTCAATAATCGCTAAAAAAGCAAAATAACTGTTGCTTTAAGAAATGTCTTCCCTATAATGCACCTCCACTGACACGGCACGCAGCGCACTAAAGCGCAGCAAGGCTAAGTCAGGGTTGGTAAGGCCTGAGGCTTTATTAGCGGCTCAAAAACTTCTTTTTAAAATCTTTTAAAAAGCGGTTGACAGCCACAGAGGAAAGCGTAGAATGCGCACCTCGCTTCGACAAGAAGCAACGCTCTTTAACAATTTATCAAGCAATCTGTGTGAGCACTCACAGGGCCTTAAGCGAAAAAATTAAGCTTAAGTGAACTGGAGTCTTGCACTGTAACAACAGTAATAATTTCAGTTTTTAACTTTGAGCGAAAAAACTTTTGATTGAAGAGTTTGATCATGGCTCAGATTGAACGCTGGCGGCAGGCTTAACACATGCAAGTCGAGCGGTAACAGAAAGTAGCTTGCTACTTTGCTGACGAGCGGCGGACGGGTGAGTAATGCTTGGGAATATGCCTTTACGTGGGGGACAACAGTTGGAAACGACTGCTAATACCGCATAATGTCTTCGGACCAAAGGAGGGGACTCTTCGGAGCCTTTCGCGTATTGATTAGCCCAAGTGGGATTAGCTAGTTGGTGGGGTAATGGCTCACCAAGGCGACGATCCCTAGCTGGTTTGAGAGGATGATCAGCCACACTGGGACTGAGACACGGCCCAGACTCCTACGG